>DASVEQ010000024.1:0-27822 GCA_036380455.1 Candidatus Limnocylindria bacterium | reverse complement strand
CCTGAACCTGGAGGTCGACCCTCCTCATCGCCGCCAGGGGGTCGGTAGCCGGCTCTTTGAGGCGGCACTCGGGTCCAAGGGCTCATCGGATCTGCCGATCTGGGCGTTCGTCTCGGAGGCCGCCGAGAGCTCTCTCTCGTTCGCGGCGCGCCACGCCTTCCGCGAGCGGGATCGCGTCTTCGAATCGGTGCTGGACTTGCGTGGCTTCGATCCGGCCCTGAACGCAGATGCCCGTACAGCCGCCGTCGCGCGCGGGATCCGGTTCGCCTCGCTGGCCGCCGAGGATTCGCCGGAGCTTCGTCGACGCGTGCACGCGCTGTCGACCGCACTGAGCGCCGACGTGCCGAGCGTCGAGGACACATACCCTGCCACGTACGCGGAATGGGTGGCCGGCTGGCTCGAGGCGCCCCACGCGCGGCCCGACCTACTGGTGATCGCCTTCGATCGCGCGGCGCCGGTGGCTCTCAGCTACGTCACCGTCAGCCCTGACGGGACAGGCTTCAACCACATGACCGGCGTCCTGGCGGCGTACCGCGGGAAACAGCTCGGCCTGGTCGTCAAGGTCGAGGCCCTTCGGCTGGCAAAGGAGGCCTGCGTGGCGGAAGTTCGCACTAATAACCACGCACGGAACGGGCGCATGCGCGCGATCAACGCTCGGCTCGGGTACCGACGACTGGTGGGCTACGTCGAGTTCGTTCGCGCCTGAGAGCGGCTCGTGCCCTCACTCCGTGACGAAGAACGTATGGAGTGTTCGAGATGCCCGGGCCGGTCGACCCGTCCAGCCTTTCCGAAGGCCAACATTCCGTTCGAACGATCAGGAGGGCATCGTGGAGCAGATTCGCACCCATCTCAGTTCCGAGTCGGTTGCTGCCGCGGCTGGACTCTACGCCGCCGATCTCGGGCGATGCCTCCGTGGGCATGAGCGGCATGGGACAGATACCGAAGTCCGGCGAGTCGAGACTGTGCCAAGGGCTGGCCTCGACGACACCGACTACGAGGTGCTGAGGCAGCGCGTCGAAGGTGCCCATTCACGCCGTCGACTGCGCTGGCTGCTGCACATCGGCGACTCGCGGTAGCGACGATGCCACCCGGACGGCCACCGCAGACCGCGGCGCGTATGATCGACGACGTGCCGCGGCTTTCGAGCCCCCTCCTCGTCGGACGGTCACTCGAGCTTGAGCGGCTCCGGGGTCTCCTCCGCGCACTCGGTGGCGACGGCAGCCAGATGGTGCTGCTCGGCGGAGACGCCGGCGTCGGGAAAACGCGGCTCATCGAGGAGTTCGCGAGCGGTGTGGCCAGCGAGGGCGGCACCGTGCTCAGCGGGACGTGCATGCAGCTGGGCGCCGCCCAGTTCCCATACGGGGCCTTCGTCCAGGCGCTGCGTCCCATCCCCGATCTGTTGCACCCGGGCGAAGCGCTGAAGCTGCGCCGCGCCCGGGGACCGGAGTTGGCCAAGATCATCCCCGAGCTGGGAGGGCCTGAAGCGGGGCAGGGCAGGATCGACGACTTCGCGCCGAACCGGCTCTTCGAGGGCGTGCTCGAGCTGTTGGCGACGCTCAGCCGACGGCGGCCGGTGGCCTTGATCGTCGAGGACCTGCACTGGGCCGATCCGGCGTCGCTGGATCTGGTTCAGTACCTGGCTCGGAACCTGGCCAGTGAGCCCGTCATGCTGCTGACCAGCTACCGCGCCGATGAGCTGCACCGTCGCCACCCGCTCACCGCGTGGCTCGCCGCCGTCAGGCGCCTGCCAGGCGTGGAGGAGGTCAGCCTCCAGCCGTTCACCCGTGACGAGGTGGCGGCGCAGATGGAGGCAATTTCCAGCCTCCGTCCCACGCGAGAGCTGCTCGACCGAATCTTCAGGCGGTCGGAGGGCAACCCGTTCTACGTCGAGGAGCTGGTTGCCAGCGACGCCGAGATGACCGGACTGCCGAATAGCCTCCGCGAGGTCCTGCTCTCGCGCACCGCACGCCTCTCTCCCCGCGCGCACCGGCTGGCGGAGGTGATGGCCGCGGCCGGCCTGCGCGTCACGCATGCGCTCCTGGCCGCGGTGGCGGACCGCGACGAGACCGAACTGCTGCCCCTGTTAGCCGAGATCGCCGGCATGGGGGTGATCGTGCCAGATGACGTGGGCTACCGATTCCGACATGCCCTGGTCCAGGAGGCCATTCACGAGGATCTGCTTCCCCGGCGACGGATCGAGCTCCACCGTCGTTACGCGACCGTCCTGAGCGAGCGAACCGATCTGGCGGCTGCCGAGCCGGCAGCGGGCGCTGCCGAGCTGGCCGAACACTGGCTGCTGGCGCGCGAAGATGATCGCGCCTTTGCGGCGACTGTGGTGGCGGCTCGGGCGGCGATGGAGGTCTACGCGTTCTCGCAGGCACTCGCGCTCTTCAGCACCGCGCTGGAGCTCTGGACGATCGAGCGGGCAAGCCCTGAAGCGGTCGCGCGTGCCACCTTGCTTCGGGAGGCGGCCGATGCGGCCGCATTGAGCGAGCATCCTCGCCGGGCGGTGGCGTTCATCGAAGAAGCACTGCGCGAGGTCGAGGACGACGTGCTACATCGGATCGAGTTGGAAGAGCAACTGTACCTCCACTGTGCCGTCGCGGGCGAGACCCTGCTCGCGGGGCAGGCGATCCAGCGTGCCGTGAGGCTGATGCCGGTGGACGCGCCGGCTGGGCTTCGCGCCCGGGTGCTGGCAGAGGAGGCGGACTTCCTGCTGAGCACCCAGTACGATCCCGAAGAGGCACTGAAACGCGCCGCAGTCGCCCTCGAAGCGGCCAAGGCAGCGGGTGATGACGTAGCTCGCGCCCGGGTGCTGGGCGTGCTTGGTTACGCCGCACTTCAGCGGGGGGACTTCGCGGCCGGCACGTCCCTGGCCGAAGAAGCGTTCCACATCGCCATCACCACGCGGGAGCCCGCCGTCGTGACCCAGATGACCTTCCTGGCGGAATGGGCGCTCACCGAGACAGGGAATACCGGCAAGGCCTTGTCCGTGGTCTCTCGGGCCGAGGGGGCGTTGAGAGAACTGGGTGCCCTAGCCCGGTACCGGCGCGCCCTGGAGGCCGAGCGCGGCAGGATCCTACTGAAGTCGGGCGAATTCCGTATGTGCCGGCAGGTCGCGGAGCGGTTGATGTCTGAGGACGAGGCGGACGGTGCTCACCTCTGGGCGCTCATCCTCGAGGCTCGGCTCGAGCTGCTCAGCGGTCGGTTCGCGAGCGCAGCATCGATCGCCGATCAGTTCACGGACCTCATCCGCGCCAGGAGTGACCCTGACAAGGTGCAAGGCCCCCGGCTGCGTGCCGAGATCCACCTTGCGCGCGGCGAGCTGGCAGAGGCGCGCGCCGCACTTCAAGAGCACCGAGAGGTCATTGGCGATGACGACGACGCCGATCACTGCCTGATCGCGCTGCGGATCGAGGCTGAGATCGCGGCGACCTCAGAGAACCAAGAGGAGGGCACCGCAGCCCAAGTGCGCGGTACCGCCATCGCCCAGAGGCAGCTCGCCGTGTCAGAGCGTGCCCTGTCGGTCGCTACCCATGTGAGACTGCGCGCGGACATCGCCAGCATCCGAGCCGAGCTCTCCAGGGTATGGCTGGAGCCGAGCGTCGAGCACTGGACCAACGCCGCGGCTCTCTATCGTGAGATGGGGTGGCCCTATGAAGCGGCGTACTCGCTACACCGCCTGGGCGAGGCATTCCTGACGGCTGGTGCATCCGCCGCCGAGATCGATGGGGCCCTGCGCGAGGCGCACGAGATCGCAACGAACCTCGGCGCCCTGCCCCTCGAGAAGCTCGTCCGCGCGACCGGCCGTCGTGCGGGCCTGGCGTATCGGCGGTCCGGACGGAAAGCGGCTGATCCACACACGACAGTTGAACGCTACGGAAGCCTCACGCCACGCGAACGAGATGTGTTGGCCCTCGTAGCCGTGGGGCACACAAATCGGGAGATCGCCGAGGAGCTGTTCATCACCGAAGGCACCGCAGGCGTCCACGTCTCGAACATCCTGAGCAAGCTGGCCGTTCGGAGTCGCACTGAGGCGGCCGCGGTCGCTCATCAATACGCCCGATGACTCGAGGTCTGAACGCCTTGATCTCGCTGGAAGGTCGGCGCTACCACACCGAGGCAGCAGCCCGTCGAGTAATAGCGTCCTGGCGATGCGGCCCGCGGGACGACCCCACTGGCTTCTGAGACGGCAAGCCGAGCGATGGTCTCGCTCAACAGCCATCAACCTCATCGGGGCCAGTTAGCGAGCCTCGGCCTGCCGTTCATTCCCACGGCATTGGCGGCTGACGGATTACCTGGTCCAGTCGGCCGGGTGTCCCCACGCTGGAGCGTGGCCGCCGACACGCCGCTCGGGCGAGCCTGCACGCGACGCTTCCGATTCGGAACTATGGAGTTCTCTAGATGCCGGCGTTGGCCTCGAGGCCGGACCCTGTCCTTGAGACGCCTTCCGCGCAGGAGATGCCGACTACCAGGAGGAAATTGAGCCAATGGCTGCCATGCTCGCGTTGCGGCACCGAGACAATCGGGGCTATGCGGCGCCCTCAGTTCCGACGGCCGGCCTTCGAGTTCACGCCCTTGGGCCGCTGCGCATCGAGCTTGACGGGGTCGTCCTCCGGCAACTGGGTGGAGAAAAGGCCGGTGCCCGCCAGGCGGTCGGCGTGTTCGCCTTCCTGCTGGACCGCGGACAGACGGGCGCCTCAAAGCACGAGATTCTCGATCTGATCTGGCCCGACGTCGCATGCGATCGCGCCGATCTGGCATTTCACCGCACCCTGCTCGGCCTGCGGCAGACGATGGTCAGCCACGGCTTGGGTCCGGTCATCTGCTTTGAGCGAGACCGGTACCGACTAGACGACGGGCTGGTTGATTGGATCGATGTCTCCACCTTCGAGGGGCTGGTCGAGCAGCCGGCCACCGACCCTGAGCGGCGGGCACGGGATCTACTTGCTGCCGTCGACCTCTACCGGGGCGACTACCTCGATGACTGCCCGTACTACGGCGACAGCGGATTTGTGGAGCCGACGCGCTCCCTCCTCCGTTCGACGGTTATCGACGCGCTCGTGGAGCTCGGCGGGCTGCGCCAGGCAGACGGCGAGATGACCGCGGCACGTCGCTGCTTCCGTCGGGCGGAGGCGATCGCCCAAGGCGAGGTGTCCACCGCTGGTCCCGTCGCGCTCATTCCGGCCTTGCAGTTGCGCCCAGCTGCAGGCCGCCGCCGGGAGGCACCCACCCCGCTGCGAGCCGCAGTCACGCCGCAGGTGGGGCGCGCCAGAGTGGCGGGAGCGACCCACGCCAGCTGGGCGAGGGCGACTGGGAGAAGCCATGGGACCGTATGACGTGCAGCTGGGCGAACCGATTCGCCTCGCCGCCAGCGAACGGCGGCGAACGTCGTCGATCTGGTGCACCGTGCGGTCGAGCGCTACCCGGACCGCGTTGCGCTGCGCTGGGAGGAGCGGGGTGCCGCACCCGGGTGGGAGACCAGCACGGCCGTGGGCGTCGTGATCTCGGCCTCGGCGCCGGCGTCGGGTTGGCCGCCCGTGCAGTCTGGAACGATGTGAAAGGCGGTTGGATCGGCGCCGGCGCCTGGGCCGCGACGCTCGGCCTTCTCGCGTACGTCGCGCTCAGCACGCCTGGGCCGGCACCGGTTCCGCCTCCGTTGAGCATCGGCACCGCCGTCATCGGCGTGGTCATGGGCATCCTCGTCCTAGCGCGCGCCGTCGGACGGCGAGCTCGGTGGCGGACCCCTTGACCGGACGGTCCTCGTCCGCCGTACTCGGCACCGCCGGGTTCTTTGCGCTGGTCAGCCTGGGTGCCGTGCTCCTGCTCGGGCAGTGGCTGATTGCGAAGCTGACGCAGCCCGGCGCCCGCATTGATATCGCCGAATGGCCGTTCGTGATCGTCGGCGCGGCAATCGCTCTCCTTCCGCTCATCGCCGGCATCGGTCTCGTTCGGGAGCACTCGTTCGGCATCCGGCTCGGGCGGATCGCTGCCTACCTGATTGGCGTCGTCGGGGCTCTGGCGCTCCTCGTGGCACTCGCGCAACTGTCGATGGGCGTGGCCTGGACGCTCCTCATCGGCGGCGGTGTCCTGCTGGTCGGGGCGGTATTCGCGCTGCGCACCCTGTCGGGCAAGGCACCCGGCAGCCACGCAGAAGCGTGAATCCGCGATTGACAGGCATGCTTCCCTGGTCGCGGCCGGGCTGCTCTTCCTGGCGCTCGCCGGATGCACGAGCTCGCCGGTGCCGAGTGCGGTCGCGACCCCGCTGCCGCAGGCGAGCCCAACGCCGCCGCCAACCCCCGAGCCCACGCCCGAGCCGGTAGTCAAGGATCTGTCCGCTCGGCCACAGATCTGGTTCTCACCACTCGATCCGTCGCCACCGGATGCCAGTCGGCCGTTCAACGGCGGGCCGGACTTCATGGCCCTGTTCGAGGAGGACGCGCCATGGGAGCACGCGGCCGACGCGATGCACGTCTTCAAGCTGTACGGCGGCTGGGTGGCCGGAGCCGCGACCGACGATGAGCTGCGCCGCGTCGTCGGCGACCTTAACCGGCGGAGCATCGCCATCGGCTTCGAGGCCAGCCCGCTGCGCTACGGCAGCGACTGCGCCGCCTGGCTGGACGAGGGCCGGCGCATCACCCGACGCCTGCAGGAGGCGGGCGCGGTCGTTCGCTACGTCGCCTTCGATCACCCGTACGACACGGGGGTCCTCGGCCCGGCGCCCGACGGCTGCGGCCTCTCGCCAGAGCAGGCGGCACAGGGCGTGGCCGAGTATGCCGCCGCCATCCGGGAGCGCTTCCCCGACATCGTCATCGGCAGTATCGAGACGGCGGCCAATGAAGTGGCGGAGGTCGAGCGCTGGGTCGATGCCTACCGGTCGGCGGCAGGAGAGGACCTCGACTTCTTCCACCTCGACCTCAACTTCGCGCGCCCGGACTGGCCGGAGGCCACGCTCGAGATCGAGACGTTCCTCCGAAGACGGGGCATCGAGATTGGGATGATCTACTTCGGGAACTGGGAGGACCGTTCGGACGCGGTGTGGCTCGGTCGCGTGGAGGATCGGTTCACCAGGTACGAGCTGCTCGGGGGGCGTCCTGACCACGCCATCTTCCAGTCGTGGCACCCGTACCCGCAGCGCATCCTGCCGGAGACCTACGCGGATGCCTTCACCGCCATCATCCCTCGCTACCTTCGGCCGCGGACCCAGCTGACGGTGGAGCTCGACGCCGGGTCGCTCGCGACCGGACGCCTGACCGGCGGCGACGGCTCACCGTTGGCGGCTCGCGAGGTGACCGTGTCGGTCGTGCCCACCGACGGCCCAGGGCTGTGGCACGAGTACACCGTGTCCGGGACCGCCCCGTCCGGAGCCGGACTCGCCGACGTCGGCTATCGGGTGAACACCGAGTGCGCCTGCCAAGGGCGGAGTCAGTTTACGCTTGCCTCGGTGCGCTATGCGGAGGGTTGGGTCCACGATGCCCAGCAGCCGTACGAGGTCCCGATCCCGAGCACTGACCTGGCGACGGGATCGGCCGATTGGGCCATCTGGGGTACGGCGCCGAACTGGGCTGATGCCGAAGGCCTGCACGTGAGCGCGGAACCCGGGCAGGACGCGGCCGCCAATTCACCGCGCTTCGCGGTCACGGGCGGCGCGTCGTACATGGTCACGTTCGTGGCGCGCGTGGCGCCCGAATCGTTGGGCAGCGGCTACTTCTCCATCATCTTCAACGACGGGCATGCGGAGCTGACGCGACAGCTCATTCCGCTTGCTGCGGCGGTGGTCCCGCTTGGGACGGCGACCACCGACCGTGACGGCCGGTACCAGCTGACCATCGACCCGGTGGCCGTGTCGCGCGGTGCCCTGCGCGCCGAGTTCGCTGGCAGCGATGAAGCGTGGCCCGCCCGTGCCGAGGTGCCGATCAGCCGGTAGCGACAATGCTGAGCTCGTCTCTGCGCCATCACCCGTGGCACCGCGCCGGCCGAGTGCGTGCCGCCGCCGGCCCTCCTCTCGGACACACGAGCCGAGCGGCAGTCAGACCGCAGTCCCCCGCGCGTAGCGTCAGGGCATGAAAACGAGCAGCAGCTCTTCTCCTCGCCGTCGTGGGGGTCGTGCTCCTCGGAGCACGGGCATTCGCCCTCCGCGAGTAGCCGCCCCGCTTGCAGACAGCCGTAAAGTGCGCTCGTGGCCGATGCGATCCGGTCGGAGAGCCGCTGGACGCTTGCCTTCTAATCGACTAAGGGCTTGGTGGGCGACACTGGAGCCAGACCAACACCGGTGGCCTCTTCGAATCGTGCGACGCAAGGAGTGGATCGCGGCGGCGATTTGTGCGGTCCGCGTGAGCGCCGAGCCGAGCTCGTCAGCGGCCTTCACAGCATGATGAAGCTAGCCGCGCTCAGCCCTGCTCTCGACGACACGAGGGTTGAACCCGCGGGAGTGCCCGGACACCTCATACCGGGCGCGCATTGGTGTGGACCCCAAGACCACTGCGGTGGACCGGACCCGAGTGGATCCGTAGTGGGCTGGCAGCATAGTGTCGCCGGATCCGGATGCCCGAGCGATTTCTTCACCCAGATCAACGCTAAGGAGAAGGCAATGCGGACGCGAATCCTGAGCATCGTCAGCGCCGTGGCGCTGCTGCTGGCTCTCAGCGGTGTGGCAGTCGCTGCCCGTTGGGAGCAGGCCAACGTGATGAGCCCCGATATCACCGCGGCTGGCCTGGTGGACGGCGTAAGGCAAGTGGTGGTCGCCAATGGGGCGGGCATCCTGCGTACCCCGAGCGGAGTGACCGCATCGCTCTCCATGCCCACGCCAGAGCCAGGCAGCTACGCGTACCCCGGAGGCCCAGGAACAACCGGCACCACCGAGGTCGGCCCTCCTGAGGCCTACAGCCTGTGGGTCTTCATCTTCTTCAACCCCGGAGCGTGCACCGCCCCGTGCGACGGGGGAGATCTATTCGCCTCGAACGACGTGGCGAATCGGGTCTATGCCGGGGCGTTCAACGGCGGTGGCCACATCGTCGGCGGACCGAAGCTGAACCTGGCCGGCCACGTCGACACCGGCAGCCAGCTCTTCGGGGGCATGAACGCGGAGAGTATCCAGACCGCCCTTGACGCGGGCTTCAACCTCGCCGGTGCCGAGATCCACCTGGCGGTGGCGCCGCACGGGGCGTTGACCCCCGAGCTGTTGCCGGCCTCGATCTCGACACCGGTCGGAACGGCGCCATTCTGGTGGGTCGCCATCTTCGGTCCGGCGGCCTAGCGGCACCGAAGCTGAATGGGGTGGGTCCCATACGGATCCACCCCTCCATCCACCGACCGGAGGTGCGGCGAAGTGATCCAGACACAGCCATTGCAACTGCGGCGCATGGCCGGGCGCGTCGCCGTCACTCTCCTGTTGTCCGCCGCCGCCATCCTCGCGGCAGGGGCCATCGCGGCTCCGATCTGGGTCGTGGGCGTGGCCGGCACGCTCCCGTGGCTGCCGCTGGTGGCCGAGATGGTGCGAACAACGTGGCGCGCGGCCGGCGCCTGGTTGGCGTTCTACCTCGTGCTGGCGGTGACCCAGGCCGGCCACGTCGGGGAGCACGTCGTCCAGATCGTCCAACTACGGTTGCTGGGCCTGACCCGCGAGCACGCGCACGGCATCTTCGGCGCCTTGGACATCGAGTGGGTCCACTTCATCTGGAACAGCTGGGTGCTCGTGGCCGTCGTGGTGCTGCTGGTCGGCCGGCCAGAGAACCGATGGCTCTGGGTGACGGCGCCATTGGCCGCTTGGCATCTCTTCGAGCACACCTTCCTCATCGCCACGTACTTGCTTACTGGCGTCGAGGGTAGCCCGGGACTGCTTGCCATGGGCGGCCTCCTCGGCAATGGGCTGCCGCTGGCCCGAGCGGATCTCCATCTCCTGTACAACGTCCTGGAGACGATTCCCTTGCTCATCGGCCTCGGCTACGCCTGGCGCCACGCAGCCGGCACAAGCCAAGTGCGATGGTCAGAGGCTGGATGAGCCTCAGACCTTGAGCCGATCCAGACCTAAGCGCGCCCGCACGCTTTCCGGGTTGACAGTCAACGCTTGGCGGTAGCGACCGGCGGCCGCGTTGGCGTCTCCGACTTCGGCGTGGCGGTCGGCAAGGAGCAGGAGCGCATCCTCGAAACGGCCCCGCAGGTACGTGCGCCGCTCCTCGACGTGCATCGAGTCGCCGTAAAGGGGACAGTCGTCAAAGAAATCGCCGCGGTAGAGGTTGCACGCTTCTTGGAGGAGCCGGATCGCCTCTCGTCCGCCATGGGCCGCGGCGTCCAGCCCCTCCTCGAACGAGTTGACGTCGCTCCACGCCACCAGCGCGGAGTTCAGCCGGTAGCGGCCGCCCTCGTACTCGATCGCGGTATGTGGCTCCCGCCACTTCTCCAGCACGGATCGCAGCCCGCTGAGTGTCCGATGGAACGCGAGGTCACCGCGCTGGATCGGTAGGTCCGGCCAGAGCAGGTCCGTCACCTCATCCTTGGTGACGCCCTTTGGGCCTCGGTCAAACAGAAACGCGAAGATGGCCTGGGCCTGACGCGAGCCGGCCTTCTCGCCGCCCCAGCTCCGGATCGGCACTCCCTGGCGCTCCGCGCGCATCGGTCCAAGGGCGAAGACGCGCAGTTGGGCGAACGCGCCCGCCGCTGGCAGCGCCTCGGGCTCGAGCGCGTAGGCGACCGCCTCAGCGGTGGACATCGCCTCAGCCTCCTGGCGGGCGGCGTCAAGCTCCTGGGCAGTCAGCCCTCGGACTCGAGCCGATCGGTCTCCGGCGGCCTCGCCGTCCTCGATGCCGGAGCTCAGCGGTGCCCCCAGCGCGCTCTCGCTGGTCCCACGGGCCCGTGCGGCCGCGATGCCCAGGCGGATAGCGCGACCCTCATCTCCACGCTGCCGAGCAAGCTGCGCGAGGTGCCGGAGGACGGCCTCGATGCCCGATTCGTCATCGGCAGCGCCAAACCTCTGCAGCGCCTCTCGCCAACTCGAACCGGCTACCTCGAGCCGGCCGACGGCAAATGCAGCCAGCCCGATCATGTCGAGCACCCACGCCAGCCCAAACCGGTCGTCGAGCGAGCGGAACAGCTCCGCGCTGTGCGCCAGCTCCCGCAGGGCGCTCTCGTGGTCCCCGCTGAAGTACGAGTTGGCGCCGAGCGCGAACACGAGTCGCGCCTCTCCGAGGCTGTCGCCCAGCGACCGGTACAGGTCGAGCGCCTCGGTCTCGAGCTGGCGGGCCCGCTGTCGGTTCGCCGTCGGGCCCGGCAGGTTGAGGGCCGTGCCGAGGTCGTACAGCCCGCTGGCCAGCTCGGCGGGGTCTCCGGCGGCGCGCCGAAGCGTCAGGGATGCTTCATACAACCTCGTGGTCTCGACTTGGTCGTACTGCCAATAGGCAAGGCTGCCGGCGGCGGAGAGCGCGCGGGCTCGTACCAGGGGCGGCACCTCCGCGTCGAGCGCCAGGAGCTCGTCCATGACCTGGCGCGCCTCGCTGATGTGGCCACGAAGGTGCCAGAGTCGCCACAGGGCCGCCCCGAGACGCATCCCGAGCTCCGCGTGTCGATGGTTGATTGCCCAGCGCAGCGATGCGCGCAGGTTGTCGGCATCCCGGTCGAGTCGGTCCAGCCACTTGCGCTGATCTCTGCCGGTGAGCAGCGGCTCAGCCCGCTCGGCCCGGCCGAGGAACCACTGCGCATGTCGCTCGGCGACCGCATCCGCCTCCCCTGCCTCCACCAGGCGCTCGCGGCCGAATTCGCGGAGCGTCTCGAGCATCTCGAAGCGAGGCTCGCCGGCGATGTCCGGCTGACGACGAATCAGGCTCTCGTCGAGTAGCAGGGTCATTAGGTCGAGCGTGTCCGCTGAGAGCTCGGCGGACGCCAGTGTCACCGCGTCGGCGGCCTCGAGGTCCCATCCGCCGCGGAAGATGGCAAGGCGTCGAAATGCCGCCTGGTGGATGGGGGAAAGCAGCCCGTAGCTCCACGAGACCGCAGCGGTGAGCGAGCGATGGCGGTCCGGCACGTCCGGAGCCGAGCTGGTCAACAGCTCGAGGCTCTCATCGAGTCGCCTTCCAATGGCGGCGACAGGCAACACCTTGACGCGCGCGGCTGCAATCTCGATCGCCAGCGGCAAACCGTCTAGGCGGTGGCAGATCCGCGCAATCTCCGGCAGCGAATCTCGGTCGGAGGCGAAGCTTGGAGCGACCGCCTGCGCGCGATCCACGAACAGCTGGACGGACTCGGTTGCGGCGGCAGCAGGGTCGTCCGGATCGGCCGGCACCGACAGTGGCGGAACGAGGTACTCGCGCTCTCCAGAGAGGTGTGTTGGGGCGCGGCTGGTGACGACGATCCGCAACCGCGGGGCCGCGGCCAGCCAGGACGCCAACGTCCTCGATCCAGCGAGGACGTGCTCAAAGTTGTCGAGGATGAGAAGCATCTCGCGCGCCGCCAGATGGTGACCGATGACGTCCTCCATCGACGTCGTGGCGTCCTCCTTCAACCCCAGCGTTTCGGCTACGGCAGTCGCGATCAGGTCGGCATGCTGGATCGGCGCCAGCGGTACGAACCAGGCCCCGTCCGCGAAGGTGCCGAGGGCGCTGAGACCGATCTCGACCGCGAGCCGCGTCTTGCCGCTGCCGGGCGGGCCCGTGAGGGTGACCAATCGCTCAGCGTGGAGCAGTTCGCGGGCACCCCGCACCTGATCACCTCGTCCGATGAGACGCGTCGAGGGCGTCGGCAGCGCATGAGGAACGACATCCGTCGCACGGCGCAGGACGAACGCGGCCGCGTCCCCGTCGCCGAGATCGATCGTCTCGGCTCGAAGGACGAACCCATCGGGCAGCCATCCGGCAAGGCCTTCGGCCGCGGTCGGCGTGAGCACGATCTCGCCGGGAGCGGCACGGGCGGCAAGCATCTCGGCCGCGAGCGACGCGTCGTTCGCCTCCCCTTTGGCGATCGCCACCGCCGTTCCTGAGCCTTCGCCTCGCGGCAGAGTGTCCAAGATCAACAGGGCGGCCGCCACGGCGTCCTGCACGACCTCGAAAAGGGTCGACCGAACAGACGCGCCGCGGACGCGAGGCGCATCAAGCCCCCCGGCCCCCGATCGGGCGTCGGGCGTTGTCGTCCAGGCAGCAAGGACGCTGACGGTGCTTCGTCCTGCCATCGTGTGTTCAGTCCACCGTTGGCATTCTGCGCTGCGGCACACGTCGCGTCGAGATCCACCAGCCCAGAAGGACCACTCCGGGAGCCGTCCCGCGTCGGTTCCGCGCCCCGGACGATTGCCAACATGCGCCGCGCCCGCGACCATGGGTGCGCACGATGTGATGCAGGGGATCTGATACCGACGGGCCCGGGGCCGCTGGCGGCGCTGTCTGGTAACTACAGCTAGCGGTCAAGGAGCGCTGTGGCGGAACGCTCGCGCGGTGTCCGCGTCGACGCCGCGCGAACTGATGTCAATCGTGGCTGGTGGGCGACACTGGTGCCAGGCCAACACCAGTGGCCACTTCGAATCGTGCGACGCGAGGACTGGATTGCGGCAACGATGGCGAGGTCAGTGTGAACAGAGCGATCTCTCATAAGCCTGAATGACCCCGCGAGATCAACTGCGCCCAACTGTCAGCCGATGGCAGGGACGCCTCGCTGGCGGCCGCCCAAGATTGCGGGGCCTCTTCCGGCGAAGGGTGACCCCTAGCGCCCTACTGCCGTGACTTGCACGACGATTTTGCCACTGCGGCGCTCTGTCCGCCCGAATTCGTAGGCAGCCGCGGCGTTTCCAAGAGGAAACACCTCGGCCACCTCCACGCGCAGCCTGCCGTCGTCCACGAGCCGGGCGAGCTCGACAAGTTGCGAGCGCTCGGGCTCAACGATAAAGAATCGAGCGCTCAGGTCGCGTCCCTGCGGCAGCTTCACCGAAGGCGGCTCAGCCAGGCTGATGATGCTGCCACCGTCGCTCAATACATTGACTGATGCCTCGGTGGTCCTCCCTCCGATTGGGTCGAGCACGACGTCGACGACGCTGACGATCTCCTCGAATGGGGCCTCCTTGTAATCAATCACCATGTCAGCACCGAGCGAGCGGACGTATTCGATGTCCCCGGCGGAGGCAGTCGCCGAGACGCGAGCGCCGAGCACCTTCGCAATCTGAACGGCGAAGCCGCCGACCCCACCCGCTCCTCCATGTACCAGCACGTGATCGCCGGGATCGACGTGCGCCTGCTCCGTGAGTGCCTGCCATGCCGTCAACGCGGACAGGGGCAACGCCGCTGTCCGAGTGTGATCGAGCGTGACCGGCTTCGGCGCCAGATCGCGAGCCCGCACCGCCACGTACTCTGCCGCCGCCCCGTCGTGATCGAACGGGACCAGTCCAAAGACCTCCTCGCCGGCGACGACGTGAGTGACGCCCTGTCCAAGCTCCTCGACGACGCCCGAAAACTCGTGAGAGGGGATCGTCGGCGTCCGGTCGTGCCCCTGGCGGTCTTCCCACGTCTCGTTCCACTCCAACTCGGTGGGTGTAATCCCGGCCGCGTGGACCCGGACCAGCACCTCGCCGGCTCGCGGCTCCGGCTTGGGGGCATCCTCGAGATGCAGCTGTTCGGCCCCGCCTCGAGCATGAGCTCGCAGAGCACGCATCATTGTCATCGCCACACCTCCCTGCCGATCGCCGTCGCTGCGGGATGGCCACGACCACCCCGCTGAACGCTTCGATACTGAGCGTGCCACCGGCGAGATGCAATCGCGACGCCTGGCGTCGGTTATGCTCATGGCCCGTGAGAGAGCCACGCCGCGCCGTCACGATTCGCGAGGCGGATACCATCTGGCACGAGCAGGGCGGCTGGTTCGACGCCCGGTGGCACTTCAGCTTCGACCGCTACCGCGACCCCGAGAACGACGGCGTCGGCGCGCTGCGCGTCTTCAACGACGACCGAATCGTTGCCGGCGCCGAGTGGCCGCTCCACCCGCACCAGGACATCGAGTCCAACACGTACGTCGTGTCCGGACATTTCCTCCACGCCGACTCCCTCGGCAACAACGGCCGGCTCGAGGCCGGAGCCGCGCAGGTGATGACCTTCAGCCACGACGGCGACCTGCACTCGGAGAAGAACGGCTCGCCGGATGAGCCGATGCGCTTCATCCAGTTCTGGATCCTGCCGAGCGCGCGTCGCCTCCGGACGAGCGTCCAACAGCGGCAGTACACGATCGAGGATCGCACCGACCGCTGGCTCCAAATCATGGGACCCGCCCGGACCGATGGGCTGGACCTGGCGCAGGACGCCCGGGCGCTCGTCTCCCGCCTGACCGATGCGGGCCGCCTCAAGCACTCCTTCGGCCCCGGGCGCGGCGGATACCTGTACGTGATCGACGGCCGGGTCTCGCTCAACGGCGATGAGCTGAGGACCGGCGATGCGGCGAAGGTCAGCGGCGAGGCTCGGCTCGAGATGACGACCGACCTCGCTGCCGAAATCATCCTCATCGACGTCCCGCTGGAGTTCGAGCCGGTCGGCGTGTGGGCCGGCGAGTGGTGATCTGCCAACCATCGGCGTACTCCACCGGAGTGCGCAGGCGAGCCGATCCCTAAGAGTCGCCTCTGAAACTAACGTAGGGCGCGGACCGCCCGCGGTCGCCGGCACCAAGGCCGCCGACAACGACCGGGGGCGTGCCGCCAACATGGCCCAAACTGGTCGCTGCATGAGCTACCGGTCATCTCGCGCAGAGCTTGGCGCTGAAACCGTGGCGACCGACTCCGCGAGCCGCGCGCGATCAGATCCCGAGTTCGTCGATGGCGCCTAGTAACTCGTCGGCGCCGCGGTAGACGCGGAAGGCACCGGCGGCGAGCAACTCGTCCTCGCCGTAGCCGCCGGTCAGCAAGCCGACGCTGAGCATCCCCGCGCGCCGTGCGGCGAGCAGGTCCCAGACCGCATCGCCCACGACGTAGCAGTCGCCGATCTCGACGCCAAGGCGCTCCTGGCAGGCCAGGAACAGGTCGGGCTCGGGCTTGGCCCGGAGCACGTCGCCGCGCTCGACCACGATCATCTCGGGCGGCACACCGAGGGCCTCGAGTGACGCGTCGATCTCGGGCCGCCGACCGGAGGTGGCGATCCCGTGCGGGACACCCTCGTCCCGCAGGAACGCGAGCAGGTCGCGTGCGCCAGGCAGCGGCCGGCGCTCGGGCAGCAGCTCGCGGAACAGCGCACCGTGACGCTGCTGGATGGATTCTGCTTCGGCGTCGGTGAGAGCCCGACCCGCCTCGCGGGCAACGGCCCGCGCGAAAAGGCCGCCGCTCATCCCGATGCGGCGGTGGATGCGCCAGCCATCTATCGGCAGCCCGGCCTCGGCCAGCGCACGCTGCCAAGCGAAGACATGGGCATACACGGTGTCGACCAGCGTCCCGTCGAGGTCGAAGATCAGGGCCTTCATGCGCCGGCTTCGACATCAGCGAGGGATAATTCGACGACGTGTTCGGTCATCTCGCTCCCTCATAGTGCATCCCGCTTCGATAATCGGAATCGCGCGCTCAACCGTCCGTCAGGCGCCCGGACCTGCGGGGGTGTCCGCCGGGATGCGGTCCCCGATGCGGCGTCCATGAGACGCGCGGCCGCGTCTCGGGCACTCTGGATCGGGCCACTTGAGCGGTATGGGAGGATGGTATCAAACGAAGGTGACCTATCCATCCCCGCCGAGGTCGCCCGCAGGTACGGCCTCGACGCGGACTTGGCGGCCGCCGTCGAGAGCATCCATGCGGTAACCGGCGCCGTGGTCGACCGCTCGAGAGGCGGCTCTGTCGGTCGCCAGAGGAGAACCCAATGTCACACCAGGTTCCACCGACCGTGCCGCGGGACTACCTTGCCGAGGTCGACCTCGAGAATGCCCGCTGGTCGGAGATCACCGCCCTCATCCACGTACTGACGCCCGACGAGCGACTTGCTCCCGGCTACTTCCGCGAGCCGGACTGGAGCGTCAAGGACCTCGTTTCTCACCTCGGTTCATGGCTGGAGGAGGCCGCGACGCAGCTCACCAACATCGCCGCCCGCGGCTACGTGCCGCACGACGTCGATATCGACGCGCGCAACGCCGACGTTCTGGCTGCGATGAAGAATGCGGCGTGGGAGACGGTGTGGACGCAAGCCACCACGGCTCGGGCCTACATGCTCCAGCACTGGTTCGCACTGCGCGACCCCAGTGAGGCCGCGAATTGGTGGGTGCGCAAGGCCGGGGCGGAGCACTATGGTGAGCACTTGCTGCCGCTCAGAGCGTGGGTTGCGGAATTGGTCGAAGCAAGGACCCGCCCGCCCAGCGACGAGTCGGACGCTGAGCGACCGCATGCCGCCCGGCCAGTACGTGACTCGTAGGGACCAGCAGCACGAGGCATCGGCCATGAGCTTCATCTCGCGAGGGTTCCAGCGTCGCCAGGCACCGGCGCCCAGCGACCGCGTGCCGCCCGGCCAGTACGTGACGCGAGGCTTCCCGGTGCTGTCGGCGGGGCCGACCCCGCGTATCGGGCTCGACGAGTGGCGGCTCGAGGTCGTCGGCGAGGTGGACCAGCCGCGCAGCTGGAGCTGGGAGGAGTTCACGGCCCTGCCGGCGGAGGAGCCCACCGTCGACGTCCACTGCGTCACGAAGTGGTCGAAGCTGGACACGGCCTGGACCGGCGTTCCGGTCGACACGCTGCTCGACGGGATCGAGACGGGCGGCGGCTTCGCAGTGGCACACTCGTACGGCGGCTACACCACGAACCTGCCGCTCGACGACCTCACCGGCGGGAAGGCGTGGGTCGCCTACCGCTACGCCGGCGAGCCGCTCGAGCCCGAGCATGGCGGTCCCGCGCGCCTGCTCGTCCCGCACCTGTACTTCTGGAAGAGCGCGAAGTGGCTGCGCGCGCTCGAGCTGCGCGCCGACGACGCCCCAGGCTTCTGGGAGGGCTACGGCTACCACAACTACGGCGACCCATGGCGCGAGCAGCGGTACTCCGGCGACTGACCTGGGCGGTCGCCGAGGTCGTCGATCGCATTGACGAGACGCCGCGCGTCCGCAGCCTGACCTTGGACGTGCCGGGCTGGACCGGGCATCTGCCCGGCCAGCACATCGACGTGCGCCTGACCGCCGAGGACGGCTACCAAGCTGGGCGCCAGTACTCGATCGCGACACCTGCCGATAGCAGCCGGGTGACGATCACCGTCGAGCGCCTGGACGACGGTGAGGTCTCGCCCTACCTGACCGATGTGCTGGAGGTGGGCGACAGCGTGGAGCTGCGCGGGCCGATCGGCGGCTACTTCGTCTGGGAGCCGAGCCGCGGCGGCCCGTTGCAGCTCGTTGCCGGCGGCAGCGGCATCGCGCCGCTCATGGCGATGCTACGGGCGCGGCTCCAAGCCCGAAGCGACGTCCCGGTCCGCATGCTCCTGTCGTGGCGCTCCGGCGAGGACGTCATCTACGCCGATGAGCTGAACGCCGTCGCCCGCGACGCGACCGGGATCGAGATCACCCATACATTTACTCGATCGGCGCCGGATGGGTGGACTGGACGGACCGGGCGCCTCGACCGCCGCACCCTCGCCGAGCTCGCCTGGGCACCGTCCGAGCGCCCGCTGGCCTACGTCTGTGGCCCGACCGGGCTCGTGGAGGCAGCCGCATCGGCCCTGGTGGAGCTCGGCCACGATCCGGCACGCGTCCTGACCGAGCGCTTCGGTCCGACAGGAGGATGAACGACATGACCGATGCAACGCACGTGGACGGTAATGCGCTCGGCGGCCTGCTGATCGAGGTCTTCGGACGCGAGATGACCGACGCGCGTGGCTGCTGCGCCTCGTGCGGGACGGTGAACTCCCTCGGCGCGATGCGGGTCTACCGGAGCGCGGGCGACGTCATGCGCTGCCCAACCTGCGGCAACGTGACGATCGTGGCGGTCGTGATCCGGGAACACACCCGCGTCCATCTCGGGGGCGTGAGCTGGATCGAACCAGTCGCCTGATCTGCTAACCCTCCTCCACCGCCCGCTTGGCCATCGTTCCTGGCGCTTTCGGGTCCCGGGGTGCGGATCACGGCGAAGCCGGAGGGCAGACACTAGCGGATCGCGCAGCACTCAGACTCTCAATGGCGAAACTCCGGGCAGGTGCCGACTGCCCCCTTCGCGTATCCGGCACGACTACATCTTGCATCGCATGTGATCAGTTCCCTGGTCTCCGGCCGTTGCGGATGATCGGTCTGCCAAGCCGCGAGGAGGCTGCAAGGAGTCAGCCGCCCGCCGACGCAGGTCGCCCAAACAGAAAGCCCTGACCCAGCGCCACACCAAGTTGCTGTAGCGTCAGCCGCTCAGCCTCGGTCTCGACGCCCTCGGCGATGATCTCAACTCCGATCGAACTCGCGAAATGGAGCATGCCCGCCACAAGCGCCTGTCGGATCGGGTCGGCGTTGATGCCGTTGACGAGACCACGATCGAGCTTCACGTACCGAGGACGGAGCTCGATGATGTGCCGCAGGCTGGCGTATCCCGCCCCGGCGTCGTCGACCGCCCAGTCGCACGCAACGTCGAGCCCCTCCACCGCCTCGCGAAACGCGCCGTAGTCCTCGATCGGCTCGCGCTCCGTGATCTCAAGAATGATCGGCCGCGACGCACGCGCCACGAGCTCGGTCACCGAACCGTGGCCGACCACGAACGCCGGTGAAACGTTGACGCTGAGAAGGGCATCGGGCGGGAGGGCTTCGGCCGACTCCGCGGCCGCCCGGAGCGTGGCCGTTTCGAGCTCGATGCCGAGGCCGATCGCCTCCGCATCGGCGAAGCGGCGTTCGGGCGGGCTGCCGTCGGCGAAGCGTGTCAGGGCCTCGTAGGCGATCGGCTCGCCGTCCGCCACGCGGACGATCGGCTGGAACGTGGGGGCGAAGGACCGCTCCGCGATGATCCGCTCGATCTCGGACCGCAGGTCCGCGTCTCGTTGGTGCGCTGCGAGGCCGGGGCCCAGCAACCCGCTGGCCAGGGCCCCGATGTGGGAGAGCGCCGTCAGGTGCCGCTCCAGGACGTGCGCCCCACGCGGGTCGAGGGTTCCGACCGCCAGGACGCCGATTGACCCGCGGGCGTGGCGAAGCGGCGCGAAGCCGACGGCGCGCATGCCCGCCCCACGAAGCTCTTGGCCGTAGCGGCCATAGGCCCGGCGCGCCACCCAAGCCTCGACCCACGCACCCTCGGCGGCCCGATCGCGTAAGTGCCGGGTACGCGCCTGCGGAACCCACAGCTGTCGCGGCAGTGCCGGCCCTCGCGAGCGATCGGCCAGGACCTCGCCCTGGTCGCGCGCGCCGAGCGCGATCACTCGACTGAAGTCGGCGCCCTCGAGCACGAGGACTGCGCTCGCCACCTCACCGGCCAGGACCGCGATCGGTTGGCTCGGGTCAAGGCCTGCCAGCGCCGCCCCGACCGCAGCCTGCTGGAGGAGCTCACTGGCGAGCACGTCGGCAATCTCCCGCTCCTCGGTCACATCGCGGAGCAGCGCGATCGAGTGGGTCACCGCGCCGCGCTCGTCGCGCACGGGCGAAACGAGCAGATCGAGGTGGAACCGTGAGCCGTCGCGGCGGCGCCCAAGGATCGGCCGCGACCACGTTTGTCCGGCGGCGACTCGGGCGGCGATCTGCTCGATGTCGCCAAGCGGCTCGTCGCTCGCCAGGAGGCTGGCGAAGTGACGTCCACGCAGCCGCTCGACCGGCAGACCGACCAGCGTCGCTGCGGCGCGGTTGGCATACGTGATCCGGCCCAGGGCATCGACGATCAAGATCGGTCCAGCCGCCTGATCGACGGCAGCCGTGAGGATGTCACCCATGGGGGTTGGCCCGCGCATGGGCGGACGTTGGTCGATCGACCCCTAGGGTTCGAGGATCAAGTTCCGCGATGCCCGAAGCGCAACCTCGGCGCAATGCGCGTCGGAGGCGTCAGGATGCGTCGCCCGCCGCGTCCGCCGCTTCCTCGAGGGCGGCGGGCGCCAACAGCCGCAGGCCGCGGCGCCCAACCCGGGAGATCACGCCTTCGGCCTCGAGGGACCGCAGGACACGGCCGGTCATCTCGCGGCTCGTACCGACCAGTCCAGGCAGCAGGGTTCGCGGGAGCACCGGCGGCTCGCCGAAGAGGAGGTCGGCGTACTCAGCCAAGACGCGGAGCACGCGACCGCGGGCCTCCTGGTGGATGAGGCCATCGAGCCGCTCAATGGTTACCCCCCAGAACCGCGCCATCACGTCGATCACGCTGACCGCGAGGCCGGGATCAGCCAGCACGAGCGCACGCACGTCCTTCCCATCCCAGCATGCGACCTTGATCGGGGTGATCGCCACCAGATCCTGGCTGGCCGCGCGACCGGCGATCCCCGGGTGACCGACAAGCCAGCCCGGGCTGGCGATGCTCAAGACGAGCTGCCGTCCGTCGGTCGTGGTGCGACGAAACGCCCCGTAGCCGTGGATGACGAGGGTGAACGGGATCGTCTCGCCCTGACGGAAGACCACGTCGCCGGGACCGACCGCGCTGATTCGAGAAGTCCCGGCGAGCGTCTCGATCGTCTCCGGTGCGGCGTTCGGCAGGGCTCGAGCGAGGAGCTCCCGGAGCCGGTCACACCGATCCGGCCCGGCGGCCGATTGAGCGCCCGGCGCTTGTGTCTTACCTGGCGATGACGCGAGCCGATGGGACGCGTCGTCGCGGTTCGGGCGTTCCGCTTGACCTGGGTGCCGCAACGGAGAACCTCGCTGTGCTCAAAGTAGACCGATCTGTCTATTAGTATACAGTCTTGTCCCTGCGCATCCTGAGTGGCTAAGATGGGCTGGTGACAGGGGCACGCCATCCAGATCGCTCGTTCCGCCTGGCTGGGGCTGAAATCCAGGGCGGGGGTCACATTTGCGGCCTGTTCGAGGGCCCAGACGACCTCTACCGCCAGCTGCTCCCGTTCGTCGTCGAGGGCATCCGACGCGGAGAGCGCGCCGTCCACATCGTCGACTCAGCGAAGAGCGGAGTGCACCTCGATCGCCTGACGGCCGCCGGGGTCGATGTCCGGGAGGCCCTGAAGCGCAACCAGCTCGTGGTTCGCGGATGGGGCGAGATCCACTCGCTCGACGGCCGGTCCGAGCCCGAACGGACCGTACGGCGCCTCAAAGCGCTGCTCGATGAGGGCCGGGCGCACGGCTACCCGGCCACCCGCGGCATCGGCTTGATGGAATGGTCGCTCCAAGACGTTCCCGAGGTCGAGGCGATCACGGCCTACGAGGCCCTCCTCGACGTCGCGCTCCGGCAGTCCTCGGACGCGGTCATCTGTGCCTACGACGTCCGGCGCCACCAGCCGGCGGTCATCGTCGACACCCTGGCCGTGCATCCCTACGCGCTCGTCGAGGGTCGTCTCCGCATGCGGGCGGGACCGACCCAGCCCCGAGTGCGGATCCTCGGCACCGCGGCCCGCCTCTTCCACCGCCACGGCATCGGCGCGACCGGCATCGATCGCGTCATCGCTGAGGCGGGCGTGGCCAAGGCGACCTTCTACCGCCAGTTCCCGTCCAAGGAGGACCTCGTCATGGCCTGGATCCGCGATCCTGCCACCCGATGGTTCGACAGGCTCCTCGAACAGGCCGAGGGCCGCTCCGAGGCACCCGCGCAGGTCATCCTCGCCCTCTTCGACGAGGTCGCCGAATGGCTCGAGCGCGACGGCTATCGCGGATGCCCGTACCTCCACACCATCGCCGAACTCGCCGACGTCGAAGCGGACCACCGGGTCCGAGAAGCCGCCAGCGTCTACGTGGACGACATCCGCGAGCATCTACGTCGCGCAGCGGCAGCCGCAGGAGCCGATCCGGTCATCGGCGACCAGATCCACGCCCTGCTGACCGGCGCAATGGAATTGGCGGTGGTCTACCGCTCCAGCGACCCCCTCCGGAGTGCCCGAGACGCGGCCGTGCGTCTCGTGGGCGGCGCCGCCCCAAACCCGCGCCGACGGACACCACGCGCGTCCGGCCGGTCCTGAGCGTTCCGTCAGCGGCTGGAGGCCGCGACGAGACCTGGTGTCCTTACCTTGGGTAAGTGGCTGCAGGTACCGCATACTCGTTTCGTCTGGGTGAACACGTCGCACGCGGCTGACTCCTCGGTCACCGTGTGCACGTGTGGAGCGGTAGTCCGAACCTGCGACCCAACGTCTATCAGCCGCTTGGTTCTGGTGATCTTCAGGGGGACCTGGCATTCGCCTGCAATTGCGTGAGCGTCACATCGGGTTGAGCCACCCCCAACTCCTCGAGTACCGATAGGCCGCGGCTCCTCGCGCAGCTCTTCGGGAGCGGTGACGCGCAGGCCATGCAGCTGGTTGGCCACCCACGAGCGGGCGTCCAGGGCGCTGCCGCGCGCAATGCGCAGGGCGATCAGCGCATGCAGCCAGGCGGTACGTTCACAGCGTCCAAACGCGTTCAGCGCGGCAGAGCCGCCGGCGCAGCTCGATCCGCGAGAGGATGATGAGCCACACGATCGGTCGCGTAGCCCTTCGCCTCTGGGCGCGAGCGCGCTGCGGCGATGCATCGCAACTGTCCTCGTCACAGCGCGGCGAGGGGCAGACGTCAATCGGGCTGGCGCCTTCAGGCGGAGACGACCACCTCAGCCATCCGCCTCGGCCGGTGGACGGCGCCGATGTACACCCCGAGGAGGACGATCGCCCCGCCGATGACGAACGTCGGCTGGACGGGCTCCTCGAGCATCAGCGCGCCGAGGACCACCGCCACGAGCGGGAAGAGGAGGAAGGCGTACGAGGTCGCCGAGGCAGTCCATCGGGCCAGGATGAAGAGGGCCAGGATGAAGACGGCCACCGATCCGGGTCCGACTAGGTAGGCCATCGCCCACCAGGCCTCGGCGGCGACCGGCGCGCCGAGCTGCTCGCCGGTCGCGATGGCGACGGCCACCAGGAGCAGCCCGCCGAGCGTCATCCCGATGGCGTTGGCCGGTACCGGATCGCCGGGCGGGAAGCGCTTGGCCACGACGGCGCTTTCGGCCAGGCAGGCAGCCCCGGCGAGCAGAGCGCCCAGCGACACGATCGGGACGTCCAGGCGCAGCTGGTCGCCGGCCACGACCACGATCCCGGCCGACGCGATGACCGCGCCGGCCAGACCGAGCCATCGCAGCCGTTCCACGCGCTGGAGGATGGCGAGCAGCAGCGTGAGCAGTGGCACGGTGGCGAGAATGAGCATGGTCGTACCGGCAGGCGCATCCTGGAGCCCCCAGTAGAGGAAGAAGTAGGCCAGCCCGACCCCGAAGAGGCCGAACAGCGTGGTGCCCAGCAGCCGCTCCCCTCGTGGCAGCCGGCGCCGGGTGGCGATCGCGAAGCCGAAGAGCAGCAGCCCGGCGAGAAGGAACCGGACACCTGCGGCCCAGAACGGGTCGAGGTCGATGAGCGCGAACTTCACCCCCACGGCGTTCGCACCGCCGAACAGCACGAAGACGGCGAATGCCAGCAGCGTGGCCGAGGCCGGTCGAGAGGGCGTGTCAGTGGTCAGGCTCGCATCATAATGCGACGAACAAGCGCCCACGAGTACCCGTTGTCGGCGGCTGATTCAACGCCCAGCTCGGTCTTTCATGCACCGGCACACATCGTTTTGGCGCCTGTCCGGAATAGCCCACCGAGCTCGATGGGCTCTGGCGAAACGTCTCTCGTGTCTCAGCCGCGTTCACGGAGTGCAACCAGGGCTCCAATACTGGCTCCTGAGTCGGCTGCGACACTTGAGGAGGCAGGAAATGGATCTCGAGCTCGCCGACTGCCTTGGCCCTGGCTCTGTCGTCATCGGGCATCCTCATCGAGGTTGCCCGAAAGGCCCTCAAGCGCGTACGCGATCGCCGACGACCGCTCCATTGCGAGCCCCTCCTGCCAGGCGGCTCGCGTGTCCTGCGCCGATGCAAGCGCGTCGGCCTCAAAGTCCAGGAGGGCGCGACCGAAGGTGCGGGCGTCGAGACCGCTCAGCCGCGCGAGCTCATCCACGGCGCCCGAGAGTCGGGCTGCACGGAGCCGATCTCCCTCTCGGAACGCGATGATGGCAGCTGCATCGAGCAGGCCGGCGTAGCCCGACACGTCGTCGGCCTGGGCGAAGAGCTGGAGCGCCTCGCGAGCCGGCGCGCGCGCCTCGCCGAGCCGCCCCGCGGCGATGCGCCCGACCACGATGCTCCACAGGGACCAACCGAGGTAGTACCGGTCGCCGAGGTCGCGGAAGATCGGCTCCGCCTGGGTGCCGCTCCGCTCGAGCGTGGGAAAGTCACGCTGTGCGAGCGCGGTCGCTCCCAGCGCCCAGAGCGCTCGCCCCTCCCCGGACCGATTGCCCGTCTGCCGGAACAGCTCGAGCGCCTGCTCCTGGAGCTCGCGGGCGCGATCGATGTCCGTGTCGCCCCCAAGGCGTGCGACATAGCTGAAGGCGAACGACAGGTTGTAGAGCGCTTCCGCGACCCCGTCGGGCTCGCCCAGCGCGCGCCGCGCCTCGAGCGCCTGCTCGTAGGATCGGCGCATCGGCGGTACGTCTCCGCGCCAGTAATAGACGCCTCCGGCCGCCTCCAGCGCGTCGGCGCGCAGCTGGGGGTACTCGGCGGCGCTCGGCAGCGCCAGCGCTCGCTCGATCCGCTCTCCACCCTCGTCGAGGTAGCCGCGCATCTGCCACATCCGCCACAAACGCGCGGCGAGCAGGAGGGCGACATCGGCCCGGTCGTGCTCGATCGCCCAGCTCATCGCCGCGCGCAGATTGTCGTGCTCCTCCTCCAGGCGGTCGAGCACCGCGCGCTGGCCCTCCCCCATGATCGACGGCGCCAGCCGATCGGCCAAGTGGGCGTACCACTCGGCGTGGCGTCGCTCCAGGTCGTCCGCATCGCCGGAGGCGTGCAGCCGCTCCGCGGCGAACTCGCGGAGCGTCTCGAGCATCACGTAATGCGTCTCGCCGGCGCCCTCTGGGGTGCTCTCGGCCCGGACCAGGCTCTTGTCGACCAGCGAGGCGAGGTCCGTCAGGATGTCCGCGCCCGCCGAGCCGCAGATCTCCTCGACCGCCTCGAGCCTCGCTCCGCCGCGGAAGACGGACAGCGCCCTGAACAGGCGCTGCTCGTCGGGGTCGAGGAGGTCGTGGCTCCACTCGATGGCTCCGCGGAGCGTCCGCTGGCGCTCCGGGACGTCGCGTGGCCCGGCGACGAGCAGCCCCAGCCGGTCGCTGAGGCGGACGAGGATCTCCTGCGGCGTCAGCAACCGGACGCGGGCGGCGGCGAGCTCGATCGCCAGCGGCAGCCCATCCAGCCGCACGGAGATCTCACCTACGGCCGGCGCGTTGTCGTCGGTCATCACGAAGCCGGGCCGAGTGGCCTTCGCGCGCTCGATGAACAGCGCCACCGCCTCGTACTGGGTCAGGCGCGCGACGTCCGGCAGGTGCCGGACGTCAGGCACCTCGAGCGGCGGCACCGGGTACTCGTGCTCGCCGGCGAGGTGAAGCACGAAGCGGCTGGTCACGATCACCGCCAGACCCGGCGCGCCGGCCAGGAGGCTGGCAACCGTTTCGGCCGCATCGGTTACCTGCTCGAAATTGTCGAACACCATGAGCATGTGCTGCTGGCCGACCAGGTCGAGGACCCGCTCCAGCGGCGTCCGCCCGGGATTCTCGGGGACCCTCAGCGCCTGCGCGACCGCCATCGGAACGAGGTCGGGGTCGACGATCGGTGCCAGCGCTACGAACCAGACGCCCGCCGGGAACCGATCCGCCAGCCGCGCGGCGCACTCGATCGCCAGCCGCGTCTTGCCGATGCCGCCCGGGCCAGTCAGGGTCACCAGGCGCGCGTCCTCGAGCAGCGCCGAGACCTCCCCGATCTCCCGCTCGCGGCCCAGGAAGCTCGTCGGCTGGGCGGGCAGGTTGCTGCGGACCGCGTCAGCGGTCCGCAGCGCGGGAAAGTCGGTCGCCAACCCCGGCGCCACCAGCTGGTGCAGGCGCTCCGGCGAGTCCAGGTCCCTGAGCCGATGCTCTCCCAGGTCGCGCGTCGTGACGTCGCCACCGAGCGCTGTGGCGGCGAGTGCCCGCGTCACCTCCGACAGAAGCACCTGGCCGCCGTGGGCGGCGGCCATGATCCGCGCCGCGCGGTGGACGTCGAGGCCGGCGTAGCTTCCGCCGGCGATCGTCGCGCTGCCGGTGTGGAGTCCGATCCGCACCCGGACCACTGCCCCGCCCGGCCAGGGATGTGCGGCGAGCTTGCGCTGCGCGGCGAGCGCGGCCCGTACCGCGTCGGGGGCGGTCGGGAAGACGACGAAGAACGAGTCGCCCTCGGTGTCCACCTCGGTCCCGGCGTGCTCGGCGATCGCTTCGCGAGTCAGCCGGCGGTGGTCTTCGAGCGCCGCGTTCCAGGCCGGACCGAGCTCCTGGAGGAGGCGGGTCGACCCCTCGATGTCGCTGAACAAGAAGGTCAGGGTGCCGCTCGGAAGCGCGGCGCTGCGCTCCATCTCGTGCGAGTTTCGCACCTCCAGTCCAGGACGCGCCGGGCCCGTCGGATTGATCGATGCGCCCTTCGGCCACTTGCCGGACCCTTTCGCCACGCTTTCGGACCTGCCCGGCGCCTAGAATCGGCTGCATGCCAGTGCCGGAGATCCGCGTCCGGGTCCTCGGTCCCGTTGAGATCGTCGGTGCCGGCGCGACGCTCGGTCCCAAACAGCGCCTCCTGTTGGGAGCGCTGGCGCTTAGGACGAGCGGCATGCAGGCGGACGCGCTGGCGGAGCTGCTGTGGGGCGAAGAGATGCCGGAGAGTCCTCGCGCCGCCCTGCAGATCCACGTCTCCAAGCTGCGGCGTCCCCTCGCGACAGTTGGTGCTTCGGTTCGGTATCAGGGCGACGGCTACAC
>DASVEQ010000023.1:0-21956 GCA_036380455.1 Candidatus Limnocylindria bacterium | reverse complement strand
GCCGATCTCGGTCCTCGCGGTCACGCTGCTCGTCAACGTCATCAAGCTGTTCGACCTGATCTACGTCATGACCGATGGCGGGCCGGGGACGGCCAGCCGCGTGATCGCCTTCAAGATGTACCAGGAGGCGTTCCCGCAGGGTCAGTTCGGCTATGGGGCGACGATCGCGATCGTGATGCTCCTGCTCCTGGTCCCGGTGATGATCTTCAACATCCGACGATTCCGAGCCGAGGCGGTGCAGCAATGACAGCCCTCCAGGACACCACGGTCCAGGCGCCGCCGCGCACCTTCGCAGAGCGCCTCGCCCGCATCGTCGGTCGCGGACCGACCCATGTCATCCTCGGGCTCATCGCCCTGGTCTGGCTGCTGCCGTCCCTCGGCCTGCTGATCACCTCGTTCCGGCCGAGTGCCGACATGCGGGCGACTGGCTGGTGGACCGTTCTCTTCGAGCCGCGCTTCACGCTCGACAACTACGAGCGAGTGATCTCGGCCGAGGGGATGGGTGGCGCGTTCCTCAACAGCTTCTTCATCACCGTCCCGTCCACCATCCTGCCGCTCTTCATCGCGGCGATGGCGGCCTTCGCGCTGGCCTGGGTCAAGTTCCCGTTCCGGGACACGTCGTTCCTCATCATCGTCGCGATGCTGATGGTGCCGGTGCAGGTGGGCTTCATCCCGCTCGTCACCGCGTTCCGCGAGTCGGGCACCGGGATCCTGACCAACTACGGTGCTGTGTGGCTGGCCCATACCGCGTACGCGCTTCCGTTCGGGATCTTCCTCCTGCGCAACTTCTTCATCACGCTTCCGAAGGACCTCATCGAGGCGGCGCGCATCGACGGGGCATCGAACTTCGGGATCTTCCGCACCATCGTGGTGCCGCTGTCGGTGCCGGCCATCGCGGCCTACGGCATCTTCCAGTTCCTGTGGGTCTGGAACGACCTCCTGATGGCCCTGGTGTATGCCCAGCGCAACGCCATCCAGCCGATGACCGTGAAGGTCACCCAGCTGCTGGGCACGTATGCGACCGAGTGGAGCCTCCTGGCCGCCGCCGCCTTCCTCGTGATGGTGGTGCCGCTGGTCGTGTTCATCAGCCTCCAGCGCTTCTTCGTCCAGGGACTGCTGGCAGGCTCCGTCAAGTAGTGGCGGCGACGCGGCTGCGCGTCGTCAGCTGGAACATCCGCGCCGCCATCGGACCCGGGCCGTTCCCGGACCGATGGTGGCGGCACATCGACGCCGATCGCCTCCGGGCGATCGGCGCCTTCCTTGCCGGGCTGGACGCGGACCTGGTCGCGCTCCAGGAGGTGGCCGTCGTGTCGCGCGACGGTCACCTGGTCGACAACGCGGGCGACCTCGCACGGCACCTCGACATGCAGGTCCACTACGGGGCGGTGCGCACGTTCGAGGTCCGCAAGGCCGATGCGTTGCGCGGTGTCGGCACGTTCGGCAACGCGCTCCTCTCGCGCGTGCCGTTGACCGCCGTTCGCTGCGTAGCGCTGCCCGCGGCGACGCCGGAGGCCCTCGTCGAGCCGCCCGGTGCGGACCATCCGGCGGCCGGCGTCTCCTATGCCGATGCCCCGCCCACGATTCGTGAGCCGCGGTGCCTGCTCGTCGGCGAGATGGACGGGCTTCGGATCGGCACCGCGCACTTCAGCCACGTCGGGTCGGGCGAGCGGCGTCTCCAGGCGGAGGCCACCGTCGACGCCTTCGTGGGCGCGGCCGGGTCACTCCTGCTCGGCGACCTGAACGCGGCCATCGAGGCTCCGGAGCTCGCGTCGTTCAACTCCTGGACGGATGCGTTCCGCGAGCCGCCCGGCGATCCCGCGCGGGTGACGACCGACGATGGCTTCCGGATCGATCAGGTGCTCGTGCGCGGCGCATCGGCTTCTCCGGCACGGGTGCTGCGGCAGTCCGCCGACCTCAGCGATCACTACCCGGTGATTGCGGAGCTTCTCGCCTGAAGCCTAGGCGTGCCCGCGTGCGTGCAGCCCGGCAAGTGAATCGTCAACGGTCGTTACCGAGGCACCGTGCCAGCCGCTCAGCGTTACCACTGCATGCTCCCCGGCGCGGCACGGCAGGTGAGCTTCCGACTCGCATGGCCGCGGGTACGGGGGCGCTCGTGGCGAAGCACCGTGCCCCCTACGTCATACGTCGTAGGCGCTGGACTGACGGCAGCGGCTAGGCTCTGTCGGAGATGACGTACGAGCCGACTGCCCGCCCAACCACCATCCATCTGGTCCCCCACACGCACTGGGACCGCGAGTGGTATCGGCCGTTCCAGTCGTTCCGGATGCAGCTCGTCGACCTCGTCGACCGCGTGATGGACATGCTCGAGGCTGACGACGACTTCGCGTTCACCCTCGACGGGCAGCTGGCCACCGTCGACGACTACCTCGAGATCCGGCCGGACCAGGAGGAGCGGCTCCGCGGCCACGTCCGATCGGGACGGCTGGCCATCGGCCCGTGGCAGATCCTCATGGACGAGTTCCTCGTCAGCGGCGAGACGCTGGTCCGGAACCTGGAGCGCGGCTGGGCGCGCGCCGACGCCTTCGGCGGGCCGATGAAGGTCGGCTACCTGCCGGACATGTTCGGCCACGTCGCCCAGATGCCGCAGATCCTTCGGAAGGCGGGCCTGGCCGATGCGGTCGTCTGGCGCGGCGTGCCCTCGTCGGTCGACCGCCACGCGTTCCGCTGGGAGTCGCCGGATGGGTCGTGGGTGCGCGCCGAGTACCTCTCCTCGGGGTACGGCAACGCCGCGGGGCTGTTCGCCGTCCCGGAGGCACTCGGCGCTTCGGCGCAGCGATTCCTCGAGTGGGCCGAGCCATGGTTCGACGGCCACCCGGTGCTCGCGATGTACGGCACCGACCACACGGCGCCCGTGCCGGAGCTGGCGGCGCTCGTCGGCCGCCTCAACGAGGTGCACGAGGCGAGCTCGATGCGCATTGCGACGCTCGCCGACTACATCGGGCAGGCGCCGCCGCTCACCCCGGACGACCCGTGCTGGCGAGGCGAGATGCGTTCCGGCGCTCGCGCGAACGTCCTCATGGGCGTGGCCAGCGCGCGGATCGACATCAAGCAGGCCGCCGGACGGGCGGAGACCCTGCTGGAGCGCCACGCGGAGCCGCTGACCGCCCTCCACGTCGCCTCCGACGCGTGGCCCCACGCGTTCCTGCGCCTGGCGTGGGGCAAGCTCATCGAGAACTCGGCACACGACTCGATCTGCGGCTGCAGCATCGACCCGGTTGTCGACCAGGTGCTGGTACGGTTCGCCGAGGCCGAGCAGATCGCCACGACGCTCACCCGTCGGGCCGCGATCGCGGTGGCCGCCTCGGTGCCGCGGGGAGGGCTGGCGGCCTTGAACCCCACGCCGGCCGCGCGCATCGGCCTCGTGGAGGCCGAGCTGCTCGTGCCCGAGGCATGGACCGAGGTGGCCCTCGAGCTCCCGAACGGGTCGCGCATCGCGACACAGGAGCTGGGACGCAAGGCGCCGATCCTGTTCGACGAGGAGCTGCGTGGGGACCAGGTCGACGAGCTGTTCCGCCGCTTCCACGGGCGCGAGGTGTTCGACCATGCCTGGAACGGGTACACCCTCGAGGGCCGCACGATCACGTTCCTCGTCGACAGCGATCCGGATCCGCTGTGGCTCGACGTGGACGGCCTCCGCGCCGAGGTGACCGCCGCCATGCGCGCCGCGCCGGACGAGCGCTGGCAGATCCGCATCGCGGCCAGCCCGCGACGGACGCTCGCGGCATCGGTGCCGCTCCCGGCGCTCGGCTGGACGGCGCTGCGCGCCGTCGAGGGAGGGGGCGAGGTCTCGGACGACGTGCGGGCCGCGCGCGACGGCCGCACGCTGGCCAACGGGCTGTTGTCGGTGTCGGTCGGCGAGGACGGCACGCTTCACCTCTCGGCGGCGGACGGGACGGCCACCGCCGGTGTCGGGCACATCGTCGACGGCGGCGACTTCGGCGACTCCTACAACTACGGGCCGCCTGCGGCCGACGCGGTCGTCGATCGCCCGACGGCCACCGATGTCCGCATGGACCTGCTCGGCCCGGCCCGCGGCCGGCTCCGGATCGGTCGGACCTACGCCTGGCCACGCGGGGTCCTCGCCGACGGGAGCGGGCGCACCGACGAGACCGAGGCGACCGAGGTGGTGACCGAGGTCGAGCTGCGGGCCGGCGAGCCGTTCGTCCGCGTCGCGGTCGCGTTCGACAACCGCTCGGACGACCACCGCGTTCGCTTCCACGCTCCGCTCCCCCGCCCGGCCGATCGTTCGTACGCCGAGGGGCAGTTCGCCGTCGTCGAGCGCGGCACCGCCGGAGAGGGCGGATATCACGAGGAGCCGCTGGCGACTTATCCGGCGCACGGATGGGTGGACGCCGGCGGGCTGGCGATCCTCTTCGACCACCTTTCGGAGTACGAGCTCACCGATGACGGACGCGAGCTCGCCGTCACGCTGCTGCGCTCGACCGGACTCATCAGCCGGAACGCGAACCCGTACCGCCAGGATCCCGCCGGTCCGGAGATCGCGATCCCGAACGCCCAGATGCGCGGCCGGTGGCGGATGACCTTCGCGATCCTCCCCCACCCCGGCGACTGGCGAGAGGGCGGCGTGGCCGCCGCGGCGGAGCGCTACCGGCACGACCCGGCGGTCGCCGCCGGAACGGCCCCCGCCGATGCCACGTGGCCACCGGCCGGCGCCGGTGACGATGCCTTCGCGCTCCAGGGAGCCGACGTCGTGCTCTCCAGCCTGCGACGCCGCGATGCGAACTGGCTCGAGGCGCGGCTCGTCAACCTCGCCGACGATCGGCGGATCGCCTCGCTCCGCGGCGATCTCCTGGAAGCCCGCTCCGCGAGCCTGCGCGGAGAGCCGGGCGAGCCGATCGAGGTCACCGAGGGCGGCATCGCGCTGGATCTCGGCCCGGCGGAGATCGCCACGCTCCAGCTCCGGCGTCGCGAGACGGCAGCCGGCCGCCCCGAGATCCTGGACGCCGCCGGCCCGCGCCAGAGCACCTGACCCGCAGTACACTCGGCCACTCGCCTGTTCGACGCTACGGAGGAACAACGGTGGAGCTCCAGCAGCAGCTCGCGACGGTGCCACTCCTGGCAGGCCTCGATCAACGGGTCCGCCGACGGTTGGCAGAGACAGGCAAGCGGCGCACGTACGCCGCCGAGGAGGCGATCGTCACCGAGGGCTCGACGGGCACCGCGTTCTACATCGTCCTCTCCGGCAGGGCCCGCGTCGAGCGAGGTGGCGAGGTCCTCGGCCAGCTGTCCGGTGGCGACTTCTTCGGCGAGCTGGCCCTGATCGAAGAGCATTCCCGGTCCGCATCGGTGATCGCCACCGAGGAGACCGACTGCCTCCTCTTCCCGGCCTGGGAGTTCACCGCGCTCCTGGCGGAGCATCCCGAGCTGGCGGCGCCGATCATGCGCGAGCTCATCGCCCGGCTCCACCGCCGCGAGCACCACGGGGCCTGATCGGGCGAGAGCGATGCCGGTCCAGGTGGTCCTCGAGGTCGCCGCGAAGCGCTCGTTCGCATCGGCCCTGGACTGGCCCGGCTGGGCGCGCAGCGGCCGGAGCCCGGACGAGGCGCTCGAGCGCCTCGCGGACTATGCCGGCCGGTACGCGGCCGTCGCGAAGCGGGCGCACGTCCGTTTTCGCGCCTCCACCGCGGCCGGCGACCTGGACGTCGTGGAGCGCGTCCGTGGCGGCAGCGGGACCGAGTTCGGCGTGCCGGGAGCGGCGGCCTCGCGCGAGTCGGCGCCGCTCACGCCACCCGACCTGAAGCGACTCCTGGCGCTCCTCGACGCCGTGTGGGCGACCTTCGACCGCGTGGCGGCCGCCGCGGAAGGCACCCATCTTCGGCTGGGGCCGCGCGGCGGAGGCCGCCAGGTCCCGAAGATCGTCGGCCATGTGCACGAGGCCGAGGCCGCGTACCTGCACCAGCTCGGATGGAAGGTGCCGAACCCGCGGCCACCCATGGCGGACCTGCGCCGCTCGTTCCTCGAGGCTGTGCGCCTGCGAGCGGACGCCACGCCGCTGCCCGAGCCCAATAGGGTGCATTCGCCGTGGGAGCCGCGCTACGCCATCCGCCGCTCCGCCTGGCACGCGCTCGATCACGCCTGGGAGATCGAGGACCGCTCGTCCTGACAGGCCTGACGATCGCTCGGTCGTCGACCGTGCTGCGCCGATTCGTCGGCGAATTCGTCACACGGCGGCCCGGCCAGGGCCGGATTCGAGCGTTGGTCGGCGAATGGTTCACCGAAGGCACGCCGCAGCGGCGCTTCCGTGCATGGCTCGCCGATGCCTGAACGCATCCTTCACCGGAGCGGGTCCCGACGTGAAGGACTCGCCGATGGATGAATCGAACTGTGCGAGGAGATCGTCGCTCGGCAGCAGAGCGGCGCGGCTTGGCCGGGGCGGAGTCACCCCAGGCGGGTCAGGATGGCCTCACGGTCGAAGATCCAGTTGCCAATGGCCAACGAGACGCCGATCAGCGCGGCCACCACGAGATCGCCGATCAGCACCTGTTCCAGGTTGAACGTGGCCTGGCCGCTGAAGAACCCGGCCACCGCCACGCCGATGACCGGCAGCACGATGAATCCACCGATCTGCTGGGCGGTGCGCGCGTCGTTCACCCGCGAGCTAACGATGATCCCGAGCAGCACGCTGAGCAGGCAGATCAGCGGCACCAGGGTGAGCATCGCCACCCGCCACGGCTCGTTGAAGATCAGCCGCGTCATGACCGGCTCGGTGATGGCGCCGTTCACGAAGCCGTACAGCAGGAAGACCGCCCAGGTGGCCAGGACGGCCGGAATGGCCGAGGCGATGGCCTTGCCGATGAGCAGCTCGCTGACCTCCATCGGCGTCGCCAGCTGTGGCTCCAGAGAACGCGCCGTCTTCTCGCCGATCACCGACTGGGTCGCGATGGCCATCGGCACCATGGCCGGGATGAGGAGGAAGTAGGCCATGAAGTTCAGGACGATGAACCCCTGGGCGGCCCGCTTCACCGAGAGATCCGGGAACTGGCGGATGTACTGCTCGATCTGGCCGATCTGGTTCGGGTCCAGCTCGTTGACCTCGATGAAGGCCACGATCGCGGTTGGGATGGCGGCGAAGACGAGCGCCGGAAAGACGACCGCCGCGAGCAGCAGCCGGTTGGCGAGCAGGTCGCGAGCCTCCTTCGTGATCACGGCCCAGATGTAGCCGGGGCGCATCAAGCCACGTCCCGGGCGAGCGGCCCGCGCGTATCGCGCTCCCCCGCCTCGCCGACGAGGTCGAGATAGACCTGTTCGAGGGTGATGGCCTCCTCGCGGACACCGACGATGCGCGCCCCCGCGCCGACCAGCGCGCGCACGAGCTCCGGATTGTCGCCACGCGGGTCGGCGACCTCCACGAACAGGGCGCCGTCCTCCGCGCGTGCCGCGGCCACGAACGGGAGATCGGCGAGGAGATCGAGGAACGAGGCCGGCTGCCGGGCGCCGACGAGCTCGATTCGAACCGAGGCCGTGCCGTTCTGGCGGCGAAGCCTGGCCGGCGTGTCGACCCGCAGCAGCGTCCCGCGCATGATCCCGATCCGGTCGCACAGACGCTCCGCCTCGTCGAGATTGTGCGTGCAGACCACGATCGAGCGGCCGGCATCCCGGAGCGTGGCGACGAAGTCGCGCACCACCTTGGCGGCCGATGGGTCGAGCCCGGAGGTCGGCTCGTCGAGGTAGATGACGTCGGGCTCGTGGAGGAGCGCGCGGGCGATGGCCACCTTCTGGCGCATGCCCTTGCTGAAGCCGCCCACGCGCCGGTCGCCCTCGGCGGCCAATCCGACCACGCCGAGATACCGATCGACGGCCCGCCGCAGCGCCGCTCCGCGCAGCCCGTAGAGGCGGCCGTAGTAGCCGAGGTTCGCGCGCGCGGTGAGCTTGTCATGCAGGCCTGGCGCCTCGGTCAGGATCCCGGTGATCGCCCGGATCCGCTGCGAGTCGGGGCCGAGCTCCATGCCGTTGATCGTCGCGCTCCCGGCGGACGCCGCGATGAGGCCCGACAGCATCCGCACGCTCGTGGTCTTCCCCGCACCGTTCGGCCCGAGCAGCCCGAAGATCTCGCCGTCGCCGACCGTGAAGGACAGATCGTGGACGGCGGTCAGCGATCGGAACCGCTTGCCGAGCCCGACGGACTCGATCACCGGCTCGCTCCGCGGGCCCGGTCGAGGAGGTCGCCGAGCCGCGCCCACACTCGCCCCCCGCCATTGGCGACCGGGTCGACGCCCGCGAGCGTGCGTTCGAAGGCCCGCGAGTCGCGCCGCTCGTCGGCCACCACGCGCCCGTCGAAGAGCCGGACGACCCGGTCGGTGGCTCCGGCGATGCCGGCGTCGTGGGTGACGATGATGATCGTGTCGCCCCGATCCCGGTTCAGGCGGCGCAACGTGGCCATCAGCTCCTCCGAGGTGGTCGAGTCGAGCTCGCCGGTCGGCTCGTCGGCAAGGATCACCGCCGGCTCGTTCACCAGGGCCCGCGCGATCGCCACCCGCTGTTGCTCGCCGCCGGAGAGCTCCGTCGGACGATGGCTTGCGCGGCTCCCAAGGCCCACCAGCTCGAGGAGCTCGCCGGCGCGCGCTCGGCCGTCGGGACGTCGCGGGCCGTAGCGGAGCGGCAGGAGGACGTTCTCGATGGCGGTCAGCGTCGGGATGAGATTGAACTCCTGGAAGACGAAGCCGATCCGCTCGCGGCGGATCGTGGCCAGCTCCCCGTCGGAGGCGCCGATCACGCTGCGCCCATCGATCGCCAGCTCGCCGGCGGTGGGCCGCAGCAGGCAGCCGAGCAGATCCAGCAGCGTCGTCTTGCCCGACCCCGATCGGCCCATGATGGCCATGAACTCCCCCGCCGCCACGTCGAGGTCGATGCCGTCGACGGCGCGGACCTCGGAGGCGCCGCGTCGGTAGACCTTCGTGAGGCCGCGCGCCTCGAGGATCGGCATGCCGCTCACGTGCTCCGCAGCGCCGTGACCGGGTCGAGCCGCGCGGCCCGCAGGGCCGGATAGATCCCGGCGAGCGCGCCGAGGACCGTCGCGAACAGGAAGCTGCGCAGCAGCAGCATCGGCGTGAGAAGGAAGACCGTCGTGCCCGAGCCGGCCGTCTGGGCATTGAGCACCACCACGAGCAACGCGCCCGCGCCGAGCCCGATGAGCCCGCCGATCGCGCCCAGCAGCGTCGCCTCGATCACGAACTCGCGGAGGATCGCGCCGGTCGGCGCCCCGACCGCCTTCTTGATCCCGATCTCCCGCACCCGCTCGGAGACGGTCATCACCATCGTGTTGATGACGCTCAGGCCTCCCACGATGACGGCGATGACGCTGGCGCCCACGATGATGAGGTTGAAGACGATGCTGGCCTGCCCGATCTGGTCGGCGACCTGGTCCGGCGTCACCGTCCGCACCCCCTCCACCGCCTCCTCGATGGCCGTTGCGATCGCATCGGCGTCGGCGAGGTCGTTCGGGAAGACCTCGATCTGGGTCGCCAGCTCCTCGGTCCGATAATCGAGGCCCTGGGGCACCGCCTCGACATAGATCTGCTGGGCATCGGCCAGGGGCACGTAGGCGATCTTGTCCGGGAAGGTGAGGGTGCGCTCGAGCACGCCGACCACCTCGAAGTCGCGTCCTCGCATCGTGAACGTGTCGCCCACCCGCAGGTCGTAGCGCTCGGCGAGGTCGGCGCCGATGACGGTCACGGCATCCTCGTCGGCCTGCAGGAACCGCCCGGCATCGATGCGGAGGTCGACCCGCTCGTCATACCACGTCTCCGGCTCGATGCCGGTCAGCAGCTCCGGGAGGTCGAAGCCGCCGACCTCGTCGGGGTCGAGCAGCGTCTGCAGCACCGGGGTCGCGCGGTCGACACCCTCGATCGTCGCCATCTCGTCGACGAGGTCGCGCGTGATCGGTCGCGCGCTCGCCTGAAAGCCCGAGGCCGCGCCCTGGTCGAACACGAAGATGCGGGTGCGGAAGTACTCGTCCCCGCCGTCGACCAGGACGTTGAGCTTCTCGGCCAGGGCACCCATCACCGTCAGCGCGAAGACGCCGATGACGATGCCGAGGATGGTGAGCGCCGTCCGCAACGGACGGCGCCAGATGTTGCTGATCGCTTCGGTCATGGAACGCCTCGCATGCTAGCCGGGATCGTGCGGGGCCGCCCATCGGTACGTTCGGCGTTGCTCGCCGGATTGGGGGTGCATTGCGCCCGTTCGCCAAGTCGGCTTGTGCCCGTCGGCGCGCGAGCCGGCAGGTCATGGCGACGGGTCGCACCCGCACGCGTGCGGAAGCCGCGCCGACCACTCGAACCGGCACCAGTCCGGGAGCATCGGGAGAATGACCTGGATTGCCGTACCCACCAGCATGCAGAGAGCGTCGGCACGCTCCGGGATGGCCGGCTCATAACCCGATCCTCGACTCGCGATAAGGGGGCGGTAATCACCCGAGGCGCGTCCTTCGGTCGTGCCAGCACAGGAACGAGTTCGCGCCTTCGGTCTTCGCCAGTCCGAGTACGTCGTACGGAGGCTCGGGCAGGAGGCTCGTGAGATCCGAATGAGGGCCGGGATCAGCCAGGATCGGCTGGCGAGTGCGTCCCGGGTCTCGCGACACTGGCTCTATCTCTTCGAGCACGGTCGGCTGGGATCGGCTGACCTGCGACGAGCGACCATGGTCATGGCGCAGCTGGGGCACAAGCTCGTCATCACCACCTATCCGACCGGCGAGCCGCTGCGCGACGCGGGGCAGACGAAACTTCTCGAGCGATTCAATGCCCGGCTCTCGCCCGCCTGGCAACGCGTCGCCGAATCCCCAATGCCGCAGCGGGGCGACCTCCGGGCATGGGACGAGCTGCTGCGAGGCGTCGTGCGAATCGGCGTGGAGGCGGAGACACGGCCGAACGACCTCCAGCTCATCGGGCGCGCGATGAGCACGAAGCAGCGGGATAGCGGAGCGGACCGGATGATCCTGCTCGTCGCGGGCACGGCACGAAACCGATCACTGGTCCGGGAGCACGTCGGACTCTTGCGGCAGACTTTCCCACTGGACACTCGCTCGACGCTCCAGGCGCTCGGTGAGGGCCGAGATCCTGGTGCGAATGGCGTCGTCGTGCTATGACCGGTGGGCGCCGGCGCGCCGTGCCTGAGTCCTCGCGACAGCGTGACTCGGTCGCCGAATGCACCGATATCGGTGCTTCCGGGACTGCTCACTGCGAGTGCTGCACGCACGTGGGATCGATTCAGCAGGTGACCTTCTGGCCTGCATGGCGGCGGGTGCGCGTCAGAGGCAGCGCCGCGCAACCCCTACGATGCGCGCATGGAGGAACGCACCCTGTCGAGCACCCATCCCTGGTCGGGGAAGAGGATCCGGGTCCGCGTCGACGAGGTCGAGCGGTCCGACGGGCACCGTACGACCCGCGAGATCGTGGAGCATCCCGGGGCGGTGGCGATCCTGGCCTGGGACGGCGGGCGGCTGGCCATGGTCCGCCAGTGGCGCCACGCGACCGGCGAGGTCCTGCTCGAGATCCCGGCAGGCACCCTCGAGCCGGACGAGCCGCCGCAGGCGACCGCCGAGCGCGAGCTCGCCGAGGAAGTGGGGCTGGCGGCCTCGCACTGGCAGGCCGGACCGGCGTTCTTCACCGCGCCCGGGTTCTGCGACGAGCTCATGCACCTCTACCTGGCGACCGGGTTGAGTGAGACCCACGCCGATGCGGACGCCGACGAGCTGCTGGAGGCCACGTGGCTGACGCTGCCCGATGCGCTGGCCGCCATCGACGGTGGTGGGATCCGGGACGCCAAGACGATCGCCGGAGTGGGCTGGCTGGCACGACGGTTGCCCTAGCGCGGCGCCATGACCCTCGAGCTCGACCCGCAGGCTTCCGCCGAGGACGCCGGCCTCCGCTACGTCACCGATGAGGGCCCCGGCATCGCCCGGCGGCGCGCCGGCAAGCGCTTCCACTACATCGGCAGCGATGGGCAGCGCATCACCGATCCCGACCGCGTCGCCTGGTTCGACCGGCTGGCGATTCCGCCCGCCTGGACGGACGTCTGGATCTGCCCGATCAAGCGCGGCCACATCCAGGCCACCGGGCGCGACGCTCGCGGCCGCAAGCAGTACCGCTACCACCCCCGCTGGCGCGAGGTGCGCGACGAGGCGAAATTCGGGCGACTGGTGGAATTCGCGCGGGCACTCCCCCGCATCCGGCGCCGGACCGAGCGCGACCTGCGGCGGCGCGGGCTGCCTCGCGAGAAGGTGCTCGCCCTCGTCGTCCGGCTGCTCGAGGAGACGCTGATCCGGGTGGGGAACGACGAGTACGCCCGCGACAACCGCAGCTACGGGCTCTCGACGCTGCGGGATCGGCACGTCGAGGTCCGCGGCGAGTCGATCCGCTTCTCCTTCCGCGGCAAGTCCGGCAGGGAGCACGAGATCGGCCTCCGGGATCGGCGGCTGGCGCGGCTCGTCAAGCAGTGCCAGGAGATCCCCGGCCAGGAGCTGTTCCAGTATTACGACGAGGAAGGGAACCGCATCGACGTCACGTCGGGCGACGTGAACGACTACCTGCGCGAGATCAGCGGCCAGGACTTCACCGCCAAGGACTTCCGCACCTGGGCCGGCACCATGGCCGCCGCGATGGCTCTCCAGGAGTTCCTGGAGATCGACGACGATGCGGGACGCAAGAAGGCGGTCGTCCGCGCCATCGAGGAGGTGGCGGAGCAGCTCGGCAACACGCCGTCGGTCTGCCGGGCCTGCTACGTCCATCCCGAGGTCATCGACCGCTACCTGGACGGGACGATCGTGGATGCGCTCACCCGGCAGGCCCGCGGCGTGGGGCGCGGAGCGCATGCCCTGTCCGCCGAGGAAGCGGCCGTGCTGGGCCTCCTCCAGGCTCGCCTTGCCCGAGAGCAGCGCCGCCGTCGCGCTGCGTAGCAACGGCCCGGTCGGCGGCCGAACCCGCTACGCGGCGTCACCGAGGCGAGCCAGCGCGCGCTGGTACGACTCGTTCTCCGGCTTCAGGAAGACCGCCATCTTCAGGTGCCGCCGCGCGGCCCGCGTGTCGCCGAGGCGCGCACGGGACAGCCCGAGCCCGAAATGCGCGTAGTGCGCGAGCGGATCGGCGTCGACGATGGCCGCGAAGCGGTCGGCCGCCAGCGCGTGCGACCCGACGTTAAAGTACGCCTGGCCGAGCGCTTCGAGGATCGAGGCCTTGCCCGGCTCGAGGGCCAGGGCGCGCTCCAGCAGCACCGCCGCGGCGCCCGGGTGGCGCTCGGCGAGCATCCGCGACCCGCGCTGAAACAGCTCGTAGGCCGATTCGCGCTCGTCGCGCTCGTGCGGCTGCATCGGTCAAGCCTAATCGCGGAGGTCGATTCGCTCCAGCCGGGGGTTCCCGGTGCGGCCCGGGATGCGGCCGCGCTTCGCGATCGGCTGCCCGTCGATCTCCTTGATGTCGCCGGTGAAGTCGATCGGCGCCGCCTTGCTGATGTACGAGCCGACGGCGAAGGAGTCGACCGGCGCCCCGGCATCCCGGAAGACACCGATGCGGTCGACGTCCATGCCGCCGGACACCACGATCTTCACGTTCGGGTGGCCGGCGAGGTCGAGCCGCGCGCGGACCTCCTTGACGAGCTCGGGCGTCACGCGGCCGCGCTCCGACGGGGTGTCGAGCCGAACGCCCCACAGCCGGTCGCCGAGCGCCTCGGCCACGCGGAGCGCCTCCTCCGCCTCGTCCTTGAACGTGTCGACCAGGACGATGCGCGGGACCTCGGCATCGATGTGCCGGTCGAAGGCCTCGGCGGCCCGGACGGTATCGCCGAAGATGAGGACGAGCGCATGCGGCATCGTGCCGGTCGGGGCGAGCCCGGCCAGCCGAGCGCCGGCCGGGGTGGACGCGCCGATGCAGCCGCCGACCACCGACGCATAGTCCATCTGGTCAGCGACGCTGGGGTGGACGTGCCGGGCGCCGAAGCCGATGACCGGGATCGGCTCCGCCGCGTCGACGATCCGCCGGGCGGCGGTCGCCCAGCCCGAGCCCGAGGCGAGGATGCCCAGGATGGCGGTCTCGTACAAGCCGAACGAGGAGTAGCGAGCCTCGATCCGCATCACGACCTCTTTCGAGGAGAACGCGTCGCCATCGTGGAGGGACTCGACCACCGGTGCCGCGGTGCCGTTCGCCTCGGCGAAGATCTCCCGCAGGTAGGCGAGCGCCTCCTCGGCGCCGCACAGGATCCCCTCGCCGCGCGAGAAGATCTCCATCGTCACCACCGGGTCGAGCCGCTCCGCGGCGAGGATCGTCCGGGCGCGCTCGAAGTACACGTCGGCCGTCTCGCCGGACAGCACGTCGGAAGCCGGCAGGAAATGCGGGGACGGCCGCTCAGAGGTCATCGCGGGCCAGTGTACGTTGAGCGTCGGCGGACGAGGAGCACGGCCAGGACGAGCACGAGCACCGCGACCAGGACCGCGCTCACGATCCGGACGATCCCGCCGGTCTCGGCAGACGCGACGATGCGCTGCGCCTCGCCGATCGACTCGATCGCGCCGCGCAGGTCGCCGTCCGCGAAGCGACCGTTCGCGACGTTGAGCTCCGCCGCCGGGTCCGGACCGCCGATGAGCCCGATGCGCTCGAGGAAGGAGCGCTCACCGTTCACCTCCTCGGCGGTAACCAAGTAGGCGTCCACCACCGCCCGCTCCGCGTCGAGCTCGGCGGTGGACTCCGGGCCGCCGCCGTACGAGCGATAGACCTGCTGGAGCCGGTCCGGCGCGGACAGCCCGACACGCTGCATGTCGCCCAGGAGGGTGTCGCGCTGCACGAGCCACTCGGCGGCCTCGGCCATCTGGTTGCGCGCATCCTCGAACTGCCAGGCGGTCATCGCGCCGCGGACCGGCTCGGGAGCCCCCCAGCTGCCGGCCGTCTCGACCAGCTCGTCGAAGGTCGCGCGCGCGTCCGCTCGCGCCGGAAGCAGGGCGACGTCCGCCTCGCCGAGGACGCTTGCCGCGAACGCATCGGTGAGGCTCGTCCCGGTCACCGTCTCAAGCTGGTCGAGGAAGCTGCGGGTCGTGAGCGGCATCGTCGGCACCCCGGTCGGATCCGGCAGTGGATCGGGCTCGACGTCGGACGACTGGTAGGGCCCGATCCCCGACGCGACCCGCGCCAGGACCGTGCGAACCGCGTCGACGCCCACGCCGGTCTCCAGCTCGGCGATAAACGCCCAGGACGCCGCGTACCCGTACGCCTCGCCATCAGGCCCGGCATCGGCCGACCACGAGTCGAGCGGGAACGCGACCTCTGCGAGCTCCGCGGCACGCGCCGCCGGATCGAACGGCAGGCCGACCTCGAGACCACCCGCGACCGCTGCGGCGACGGCGCTCGCCAGCCCTTCGCGAAGCCAGCGCGCCTCGACGACCTCGGAGGACAGCCAGACGTGGCTCACCTGGTGCAGCGCGGTGAACGGCGGCTGATCGAAGGCGATCGCCATCTCGGTCCCGCCCGTCGCCTGCTCCCCGAAGCCCGACGCGTCGCTGGTGACCGCCTCGGTGAGCACCAGCTGCCCGATGCGCGGGTAGGGCAGGCCGATCTCGGCCTCGATGAGCGGCAGCGCTTCGCTGACCAGGGCCAGCGTGCGCTCCCCCCACGCCTCGTCATCGGCAAAGGCGCGCACACGGAGATCGGCGGTGCCGCCGGTGAGCGGGATGGCGGCATCGAAATTCGTGTACTCCGATGGCTGGACGGCGGTGACCAGCGCGAGCCAGCGCGACGGGTCCTCGATCGGTCCGCTCACCAGCGTGCCGCTCTCGTCGCTCAGCGGATCACCGTCCACCCGGATCTCGTAGCCGGACGGGATCGTGACCCGCACCTCGGCCGCCGTGCCGAATCCCCAGGCCGGGAAGACGACGACCGATGGTCGGACCCGCAGCCGTGGATCACTGGAATCGGCAAGGGTGTAGGTCACCTCGAGGGCGACCGTGTCCTCGTACCGCAGCTCGTCGCGCAGGCTGACGGTCGCCACGTTGACGTCGTCCTCCATGTCGGTCGTGACATCGAGCTCGCCGGCGTCGTCGCTGGCCGCCACGTCCGCCGCGTCGCTATGGATGGCGATCCGCACCTCCTCGAAGACGCTGAACTGACCCTCGGGATCGGGGGTGGTGTTCGTGAACGTCAGCTCGACGGTCACCGCGATGCGCCCCTCCTGCGGGCGGACGTCGTACGTGGCCCGCGACTCGAGCGTGTACTCCGCGGCGCGCGCCGGACCGGGCGCCGGCGATACCAGCGAGATCGCCACGGTCGCCAGCGCAAGGAGCAGGCGGCCGAACCGTCGACCGATCATCTGGCCCGACCGAGGAGTCGAGCGACCAGGCCGCGTCGCGGAGCGCGCGGCCCGGGCGGCTCCCACGCGGGCATCGCCGACTCGACCTCGGCGCGGTAAGCATCGGTCAGCGTCGCGTTGCGGGTGGTGCGATCCGACCAGTCCGGCAGGATGCCCCGGTCCGCGACCGCCTGCGCCGTCTCCTCGAGGAGGCGATCCGCGACGACCGTGAGCCGGACCAGCGCGCGCCCCAGCTCGTCGCGATCGAGGGCGGCCGTCGGAAGCTCGGTCATCAGCATGGGGCGATCGTCATCGGTCATGGCGAACTTCACGAAGGGATAGTCGAAGTTGGCGCGAAGCATTCGTGCGTAGATCCGCTTGGGGATCTCCATGGCTTCGAGGCCATAGTATGCCCACAGCGAGGCTCCGACCCCGTCGACCCACGCGACGGTCGTGCGCAGGTCGAACCGCCTGCGGCCGTCGAGGACGAGATCGCGGCTCAACGCCGGATCGCCGGCGCCGCCGGTCGCGCCGACGACCTCGACCCCCAGCTCGGCGAGCCAGCGGTCGAGCGGCGGTGCCTGCTCGGTCACGGGGCGGCGTTGCTCGCTCGGGCCTTGACCGTGCCTCCCGATCGGATCCGCCGGCGCCGCGCAAAGTCGCGCTCGGTGACGTTCGGGTCGATCCGGCAATTCCGGCCGATCTCGACGCCGCGTGGCACGCGTGCCCGCTTGCCGACGAGCGTGATGCCCGCGTACAGCCGCGCCGGCTCGTCCTTGTTCGGCCGCATGTCCTCGCCGACTCCCACCTGTGCGCCGGAGCCGATGCTGGCCTCCTTGTCGACGATCGCGCGGTCGAGCTGGGCCCCACGCTCGATGACCGCGTCGAACATCACGATCGAGTCGCGGACGACCGCACCCGCCGCCACGCGGACGCCGGGTGAGAGCACGCTGTGCTCGACCCGACCCTCGATCACGCAGCCGTGGCTGATCATCGAGCGCGAGATGACCGCGCCGGGGCCGATCCGGGCCGGGGGTCGCTCCTCGCTCTTCGTGTACATCAGCCAGCCGAGGTCGTTCAGCTCGATGCCCGGGTCGTCGCTCAGCAGGTCGAGGCTGGTCGACCAGTAACTCTCGACGGTGCCGACGTCCTGCCAGTAGCCGCCGAACTCGTAGGCGTAGACGCGCTTCCGGTTCTCCACCATCCACGGCAGGACGTGGCGCCCGAAGTCCACGCGATCGGGACTGAGCAGCTCGCGCATGGCCGGCCAGCTGAACACGTAGACGCCCATGCTCACCAGGTTCGATCTGGGCTCCGGTGGCTTCTCCACGAAGGCGGTGACCCGGCCCTCGCGACTGACGTCCAGGATCCCGAACCGATGCGCCTCCTCGATCGGCACGCGCCGCACGGCGCAGGTCACCGCTGCGCGCTTGGCGCGGTGCATCTCGATGAACGGCCGGTAGTCCATCTTGTAGACGTGGTCGCCGGCGAGCACCAGGACGAGGTCCGGCGAGCGGTCCTCGATGAAGTCGACGTTCTGGAGGACGGCATCGGCGGTTCCCTGGTACCAGTCGCGGGCCCGCCCGCGACCGATGAACGGCTGGAGGAGCGCGACCCCTCCCCGGCTGCGGTCCAGGTCCCAGGGTCGCCCGACGCCGATGTGGTCGATGAGGCTGCGCGGGGCGTATTGCGTGAGGATGCCGACGTCGGTCAGCCCCGAGTTGACCGCGTTCGAGAGCGCGAAATCGATGATCCGGTACTTGCCGCCGAACGGCACGCCCGGCTTCGCACGCACCTGCGACAGGATGCTGAGCCGCTCACCTTCACCCCCCGCCAGGATGAGCGTCAGGACGGAGCTGCTCACGCGGCGATTCTACCCGCCGGGCCCGACGTCAATCGTCGCCGCCGCCGCCGCCTCCGCCGCCTCCGCCGCCTCCACCGCCGGGCGGCGACGGGGCGGGGGGATCGGGCGAGCCCGGCGGCGCACTGCCGGGCGGTTCCGAGGGCGCCGGCGTCGGCCTGGGGCGGGCAACACGCTCACCGCACACCGATGGGAAGCCGGATTCCCCGGGAATCGTCCCGATCTGGAAGCGTACGTTCGGGTTGTCCTGGTAGGTCGCCGGGTCGCCGGAGGCGCCTGTCTGGCCATTGACCAAGCGGTCGGACCAGGTGTCGGCAGCCTCGATCCAGTTGTCGGGCCGATCCGGCGTGGCAAGCGACACGTAGAGCTCCAGGTCGAGGCAGCCGTTCGGATGAACGTTATCGACGGGTGGCACGGTGCCCTCCAGAAACGGCATGCTGATGGTCTCGCCACAGCGGCCGGAGTTGGCCATCCCGCTCCAGCGGCACACGTCCGCCATCACGACGCCACCGGGTCGCTCGAACGCCGTCTGCCCAACCGGTGTCTCGTCGTTCCAGGCCCACGGCTCGTTCAGCGCGCGCGCCATGAACTCCTCCCACAGGTAGAGCGGACCGTCGGCGCTGAAGAGTCCCTGGCCGAGGACGTTGGACATCGGCGCGGAGTCGCTGTTGCCCATCCACACCCCGGTCACCAGGCTGCCGGGCACGTACCCATAGCCGGAGACGTCCTTGAAGTCGTCGGTCGTGCCGGTCTTGAAGCCGGCGGGACGACGCTGGCCCTCGGGCGTGAGCAGCTGCGCGCGCTCACCCCATAGCACGTTGCGTGCGGGGTCCGTGTTGCCCTCCAGGATCCAGTGTGTGAGGTACGCCTCGGCGTCGGTCATCGGCTCCGTCACCTCGGGGCCGTTGTCCTCGCGTGTGTAGATGATCCGCCCGTTGCGGTCACGGATCTCTCGGATCGTCGTGTTGGTGTGGAGCTCACCCTGCTGCGCGAACACGCCGTACGCCTGGGTCATGTTCGTCAGGTTGAGCGGCACCGAGCCGAGCGCCAGGGACAGCCCGGGGTCCTGGTTCATGATGTACTCGGCGCTCGCGATTCCCATGGCCTCGCTGAACTCGGCAGTCGTCTGCGATCCCACCAGGTACTGCATCTGGACCGACGGGATGTTCAGCGAGTAGCGGAGCGCGTCCATCGCAAGCACCGGGCCGTGCTCCTTGATGTCCGCGTTCGTCGGCCGGTAGCTCGTCTCCGCCGTAAGCCCGAACTCGGTGAGGGCGTCGACAAACATCGTCGACACCGTCGCGTCGCGTGACTGGAGGGCGGACGAGTACGTGATCGGCTTGAAGGCCGAGCCCGGCTGCCGGCGGCCGAGGCCCGCGACGTCGAACTGGCCCTTCACCCGCGGATCCTCGCGGTTGTAGTAGTCCACGCTGCCGATGTAGCTGATGATCTCGCCGGTCTCGGAGTCGATCGAAACGAGCGCGGCGTTGTTCACGTTCTTGTCGCCGCATCGATTGTCTTCCGGGACGGCTTCCCTGAGGCAACGAACCCATTTCGCGACCAGCTCGTGCCCGACCTGCTGCAGCTCGTAGTCGAGCGTGGTGGTGATCCGATAGCCGCCCGTCCGCACCGCCGCCGCGGCGTCCTCCTCGCCGAGGGAGGCGAGGATCCGCTCCGCCTCCGACCGCACCCGGAAGCTGAAGTGCGGCTCACGCAGGACGCTGTTGATCCGGCCCGGACCCATATCGGTCCACGTCGTGGTGCGAGCCTCGTTGTACTGGGCGCGCGTGATGTATCCCTCCTCGAGCATCGCGCCGAGCACGAGGTTTCGCTCGCGCAGCGCGTCCTGCGCACCGGCCTCCGGGTCCTCCGGGTTGAAGTTCGGGTTCTGGTACGGGTCGAGGAATGACGGCGCCTGGGGGAGCGCCGACAGGAACGCGACCTGGGCCAGCGACAGCTCCTCGAGGTTGCTGACGCCGAAGTAGTTGGCGGCTGCGGCCCGGATGCCGTACGAGCCGTTGCCGTAGTAGATGAGGTTCAGGTAGGTCTCGAGAATGAGCTCCTTGCCGGCCCGGCCGGGATACGCCGACGTGACCTGCATGGCGAGGATGTTCTCGCGGATCTTGTCCTCCAGCTCGGTCGAGGTGCTCGGTGCTGGCGGCTGGCAGACGTCGGTCTCGTCCTCGGTCGCCGGCTCGTCGGTGGCCGGCTCGTCGGGGTCGACGGCGAGGGCGCTCGGGTCGGGCGTCGCCTCGGGATCCAGCTCGGTGATCCCCTCCTCCTGGAGGACCCGGGCATAGTCGATCACCTGCTGGGTGATCGTCGACGCGCCCTGCACGATCTCGCCGGCCTCCAGGTTCGCGAGCGCGGCGCGCACGACGCCCTGGAAATCGACGCCATTGTTCTCCCAGAACGTGCGGTCCTCGCTGGCGACCGTGGCCTGCCACACCACCTCGGGAAGCTCCTCGAACATCACCGCCTCGCGGTTCTGGCACTCGAAGCGGGCGAGGAGCACCTCGCCGCTCCGGTCGTACACGTACGTCGACTCGGCGGGCACGATGCCGTCGAGGATGTTCGGCTCCGGCAGGTCGGACGCGAAGTAGTTGTACGCGGCGAACATGCCGCCGGCGGTGCCCATGATCGACCCCACGAACATCAGCCCGAACACACCGAGGGTGATGAGCAGGAAGGTCGCCAGGCCGCGCCGTCGCGATCCACGACGCGTGGTGCGACGCGTCATCATCAGGTGACGACGGCGGCGCTGGAGTGCCGGATGCATCGGGCCGAAGGGTACCAGTGAACGGGTGTTCGGTCGAATCGTCCTAGCGGACGACGCTGAGCACCCTGTCGTCCAGCAGGAGGGCAAGAACCGCGCCACCCACGAGGAATGGCCCGAACGGGATGTAGCTCCGCAGGCCGACGCGCCGGCCCGCGAGGAGCGCGAGGCTGGCCCCGGCCGCAAGGAAGGCGGCGGCGAACAGCGCGGTGAAGATCACGGGCCAGCCGAGCAGGAGCCCGATAGGCGCCACGAGGTACAGATCACCTGCCGCGAGGCCACCCCGGACGACGACCGCCAGCGTGCCGAGAAAGCCGACGGCCGCGACCGCGCCGACGACCGCCATGAGCGGTTCCACGGCCGGGTTGAAGGGCACGAAGACCACGGCGAGCACGATGAGCGGATCGAGGATGACGTGCGGCAGGCGACGCTGCTCGAGATCGGTCGCGGTGAGCACGAGGAGGAGGGCGAGGAGCCCGAGGTACGCCGCGGTCGCCCACCACGGCAGCTGGGATCGGGCAACGATCGCCGCGGCGGCCAACCCGCTGACGAGCGCCAGGGCCGAGGTGCGCCAACCGGCGCCACGATGCCGAGCCTCGTCCGCCGGCCACACGCTCGCCAGTCGTTCCGAGAGTGCGCCGGCGACCGCGAACGCGATGCCGGCCGCGATCGACGCCAGGGAGAGGGCCACGCAGCCTCCTTCGGTGAGCCGCCCCGGCACCCGGTGCGCCGCGGCACCACGCATCCTACGTTCCGGGGCGGCGCCTTCCATAGGCCGATGGTCCGCGTCGGCGGCTCGAAGGCTGGCACGACGCCTGCTTTGCATCGGCGCACGGCCGGCACTCGCCGGCACGACGACGGGAGGAACCTTCATGGACAGCGATCGGATCGAAGGCCCCATCAAGGAGGCCGGTGGCAAGGTCAAGGAAGAATGGGGTGACCTGACGGACGACTCCAAGACCGAGGCCGAGGGCCACGCGCAGCAGGTCGAGGGTGACCTCCAGAACGAATGGG
>DASVEQ010000022.1:0-10623 GCA_036380455.1 Candidatus Limnocylindria bacterium | reverse complement strand
GGGATGGGAAATCGGCTGCTGAGTGCCCGATACGCCCATGGGGCGGGAAGGGCGGGGGCGAAGCGGCTGACCCGGCCGATGGGAACCGTCGAGGGCTCCAATGTGGCCGAGGCGGCCCTGGCAGCGCGCTGGGGTTCCATGGGGCGGGAAGGCCGGGGGGCGAAGCGGCTGACCCGGCCGATGGGAACCGTCGAGGGCTCCAATGTGGCCGAGGCGGCCCTGGCAGCGCGCTGCGGTTCCCATGGGGCGGGCGTATCGGCGATTCGGTGGCTGAATTCGCGTGGTGCGGGAGCTACGGCCAGGGAGAGCAGCTCGAGCGTGTCCGTCGCGCCCGTGGCGCCCGTGGCATGGGAAATCCGGCCATTGAGTGTCCGATACGCCCGTGGCGTGGGCACCGTGGCGTGGGCACCGTGGCGTGCAAAGCGGAGCGCGCGAACGATCACCGGGCCCGCGGTGGCAGGTTGGCACGGCAATGCCCGAGGGTTGCATGCTAGTTCCGCTGGGGAACAACCAGCGGGTCGGGGACGGCCGCGGGACGCTCGGAGCGATGCGGGGCGAGGGCGACCACTGCCAGGGCAGCCACCACGAGCACGGCGCTCCCGACGAGCACCGCATCGCCCACACCGCCCACGAAGGCGTCGCGGGCGGCGGCGACGATCGGCGCCGCGGCGGGTCCGGCCTGCTGGACCTCCGGTGCGGCGGTGAAGGCGATCGAGGCGAGCACGCGCTCGGCGATGGCCGGGGGGAGGGAGGCGACCGCATCCGTCATGCCGTCGCGGTACGCCTGGTTGAGCACCGAGCCCAGGATGGCGATCCCGAAGGCCGAGCCCACCTCGCGGGCGGTGTCGTTCAGCGCCGATGCCACACCCTGCTTGGAGGGCGGCAGCGCCGCCGTGATGGCCGTGGTGGACGGCGTGCCGGCCAGTCCCATGCCGATCGCGAACAGCACGAGGCCGGTGGCGAAGAACCAGTACGGCGACCCGGCGTCGAGGAAGCTGAGGAGGCCGAACCCGGCGGCCATGAACAGCAGCCCGATCGGTGCGACGCGGCGGAAGCCGATGCGGGCGGCGACGTGGGGCGCGTTGCGGGCGATCGGCAGGAGAACGAAGGGCAGCGGCAGCAGGGCGACCGCGGCCTCGAGCGGCGAGCGGTCGGTGATGAACTGCAGGTACTGGAGCACGATGAAGAAGAATCCGAAGGCGGCGAAGAACTGGACGGTGATCGTCAGCGTGCCGGCGGACAGCGCGCGATTGCGGAAGAGGCGCGGGTCGAGCATCGGCTGGCGGATGCGGAGCTCCCAGCCCACGAAGGCGACCAGCGCGAGGATCCCGATGCCGAGGGCGCCCAGCGTCAGCGGGTCGTCCCAGCCCCGCTCGGGTCCCTCGATGATCCCGAACACCGTGCCCCCCACGGCGGCCAGCGAGAGGATGGCGCCGATCCAGTCGAGGGCCGGCGGATGCTCGTCGGCCGAGGACGGCACGACCGCCAGGACGCCGAGCAGGGCGATGGCGGCCAGCGCCACGTTGAGCCCGAAGAACGACTGCCAGGCGAAGAACTCGAGCAGCAACCCGCTGCCGAACAGCCCGAGCACCGCTCCCCCGCCGGCGACGCCGACCCACACGCCGATGGCGCGCGGCCGCTCCTCGACCGGGAACGAGGTGGTGATGACCGACAGGGTGGTGGGCATGATGGCCGCGGCGCCCACGCCCATGGCCGCTCGCAGGCCGATGAGCTGGGCCGGCTCGGTGACGACCATGGCGAGCGCCGCCGCGGCACCGAAGATCAGTAGGCCCATGACGAGGAGCAACTTGCGGCCGTACCGGTCACCCAGGGCGCCGGCGAACAGGAGGAGGCCGGCGAAGACGACGGTGTAGGCGTCGACGATCCAGGTCAGATCGGTCTGGCTGGCGCCCGTCTCCCGGGCGAGGCTGGGCAGCGCCACGTTGAGCCCGCTCACGGCCGAGACCACGGCCATGAGCGACAGGCCCACGACCGCGAGGACCAGGATGGATCGGCGGTGGCTGATGGTGGGAGGCTGCGAGGCGGTCATCGGGGGTGCGCTCCATCGGCTGTAATTCATCGATCGGCGAAATGATATTCTCCGCTTGATGAAAACGCAAGGGGTGCGGCGTGGACGCGGACGCCCGCCCGGGGAGAGCGTGACCCGGGAGGCGATCGTGGGCGAGGCGCGGCGTCAGTTCAGCGAGCTGGGCTACGGCCGCACGACGCTGCGTGGCATCGCGCGCGGGGCCGGGGTGGACCCGCGGCTCCTGCTTCACTACTTCGGCTCGAAGCAGGAGCTGTTCATGGTCTCGGTCGAGCTGCCGATCGAGCCGGCGCTCATCGTGGAGACCGTGTTCAGCGGACCGCCGTCGGAGATGGCCGGAGCGGCGGCCCGGCTCATGGTGTCGGTCATCGACGATCCGCAGACCCGCCGGCCGTTGCTCGCCCTCCTCCGCGCCGCGGTGACCGAGCCGGAGGCCGCGGAGCTGATCCGGCGCATCCTCACGGAGCGGCTGCTGCTGCCGATGGCCGAGCGGGTCGGCGGCACACGTCCGGAGCTGCGGGCCAGCTTGGTGGCGTCGCAGCTGGTCGGGATGACGGTCGTGCGCTATGTGGTCGGCATCCAGCCGCTGGCCGATGCCTCGCGGGAACAGCTGATCCGGGCCCTGGAGCCGGCCTTCGAGCACTACTTCCACGGGGACTGGGTCGTCGAGGAGGGGTAGGGCGCATCCCGGTTTGCTGCGCGGGCGGGAGTATCGGCCAGGAAGTGGTCGAAGTTGCGTGCCGGCGGTAGATGTGGCCAGGCGGGCGGGCGAATCGGCGCCGACATTGGCCGTTCGATGCCGCGGGCGGGAGCATCGGGCGAGAACTGGCCGATACTCCCCTGGGCGAGCAACCTCGCGCGAGGGTCAGAGCAGCACGATGGCGTCGCGGCCGGGGTCACGACCGGCGGCGAGGTCCGCCATGACGCGACGCGTGTCGAGGTCGAAGGTCGCGACCAGCGCGGCTCGTGCGGTGGCGAGGGCGTTGCGGTTGGCGTGCGTCGCCGCGATCACCAGCACGAGGCGCGTCGCGCCCACATCGCGGGCCTTCAGCTGGGCGGCGCGCAGCTGGGCCTGCAGATCCGCCAGCCGAGTGATGACCTCCACCGCGATCCGAAGGTGCAGACCCGCCAGCAGAATGTCGAGGGCGCGGAGGTCGCCGACCTGGGGCATCGGCGCCTCGAGCACGACCTTCCACGCGCGGCCCACGCGGGCCACGAAGCGGGCGATGTACCTCGCCTGGGCAACGTCGCGGATGCCGCCGCCGACCGGCCAGAGCTTGACTGACAGGCGGAGCCCGACCGCGGCCGCGTGGATCGCGAGCTTCTCGCCGTTCAGCCGGGGAGCCTTGCCGAGCTCGCGGCGGGAGACTTCCGATTGGGACGCGCCGATGGCCACGCCAACCTGCCGGAGCGTGAGCCCGCGGATGTGCCGCGCCGCTCGCAGCACTTCGCCGAGGTCGACCGTCATGCGGGCCCAGGCGCGCCGCGCATCGTCGAGGGCTCGGGTGCGGGTCGGCATGGGCCACATCGTGGCGTTGCGCCCTTACCGGCCACGTACCGGGGGATTATCGGCCGGCGGGAGTATTGGCCTGGAAGTGGCCGAACGTGCGCGCGGGCGGCACGTGCCGACCAGGCAGGAACGCGCATTCGAGCCCAGCTTCGCCGATGCAGGACCGTGAGCGGGAGCATTGGCCAGGAAACAGCCGATACTCCCGCCGGCGAGCAAGCCGGGCTCAGGAACCCTCGTCGAGGTCGGCGGGCGTCGAACCCCGGGTTCGCGCAGCCAGGAGGCCGAGGGCCACTAGCAGGGTCACGCCCATGACCGGTGCGCCGATGCGCTTGATCTCGGCGGTGTCGACGATGAGACCCACCACGAACACCGCGAGCCCGAGATTGACGCCCCAGAAGATGACCTGCGTCACCCATGCGGGCGCGCGGCCGCGTAGGAAAAGGAGCGACAGCAGCCCGACCACGATGTTCGTGATCACCCCGATGTACACCGCGTGATCGCTGGCGATCAGCACGTTGAACGGAAGGGCGGCCGGATCGTCCGGGTTCTCGGCGGTGATGAAGGTGAACACCAGGTACATGAACAGGATCAGCGCGCCGACCGCCCACAGCGATGCGACCGAGAAGTGCCGGCCCGGATCCGCATCGGTCCAGCTGCGGTTGAGGGCGCGCGGCCAGACGCGGATCACGAAGATCACGACCGCCACGAGCTGGGTGAGCAGGTAGATCATGCCGCCGATCTGCTCCGCGCCCGCCAGGAGCGCCACGGAGATCACGAGGCCGCCGAGGAAGAGCGCCCCGACCTGGACGAGGCCAAGGGTCGGCAGGTCGCGGGTGCCCAGGATGCGCCACTCGATGAGCCCCATCGCGCACAGCACGAGATACCCGAACGTCATCGCCGATGCGTGTGCGCCGATCTGGTCGCCGGGCACGATCGTCAGCTCGAGCGCCAGCCCGACCTGGATGAGGACGCCGACGATGGCTCCGTACGCGAACGCGGTCAGCCCCAGTACGACCGCCAGCCGCGGCAGCGTGCGCTCGCCGGCGAGGTACGTCGTCCAGGCCCAGTACACCAGCCACACGATGCCGGCCAGCAGCGCGGTGCCGGCGATCGCACGGAACGGGAAGTTGCCGGTGTAGAACGCGAGGACGTAGACCGGGACGAGCACCGCCAGGGCGAGCATGAGCCGCCGATCCGACGCCCGGAACAAGAGGAACGTCGAGGCGACGATGGTGAGGGTCAGCCAGCCGACGGTCCCGGAGTGCACGTGGGTCAGGATCGCGTTGCGGTCGAACTCGACGGCATCGGCGCCGTTGAGGATGCCGATGACGATCGTGACCAGGAACACGGCCATGGCCACCAGGTACAGGTCGCGGGCGGTGGTTGCCCACGGGGTCGAGGTGCGCTCGGAGATCATCGGTCCTCACTCGGTGCGGGGTTGGGCGTCGATGACAGCGCGCCGATCATACGCAACCCGAGCAAGCCCCCGGACGTCGTCCCACGCCGACGCAACCTGGGTTGCTTCCAGGCGTCAGGATCGGCCAGGAAGTGCCCAAAGTTGCGCGCGGGCGTGAGGATCGGCCACGCTCAGGGCTCGAGACCGGCCCACGGTCGCTTTTCCTTGCGCATGGGCGAGAGCCTCGGACAGGAAGTGGCCGTTACTCCCGCGGGTGAGCAAGGCGAGCCGGAGGGGCCGTTTGGACCCGCCCGGTCATCCAATCGGCTCCTGCCAGCGGGCCGCGCAGACTCGCAGACTCCGCGGATGACGACGCTGACCGCGGAAGGCAGGCGCGTGACGGTGGGGGCGAGGGCGACGGTTGCCGCGTGGGTCGCGATGATCGGGGTCGACCTGCTGCTGCATGCCGGGCTGCTGGCTCCGCTGTACGACTGGGAGGGACCGTTCCTCCTCTCGCCGGAGGAGGCCTTCGTGCGCATCCCCGCCGGGTACCTGGCCTTCGCCGTCCTGGCGGCCGGCCTCGCCTGGCTGCTCCCCCGCCTCGGCGTCCGCGGCGTGCGGGCGGGCGCGATGGCGGGGGCGGGCATCGGGGCGGCCGCGTGGGGCGCCCTCCTCCTGGGGATCTGGTCGATCGCATCGGCCGAGCCGCAGCTGCTGCTCGCCTGGTGGGGCGGCCAGACCGCGCAGCTGGCCGTCGGCGGGGCGGTGATCGGGGCGGCCGGGGCCGGCGCGCCGGTGTCCCGGCTGGCGTGGGTGGCCGCCGGGCTGCTGGTCGGCGGGCTGGCCGCCGCGGTCGGGCTCCAGTCGATCGGCTATGCGCCGGCGCCGATCCGCATCGGCGGCTGAGGTCAGTCCTCGAGGGTTGCGATCCACACGGCGGCGTGGGCCTGGATCCCGGTCGCCAGGGTGCCGGCCTGGGTGGCCCCCGCGAGAAGGAGGCCGTCATCGTTCGCGAAGGCGCTCGCGAAGAAGGCACCCTCCAGCGGGTCGCCGAGCGGCGCCCAGGCGACGCCATCGGTGGAGATCCAGGCGCGTCCCCGCAGCTCGTCGTCGCCGCCCACGCCCACCACGCCGGCCGGCGTGAGCACCAGGGACCGCGCGTAGGCACCGACCGGGGATTCGTGCGCGATCGCCCAGGCGACGCCATCGGTCGAGGTCCACATGCGGCCGCCGGTGCCGTCGAAGGCGCTGCCGGTCATGGCCAGCGTGCCATCGGGCAGGGCGACGACGTCGGTCGCCTCGTGGCCCGCGAAGCCCTCGGGATCCGGCGCGAGGTCCCAGGTCTGGCCGGCGTCGGCGGAGGTCCAGACCGCGAGGTCAGGCTCCGGGTTCCGGCGCCAGCCGACCGCCACCAGGCCGGGCCCGCCCTCGGCGATCGACCACAGGAAGGCCTGCTCGAGATCGCCGCCGACGCGGGTCCAGGTCTCGGCATCGGTCGAGTGCCAGATCCCGGCGGAGTCCGCACCGGGGACGCCGCCGACGGCGAACAGGCCATCCTCGGTGGCGACGACGTCGATCATCTGGCCGATGAGCTGCTCGGCGGTCTCGACCTTGCGCCAGCTGGTGCCGTCCTCGGAGAGGTAGACGGCTGCCTGCTCGGCCTCGATGTCGATCGTGTCGCCGCGCCCGACGCCGACCAGCATGCCGTCGAACTCGACGACGCTGGCGATGCCGATGGAGGCGAAGTCCGCGGGCGTGATGTCGGTCCAGGTCCGGCCGCCGTCGCCGGAGGTCCACAGCAGCGAGCCGAAGCCGCCGTCGAAGCCGATGGCCACCAGCCCATCGCCGCCGCGCGCGATCAGCGTGGTGGCGGTGCTGTTCTGTGTGTCGGGCACGGTGGCCGGCTCGAAGCCGACCGCCGGCGGCGTGACCGGCTCGGACGGTTCGGGGGCCTCCGAGGGTTCGGGCATGACGCTCGGCGGGGCCGATGAGGGCGGCGGCGTGGTGGTCGGTGCGTTGCTCGCGCCGGGGTCCGCCGCGCAGGCAGTCACGAGGAGCGCGAGCGCGGCGAGGAGCGCGGGGCGGAGCTTCATGCGTAGCAGGATCGGGGGTGGACGCGGCCGTGGCATCGGCAATCCGACGTACCCGGGCACCGGACCGTTGGATTGCCCGTCATCGGATTGCTCGTCATCGGATTGCTCGCGGGCGGACTGCCCGCAAGCGGATTGCCCGCAAGCGGATTGCCCGCAAGCGGACTGCCCGCAAGCGGATTGCCCGCGGGCGGGAGTTTCGGCCAGGAGGTGCCCGACGTTGCGCGCCCGCGGGACCATCGGCCAGGCGTGGCGCGGGACCTGGGGGGATCGTGGCCGATTCATGCGGGCGGGCGGGAACATCGGCCAGGAAGTGGCCGGTAGTCCCGCGGCGGCACGGCAATGCCTCGGCGAGCGGAACGGGCGGGCGGGGGGTGCCGCGCGCGACTCCGAATCCCGCGGTCAGGGCGCTCGGACCCGCTGGACTCGGACAACTGGCCATCTCCGGGACCTTACGCGGCCGATAGGGCGGACAGCATCTCCATTCACGCTCACAGCGGGCGGCAGGGACCCCAATCAGCCAGGTAACGTGCAGCGGCGCGCACATTGTCCGAGTCGGGGCACCTCCACTCGGATATCCGAGCCGCTGGCGCACCTAATCCGAGTCGGGCATCCGGAGTCGGATACTGAGCCGCCGGCGCACATCATCCGGGTCGGGGCACTTGCACTCGGATACTGAGCCGCCGGCGCACGTGATCCGAGTCGGGGCACCTCCACTCGGATATCCGAGTCGCTGGCGCACATGATCCGAGTCGGCGAGGGCCAGAGCGGCCGGGCGCCGGCAGCCGGGAGGGATCAGGTGGCGGCGGACCGCGGAACGCGGCGGACGAAGGCGGTGGCGCCGGTGGAGACGGAGGACGCCACGAGCTCCTCGAGCTCGGCAGGCGGAAGCGCGGGCGCGAAGTGGAAGCCCTGGGCCATCTGGCAGCCCATGGCGCGGAGCGGCGGGATCTGCTCGGGACGCTCGATCCCCTCGGCGACGGTGAGGGCGCCAAGGCGGCGCGCGAGATCGGTGACGCCGGTGACCACGGACTCGGCGCGGGCATCGGTGTCGACCGCGGCGACGAGGGAGCGGTCAACCTTGATCACGGCGAACGGCAGGCGGGCGAGCTGCTCCATGGAGGCGAAGCCGGTGCCGAAGTCGTCGACCGCGAGCCGGATCCCAAGCGCGTGGAGGCGGAGGAGCGCCTCCACCACCGAGTCGGGATCGGGGTTCGCCGACTCGGTGACCTCGACCAGCAGGCGCGAGGGCTCGACGCCGGCGCGCGCGACCGCATCGGTCACGAACTCGACGAAGCCCGGATACGTGATCTGGATCGTCGACAGGTTGATGCTCATGAAGCGCCGATCCGCCAGCGGGCCGGACGACCACGCCGCCGCCTGGCGGCACGACTCGGCGAAGATCCACTGGCCGAGGGTGATGATCGTGCCGGTGGCCTCGGCCACGGCGATGAAATCGGCCGGAGCCAGGAGCCCGCGGGTCGGATGCCGCCACCGGGCAAGAGCCTCCACGCCGGCGAGGTCACCGGTCTCCAGGTCGACGATCGGCTGGTAGTGCATCTCGAACTGGCGCTCGCGGATCGCGCGGTCGAGGTCGTCGCGGAGGCCGATGCTGCGCACGACCGAGGCATGGGTGCGCGAGTCGAAGACCGACGAGCCACCCTTGCCGTCGCCCTTGGCGACGTACATCGCGATATCGGCCTCGCTCATGAGCTGGTCCGCCGATGCGCGGCCGCTGTGCCCGAGGCTGATGCCGATGCTGGCGCCCACCGAGCGATCGCGGCCGGCCACCCTGACCGGCCGTCGCAACCCGCTGATGAGCCGATTCGCAAGCTGGCGGGCGACGCCCTCGGTTGCGTTGCGCTCGACCAGCACCGCGAACTCGTCCCCGCCCAGGCGGGCGACCGTGTCCTCCGGCCGCACGTTCGCGCTCAGGCTGCGGGCCACCTCGATCAGCAGCTCGTCGCCGGCCTGGTGGCCGTGGCTGTCGTTGATCGTCTTGAAGTCGTCCAGGTCCAGGAACAGGACGGCCACCGGCTCGTCGCGCTGCGCGAGCGCCCGCTCCAGCCGGTTGGCGAACAGGGTGCGGTTGGCAAGGCCGGTGAGCGGGTCGTGGAAGGCACGCTGCTCGAGCTCGGCCTCGAGCGCCTGCCGATGCCGGAGGTTGGCCCGCAGGTCGGCCACCACGCTGCCGAGCCGCGCGATGACGAGGAGGAACAGGATGATCGAGGCGGCGGCGATGACCGGCACGTCGATCGGCTCGCCGGCCATCCACTGCACGAGCAGCACGGTGGGCGCCATGAGCGAGGCGATCGCCAGCAGGCCGACACGCCACGGGCTGAGTCGGACGTCGCCTGCCTCGACCGGTGCTGCGATCTCGCGCATCGACGGGTGGAGGGCGGCGGTGGCGAAGAGAGCGGCGCTCATCAGCCAACCGGCCTCGACTGGATGCCCGGTCCAGTAGCCATCGGACAGCGCCAGGAAGGCGTACACGAAGTCTGCACCGAGCAGCGCCACGAGCGCGGCGAGGAGCATGGTGAGCGCCTGGCCCCTTCGACCGGGCGCGAGAGCGATGCGCACCAGGACAGCAAGGATCACCAGGTCGAGCAGCGGATAGGCGAGGGCGAACGCGGTCTCGGCGGGGGTTGCGCTCATGTCGTCGACGATCGGCGCCATGAGGAAGACCCAGCTCACCAGGCCCGCGCCGACGGCGACGATCAGCGCGTCGAGCAGGCCGGCTCGGTCACCGTCCGGGATCCGGCCGCGGACGAGCCACACGATCGCCGCGCCGGTGACGCCGATGCCCGAGAGGTAGAACGCATCGGCCACCGATGGAAACGGCTCGATGCCGAAGACGCGGACGAGGAGGACCCACGTCCAGTCGCCGGTCGTGGTCAGCGCCAGGCCGGCGGCGAGGAGCAGCCACGGGCCCGGCTTCGGTGGCCGATGGATCGCCACCCCGGCGAGCACGGCGACCACGGCCAGCATCCCCGGCGCCTGGTAGGCAAGATCCTGCAGATCGGCGCTCGGGAGAAGGAAGTACACCCCGATCAGGATGGCGCCGATCGCCACTGCCGCACGTGCGGCGTGCTCGCGGGTCTGCCATCGCCGCGTTGGCGCACTGGCGCGCGTGACTGCTCCCACCCGGGGCGTCCCTCCTGGTGGCCCGCAGTTCGGGCCGATGGACGGCTACCGTACGGCCACGCCGCGTGGGGAGGCACCTCCCAATGGTCCCGGTGCGGCCGCCGAAGGTCCTACCCCACGCGAACGGGGCGCGCCCCGCCTCGGATCCCGCTACCCAAGCGTATGTTCATCCGAGTCACAGAGCGGCGACTCGGATAACGGACCGCCTGAGGAGCACTACCGGCGTCGATTGTCGGGCACAGCCGTCGTCACGCTCAGCATCTGGCAGAGGCAGCGGCATGCATCCAGTAATGGGCCGCTCCGTGCACATTGTCCGACTCGGCGGGGTCTGGCAGCTGCGTCATCCTGGCGACCGAGCCGATGACGGAGCCGGCGCATCGGCTTGGACGCCGGCGGTTGCCGGGGCGCCGAGCGCGCGGTCCAGCCGCTCCAACGC
>DASVEQ010000021.1:0-7933 GCA_036380455.1 Candidatus Limnocylindria bacterium | reverse complement strand
GCCCTCATGGAGTCGACCGGCACGGCCGCAGACATCGACACCGGCGCCAGGCTGGGCCTGAACCACCCGATGGGCCCGCTGGAGCTGAGCGACTTCATCGGCAACGACGTGATGCTCAACGTCATGGACGTCCTCTACCGCGGCTTCGGCGACCCGAAGTTCCGCGCCGCGCCGCTCCTGCGCCAGATGGTCACCGCCGGGCATCTCGGACGGAAGACCGGCCGCGGGTTCTATGCCTACGACGAGTCGGGCGCGAAGATCGGCTGATGGCGGTCGAGACGGCCCCGACCCGCGACCCGTTCGCCCTGAGCGAGGAGGAACGGACCGTCCGCGACACCGTCCGCGACTGGGCCGCGAAGGAGGTTGCGCCGGGTGCCGCTCAGCGCGACGAGGAGGAGCGCTACGACCGCAGCCTCTTCGAGCGGGCAGGCGAGCTCGGCCTCACCGGCCTCCCGTACCCCGAGGCGTACGGCGGCGCCGGCATGGGCACGTTCGCCTGGGCGCTGGCGGCCGAGGAGATCGCCGCCGCCGACATGGGTCTCGCCGTCAGCCTCAGCGTCCACGTTCTGAGCCAGCTCTGCATCTTCGCAAACGGCACCCATGCGCAGAAGGACCGATTCCTGCCTCCGATGACCGCCGGCCGGGAGCTCGGCGCGTTCGCCCTGACCGAGCCGCAGGCGGGGTCGGACGCGGCGGCCATCGCGCTGACCGCCACGCGGGACGGCGACGACTACCTCCTGAGCGGCACGAAGATCTGGATCACGAACGGCGGGGAGGCGGCGCGCTACGTCGTCTTTGGCACCGTCGATCGGTCCGCCGGGAAGGCGGGCATCAGCGCCTTCGTCGTCGAGGCCAACACGCCCGGCTTCCGGCTCGGGAGCAGGGAACGGAAGATGGGCATCCGTGGCACCACCGGCTACGAGCTCGTATTCGACGAAGCGCGCGTCCCGGCGGAAAATCGGCTGGGTGACGAGGGCGATGGCCTGCGGGTGGCGCTTGCCGCGCTCGGCGCTGGTCGGATCAGCATCGCGGCCTGCTGCACGGGGCTCGCTCGGAGCGCGATGGAGCTGGCGGCACGCTACGCGCTCGAGCGGCGGCAGTTCGGCCGCGCGATTGCCGACCAGGAGATGATCCAGGCCATGCTGGCCGAGATGGCGGTCACCGTCGACGCCGCGCGGCTGCTCACCTGGCGGGCCGCCCGCCTGCGGGACGCCGGCCAGCCGATCAACTCCCCGTCGAGCATGGCGAAGTGGTACGCCTCCGACGTCGCGATGCGAGTGACGACCGACGCGGTGCAGATCTACGGCGGCGCCGGGTACAGCCGCGACAACCCGGTCGAGCGCCTCATGCGGGACGCGAAGGGCGCCCAGATCTACGAGGGAACGAACCAGATTCACCGGCTCATCGTCGCGCAGCATCTGCTCGACGGACTGCGCCACGACGGGTGAGCGAAGCGAGGAGAGCAGACCGATGACGACCACCGCTCAGGCCACGGCGACCAGGCCAACGGTCGCGCACGGAGAGCCGCTGCGCGTCCCGCCGGAGCGGGAGGCGAACAACCTGGTCGATCTTGTCCATCGTGCGGTGGGGCGCTACCCAGAGAAAGAGGCGCTGCGCTGGAAGGCACCGAGGTCGAAGCGCGCCGAGGGCGGGGCCGACGAGGCCGGGTGGGTGAGCCGCTCGTACCGCGAAGCCTGGGAGTGGGTCACGGAGCTGTCGCTCGGCCTCCGCGATCTGGGGCTCGGGCCCGGCCAGACGGCATGCGTCATCGGCCGCACGCGACCCGAGTGGGTGATCGGCGACCTGGCCGCGCTGGCCACCGGTGCGGTCACCGCGCCGATCTACCCGCAGTCCGAGCCGAGCCAGGTCGCGTTCATCCTCAACAACGTCGGTGCCACCCTCATGTTCGTCGAGAACGCCCAGCAGGCGGCCAAGGTCGATGGCATCCGCTCCCAGGTCCCCACGCTGAAGCACGTCGTGACCATGGATGCCGCCGGCAAATTTCCGGAGGGCACGCTGACCTACGACGACGTCATGGCGCGAGCCGGCACCGATCCGACCGCGCGGCGGCTGTGGCGGGAGGGGTGGCAGGCGATCACCCCCGACCAGACGGCGACCGTCATCCATACCTCGGGCACGACGGCCAACCCGAAGGGCGCCATGCTCACCCACGGCAATATCCTGTTCAACTACCAGGCGGCGTTGCAGGTCATCGATCTCAACTCGGACGACCTGTTCCTCTCGTGGCTGCCGCTGTCTCACATCTTCGAGCGACTGGTCGGTGAATTCCTGCCGCTGGCCATGGGGGCAACCGTCGCCTACGCCGAGCCGCTGATCGAGCGGCTTGCGCAGAACATGACCGACGTGCAACCCACCGTCATGGCCGCCGTCCCGCGCTTCTACGAGCGCGTCTACGGGCGCGTCCTCTCGACCGTCGAGGCGGGCTCGCCGACCCGCCAGCGGATCTTCCACTGGGCGATGCGCCTCGGAGAGCGCAAGTACGCCAACCACATCGCCGGCGAGGGCAACTCTCCTTGGTTGAGCGTCCAGCTGAAGGTGGCCGATGCGCTCGTCTTCAAGAAGATCCGCGCCCGCACCGGCGGCCGCATCCGATACCTCGTGTCGGGATCGGCTCCGCTCTCGCGCGAGGTGGGCGAGTTCTTCTACGGCATGGGTCTGCTCATCCTCGAGGGCTATGGCCTGACCGAGACCAGTCCGTTCGTGTCGGTCAATCGGCCACACGACTTCCGCTTCGGGACGGTCGGGACGCCCGCACCGGCCACCGAAGTGCGGATCGACGATGGGACCGGGGAGATCATCGTTCGCGGTCCGCAGATCATGCAGGGCTACCTGAACAATCCTGAGGAGACCGCGAAGGCGATCGACCCCGAGGGGTTCTTCCATACCGGTGACATCGGGGAGCTGGACGAGATCGGCCGCATCACGATCACTGATCGGCTGAAGAACATCATCGTCCTCGGGAACGGCAAGAACGTCTCGCCCGGGCCGATGGAGGCGGCGCTGTCCGCGTCGAAGTACGTCGCCCAGGCCGTGATCCTCGGCGACAACCAGGCGTACACCGGGGCGCTCATCGCTCCCGACTTCGAGGAGCTCGAGAAGTGGGCTGCGGGGAACGGAATGGCCGAGGCGCCGCCCGAGCAGCTGATCGAGACCAAGGAGGTCCAGAAGCTGTTCGACGCCGAGGTCAGGCGCGCCCTTGACGCCTTCGCGATCTACGAACGCCCACGGCGCACGGCGCTCCTGCCCCGGGCACTCACCGAGGAGGACGGGGAGCTGACGCCAACCCTGAAGACGAAGATGCGCGTCGTCCAGGCGAACTGGGCCGACAAGATCGACTACCTGTTCGATAAGGCGGACGGCGAGAGCTGAGGTAGAGAGCCCGGGCATCGGCGAGGCGATGCCCGGGAGCTTGATCAGTCGGCGGCTGCGTCCATCTGCTGGGCAAGGGACCGCAGCACGTCGGGATCGAAGGGACCGAATGTGCCGGCTGCCAGCACTGCGTTGCCGTTGCGCCAGAGGATGACCAGTGTCTCGTTCGTCGGATCCGACGAGTCGTAGAAGGCCCCCTCATCACCGAGGTCGGCCTCGACTTGATTGTCGAGGCCATATCCATCGTCGGATTGGACCTCCTCGACGTAGAGCGCCAGCGAACGCTGCGCGTCTTCGGGGGTCTCGAACAGCGCCGCCCATGACAGGAGACCCGTCATGTCGTCGCTGAACTCGGTATAGCGCCCGGCGACGAACCCGGGCTGCTCGAGATAGGGATCGATCGCGGCGGTCCCCGTCACCGAGATGATCGGCCTGAGGAGGATCCGCTCGTCGTCGTACGTGGAGTCGTGCCCCATGCCCGACGGCTGTTCGCCGGGGGCAATCACGATGTCGACGAGGTCCTCGGCAGCGATGGTGCGGGGCCCCCCGATGCCGCCGCCTGACAGGATCTGAAAGGCAGCCAATGCGACGACGGCCGCGGCAGCAATGCCGAGCACCGTCATGGTGGGCTTCATGGTCATGAAGAGCTCCTTCAGCAGCGCCCGTCGGGCGCCGCGCTGTCGTGTCGTGTGGACGTCGGTCATCGCCGTCGCGATCACCCGGTCGGCAACGACGGTTGGACCGTCGTCCATCCATCGGTCCAGCACGCGATCGAGATCCCGGTCGTGGGTCATGACGGTCGACTCCCGCTCAGCGCCGGACGAGCGTCCGCCTCGAGGGCGGCTCGCATCGCCCGGCGCGCGTAGTGAAGCCGCGATCGCACGGTGCCGATCGGCACGCCGAGGGTCTCGGCGATCTGCGGCAGGGTCAGGTCGAGGTAGTGCTGAAGGACAAGGACCGCGCGCTGCTCCGGTGGCAGCCTGCGGAACCCGCGATCCAGCTGGTCGCGGTCGGCGACGGAGAGCTGTGGGTCCCCGGCGCCGTGATCGGTCTCGAGCACATGGAGTGACGGGCTCCAGCGGCGCTCGGCACGCGCCTGCGCATAGCACGCGTTGACGAGCACGCGGTACGACCAGGCCTCGAAGCGGGCCGGATCCCGGAGTCCGGGAAGCTCACGCCAGATGGCGACGATCGCCTGCTGGGTGGCGTCCTCCGCGAGGTCGATGTCACGCAGGATCCGTTGCGCGACGGTGAACAGCCGATCGCCGATGCCGTATGCGATCTCGGCGAAGGCGCTCTCGTCGCCTCGCCGGGCCCGCGACACCAGGTCGTCATCCACCGGAGTCTCCTCGTCGGGCGGCGCGCTCGGGTGACGCCGCTCAGGAACAAGAGTGCTCCGGGCGGGCAATCAGTTCGATCTTCGCGCCGATGGCGACTACCATCGGCGCATGCGTGACGTCTACATCCTCTCCGCCGCCAGGACGCCGATCGGGAAGTTCGGCGGCGGGCTCTCCACCACTCCGGCCACCGACCTCGGCGCGGCGGCCATTCGCGCAGCCGTGGAGCGGGCGGGTATCGACCCTGCCAACGTGGACGAGGCGATCATCGGCCAGGTCCTCCAGGCCGGGGCCGGCCAGGCGCCGGCGCGACAGGCGGCGCTGAAGGCCGGCCTGCCAGAGGGCGTGAGCGCCACGACCATCAACAAGGTCTGCGGCTCCGGTCTGAAGGCGGTGATGATGGGCGCATCGGCCATTCGTGCCGGCGACGCCGAGCTCATCGTGGCCGGCGGCATGGAGTCGATGAACATGGCGCCGTACCTGCTGCCGCAGGCGCGCACCGGCTATCGGCTCGGCAACGGTGAGATCATCGACTCGACCGTTCACGACGGCCTGTGGTGCTCGACATGCAACGTCCATATGGGCATGCACGCCGAGCGCGTCGCGGCCAAGCACGACGTCACGCGCGAGGCGCAGGACGAGCTCGCGCTGCGGTCGCACCAGCGGGCGATCGCGGCCCAGGAGGCGGGACGATTCGACGAGGAGATCGTGCCGGTCAGGGTGCCGGGCAAGAAGGGCGACACCGTGATCTCGGCCGACGAAGGACCGCGCGCCGATACGAGCGCCGAGGCGCTCGCCAAGCTGGGGCCCGCGTTCAAGCCCGACGGCGGGACGGTCACTGCCGGCAACGCGCCCGGCATCACCGATGGCGCCGCCGCGCTCGTCATCGGCTCGGAGGAGTCGCTGAACGGCGGCGAGCCGATGGCCCGCATCACCGGCTACGCGCAGGCCGACGTGGCGCCCGAATGGCTGTTCGAGGCGCCGATCAGCGGCGTGCGGCGCCTGATCGAGAAGGTCGGGGGGAGCATCGACGACTTCGACCTGATCGAGATCAACGAGGCGTTCGCCGCCCAGGTGCTGGCCGACGGAAACGAGCTCGGCTTCGACTGGGATCGCGTGAACGTGAACGGTGGGGCCATTGCCCTGGGGCACCCGATCGGCGCTTCGGGCGCACGGGTGCTCACCACGCTGCTGTACGAGCTCCGCCGCCGCGGTGGCGGCAAGGGCCTCGCGACCCTCTGCCTCGGTGGCGGGGGAGCGGTGGCGATGGCGATCGAGACCGTCTAGAGAGAGTCCAGGTCATGACGGCCGCAGCGGCTTAGGTTGCCATCTGCGCGTGGCACCGACGTTAGCGGTGGCCCGGCTCACGCCGAGCGTTTCGGCCGCGATAGCCGGCGACCGGCCTTCGACCAGGACCCGTTCGACCAGCAGCCGCCGGCCAAACGGCGTCAACCTGGCGGTACGATGGAGCATGAGAGCCCTCCCTCGGTGTGGAGCTTCAACAACCCCAAACCGAGCACGAAGGCTCTCAATCTGTCAACGATCTAAGTGGGAACGACACCTAGCCCACGGCCCGCAGCACCACGTCAAGCTTCGCGACGATCAGCTCGGCCTCGTCGTCGCTGAGGCAGAGCGGGGGCCGGATCTTCAGCGTGTTTCCGGCTCGGCCGGTCGTACCGATGAGCACGCCGCGTTCCGCCATCTCGTCCTTCACTCGCTTCGCGACGTCGGCGGCCGGCTCGCGCGCGACGCGGTCGGCCACCAGCTCGACGCCGGTCATCAGCCCCCGGCCGCGGACGTCGCCGATCGCCTCATGGCGCAGCGCCAGCGCGGCGAGGTCCGCGCGCAACCGGTCGCCGACGGTCGCCGCCCGGGCAACCAGCCCCTCCTCCTCGAGGACGTCGAGCACCGCCAGGGCCGCCGCGCAGGCCACCGGGTTGCCGCCGAACGTCGAGAAGAAGGTCGTGCCGGCGCCGAAGCGGTCGACGATCTCGGCGCGGGTGACGACCGCCGCGACGGGGTGGCCGTTGCCCATCGGCTTGCCCAGCGTGACGATGTCCGGCGTCACGCCCCAGCGCGAGAAGCCCCAGAGCTCGCCGGTCCGCCCATGGCCCGACTGCACCTCGTCGGCAACGAAGAGGGCGCCGGCCTGCCGTGCCGCCCCGACGATGGCGGCGACGACCGACGGCTCCGGCACGAAGATGCCGTCGGCGGTGAACGTCGAGTCGACGTAGAGCGCCGCCGGGCGACGCCCGCGCTGTGCCAGGCGTTCCACGGCCGCCGACAGCTCGGCCCCGGCGGCGGACGCATCGGCGTATCGGCCGCGATAGGTGTCGGGCGCGTCGAACACCTCGACGCCGGCGGGTTGGCGGCCGTCGGGCCACTCGGAGGCCGTCAGGTCGGCGACGGCCGCCGTGCCCCCGTGGTAGCTCCAGGCGGTGGTGAGGCCCGCATCGGCTCCCGTGAAGGTCGTGGCCAGGCGCCACGCGAGGTCGTTCGCCTCCGAGCCAGAGTTGACGAACAGGACCGTGTCGAGGCCGTCGGGCATGCTCGCGACCAGGCGCTCGGCCAGGTCGACGACATGCTCGTGCAGGTATCGGGTGTTCGTGTTCAGCGTCGCGGCCTGGCGGGCGATGGCGGCCACCACGCGCGGGTGGGCGTGCCCCACCCCCGGGACGTTGTTATAGGCATCAAGGTAGAGCCGACCGTCGGCCGCCTCCATCCAGGCCCTGTCACCGCGCACGAGGTGGAGCGGGTGCCGATAGGAGAGCGACTCGAGCGCGGTCCCCAGCACGCGATGCCGGCTGCCCAGGAGCTGGTCGTCCTCGGCGCGGCGGACGAGCGGCGCGCGACCGATGGCCGCCATCCGACGCGACACCTCGTCGAAGCCGATCGCGTCCATCTGCTCGAGCAGCTCCCACGCCGGGCCCGCCCAGCCGCGGATGTACTCGTTGTCCGGGTGCTGCGGCATGCGCCAGGCGGAGATGAGGATCGTCTGCGCCATCCGCCCCGCCAGCAGGTCGGCGAGCAGCTCCGCTTCCATCGGCTCCAACGGCAGGACCGACGCGTAGCCCGCCAGGAACGCATCGGTCACTTCGTACAGGTCGGTCCGGTCGCGGAGGAGCGACTGCAGGGTGGCGGGCACGTCAAGGATCAGCGCGGTGTGCGCCATGTCGCCGAAGTCGATGATGCCGGTGACGCGATGC
>DASVEQ010000020.1:0-13755 GCA_036380455.1 Candidatus Limnocylindria bacterium | reverse complement strand
GAGCACGACCTCGATGGTCGGGAGCTCGTAGACGGCCGCCTCGACCGTCATGGTCGACCCCACTCCGTCCGTGTTCCAGACGTCGACCGGGATGACAGGCGGCTCATCGGGCCGAACCTCGCGCATCGGCTGCCCGAAGATGATCCGCGGTTCCTCGGCTTCGCGGGCGCCGCCAGTCTCGAAGGCGAAGCGGACGTCGTCGGTGAGCGTCCGGTCCGACCCCTCCATCCTCACGCCAGCGGCGAGGGTCACGGTGTACAGCGTCGTCGGCTCGAGTGCCGAGGCCGGCACGAAGACCCAGGTGCGTCCGTGGGGCTCGAATCGGCCCTCGACCGCGGGTTCGATCGCGAAGTGCTCCGCGACACCGATCGCGCCGTCCTGGTTGAACTCGAGCTCGATGCCGGTGTCGGTCGGCACCTGGGTCGAGCGGTCCTCCGGAAGCCTCCGCACGACCTCGAGTGGGCCACCTGTCCGGAACGTCCAGCTTCCCACCAGCGCGCCGTCGGCGTCGTGCAGGGTGACGTCGTACCGCGCGTTCTCGGCGAGCGGCTCCGACGGACGAACGGTCACTACGTCCGCGGTCGTGCCCGCCTCGACGGCGAGCTCGACATGGGGCTCCACCTCCAGGCCGGTCGCAAGGTCCGCGGCCGGGATCGACGTCAGGCTGCGCAACGTGAACGCCGTGGTGGCGCTGGTCGAGCTGCCGTCCTGCGCATCGGCGGCGAGGTCCGCCACCGGCTCGAAGGGCGCCAGCTCGAGGGCGGTCCAGTCGCCGGCCTGCGACGGTCCGGCCGACGATCCGGGCCCAGCCGATGCGCCAGGCGTCGGCGAGCCCGGGCCGCCGGTGCTGTCCGGCGGCGGCTCCACGGAGCCCGCCCAGGTGAGGATCGCGATGAGCACCGCCGCGAGCGCGGCGGCGCCGCCCGCGGAGAGGGCAGCCTGCCGCCGTGGCGAGAGCCTCCGGAACCAGTTCCCGCCGCGCCTGATGTTGCGTGTGATGGCTCGGATGTGTCCCGCTCCGTCCTCGCGCGGTCGGCTCGGCTGCCCCAGCGGTTCGTCCACGTCGTTCCCACCCTTCGGCCTGTCGGCTGCTCGGCTGATCGAAGTCGCACGCTACGGAGGCGTCACTGCGGCACGACTGCGGTCACGCACGAGACGCGGCTCGCGGTGGCGCCGTTGCGCCGCGAGTTGGGACGAAGGGCCCTGCGGGGACCCACGCCCGGGGATGGACTGTGGATAAGCCGACACCGGAGACCCCAGATCGTGGACAACCGGGGTTGATCCGGCATCGGCCCGCCGGGCATGATGGAGCAGTCCCGAAGGGGCAGCTGGCTGATCCGAGATCACCTCAACGATCGCCGCGGTTCCTTCGGGACATTCCGTTGCCGACGACAGGAGCCCGAAACCGGCGCGGCCACGCCCGCGTCCCCCGTTGTTCAGAAGGCCCATTGCCCGGCCGCGAAGCGCCAGGCGAAGGACGCCATGGCCGTGGCCGAGCCCGCCGCGAGCAGCCAGCCTGCCCACCGCCATCGCTCGGCGATGAGCGCGCCCCACACCACGATGCCGAACAGCACGAGGCTGTAGCGCGGCACGCTCATCACGAACCCCGTGCTGACGATGAGGAGCCAGTTCCCCGCCATCCACACTGCCCAGGTCGGCCGCAACCAGAGCGCGGTGGCGACCGTGGCCGTCAGGCCGATGCCGGTGAACAGCAGCTCCATCCAGCCGAGCATGAACGCGTTGTCCGCGTCGGGGTCGTCGGTCCAGCCGATCATCCCGCCGATCCCCTCCCATGGCGGCGAGAGATCCTTGAACCAGTGGGAGCGTTGGATCTCGCTGAACGCCAGGGGATCCCCGTACACCGCGAGATTCACGCCCAGGTAGATCGCGAAGCCGATGGCGACCCCGCCGACCGCCAGCGCCGGCCCGATCTCGAGGCGCCGATGGACGCGCCACTGGAGCCAGGCCTCCACGGCCAGAGCCGGCATGAGCACGAGGCCGTTCACCCGCGTCAGCGCCGCCAGCCCACCGAGCAGGCCGGCCGCTGCCCATCGGTTCGTGCGCGCCAGCCACAGCGACCCGAACGAGAGCGCCAGGAAGAGCGACTCGGTATAGCCGATGTGCAGGAAGTACGCGGTCGGGAAGACGAGCAGCAGGCCCGCCGACCAGCGCGCGACGCTGGCACCGAGATCCGCCCTGACGAGCCGGTACAGCATCGGCGCCACGAACAGCGAGGCGACGGTGCTGACGACGAAGGCGGACGCCACCGGCGCGCCGACGACCGCGTTGACCGCCGCGGTGAGCCACGGGAAGAGCGGGAAGAAGACGATGTACAGGTCCAGGTCGCCCGGGAAGTCCTGCCGGTAGCCGGGGTAGCTCAGCGTTCCGGGATCGTGGGCCATGTAGCCCCAGATGGCGACGTCGGTGTAATGCGGCGCATCCCAGCGGTGCCACGGGTCCAGCAGACCAGGCGGCCGACCGTCCACCGCCCAGAGCGCCGCGATCCCGATGGCGAGCACGGCCAGCTTGGCTCCCAGCGTCCATGCCAGCAGGAGCCGATCGTCGCGGGAGAGCCAGCCGCGGACCATTCGCGCGACTCTACCCGGCCGACCTCGCGCGTGTCGCCGGGCCAGTGAGCCGGCGCCCTCTGCGACCTTGCTCGCCCACGGGAATATCGGCCACTTCCCGCCTCATGCTCCCGCCAGTGAGCAACGAACGGCCAACGATCGGCCGCGATTCGTGCCGTACCCTGGCCACCCATCCGGCTGGCGCGCAACTTCGGCCACGTCCTGGCCGACATTCCCGCAGGCGAGCGACATCAACGACCCGGCAAGCGCCACGGGGCGCGTTGGACCGACCGGCAGCCCGCCTGTTACCATGCCGCCCTTCGGTCGGGGCGTGGCGCAGCTTGGTAGCGCGCGTCGTTCGGGACGACGAGGTCGGAGGTTCAAATCCTCTCGCCCCGACCAGTTTCACCACCGATTCCAGCAGCGCCGCAATCCCGGCGGCCTCCGCTCCATCGGCGTTGCGCCTCGATCTGCCCGGAGCACGCGCGTGGAACACGGCGGCGAACTCATCACCACCATTGCCCTCGGGCTGAGCGCCGCCTTCGTCGGTGGATTCGTCGCCCGGCGGCTGCGGCTGCCGTCCATCGTCGGCTACCTGCTGGCCGGCGTCGCGCTGGGGCCGTTCACGCCGGGGATCTTCGCCGATCCGGGACTCGCCACCGAGCTGGCCGAGATCGGTGTCATCCTGCTGATGTTCGGCGTCGGCATCCATTTCAGCTTCCGCGACCTACTCGCGGTGCGAGGGATCGCGATCCCGGGCGCCATCTTCCAGATCGCGGTCGCCACGACTCTCGGCATCGGCCTCGCGCTGCTGCTCGGCTGGGGCGTGCCGGCCGGCGTCGTGCTCGGCTTGGCGTTGTCTGTGGCCAGCACGGTGGTCCTGCTCCGCGCGCTCATGCAGCGCAACGCGCTCGATACGATCCACGGTCGCGCGGCGGTGGGGTGGCTGATCGTCGAGGACATCTTCACCGTCCTCGTGCTCGTCCTGCTGCCCAGCTTCGCCCTCCTCGTCGACGGCGGCAGCAGCGGCGTGGCGGTTCTCCTGCCGCTCGGAGAAGCTGTCTTGAAAGCGGCCGCCCTCGGCCTCCTCATGATCGTCGTGGGTGTGCGCGTGGTGCCGTGGCTCCTCGTCCAGGTCGCGCGCGACGGATCGCAGGAGATGTTCACCCTGGCCGTGCTCGCCGTCGCGCTGGGCATCGCCTTTGTGTCGAGCGCAGTCTTCGGCGTCTCCCTGGCGCTCGGCGCGTTCCTGGCCGGCGCGGTGGTCGGCGAGACGGACCTATCGCACAAGGCGGCGGCCGATGCACTGCCCCTGCGCGACGCGTTCGCCGTCCTCTTCTTCGTCTCGGTCGGCATGCTCCTGGACCCGGGCTACCTGCTCGCCAACCCGATGGCGATCCTGGCTGTGGTGGCACTCATCGTCATCGGCAAGTCGCTGGCGGCCGTCGCCATCGTCGCCCTCCTTGGCTACCCGATGCGGACCGGGCTGACGGTGGGCGCCGGCCTCGCGCAGGTCGGCGAGTTCAGCTTCATCCTCGCCACGGCCGGGGTCGGGCTCGGCATCCTGCCCGACGAGGCGTACCAGCTCGTGGTCGCCGGCGCCCTCATCTCGATCACCATCAATCCCGTGCTGTTCGCTGCGGTCGACCCGGTCGACGCGTGGCTCAAGGCGCGGCCCGCGCTGCGGCGCCGGCTCGACCGCGGCGGCGGACGGCTGGCGCTGCCGGCTACCGAGCACGCTCCGATGACCGGTCACGCCGTGATCTGCGGGTGGGGTCGCGTCGGCCGCACCGTCGCCCGAGCCCTCGAGGCGCGCGGGTTCGGCTATGTCGTGGTCGAAGAGCACCGACGCACCGTCGAGGCGCTCCGCGAGCGTGGCGTCCAGGCGCTGTACGGGGACATCGCCGATGCGCAGCTGCTCGAGCACGCCGGACTCCGCCACGCGAGGGTGCTCGTCTTTGCCGCCTACGACCCACCCGCGGCCGAGTTCGCGGTCGAGTACGCCCGCCGCGTGAACCCGCGGATCGAGATCGTGGTGCGCGTGGAGACGCCGGAGGAGGCGCGCCACCTCCTGGATCGGGGCGCCACGCAGGCGGTGGAGGGGGAGCGCGAACTGGCGGTCCAGATGGCCCGTTACACGCTCCGACGGTTCGGGGTGACGAGCCGCGAGGTCGACGCGATCACCCAAGGGCTCCGCCGCCGGCCGGAGCCGGCGGGAGCCGCTTAGGTCGGTTCCTCGAGACAGCCGGTCAGCGGCTGCCCTGGTGCGCCCCGGTCCGGAACGCGATGTGGGAGAAGGTTTCGACCGTCTCGCGCAGCCAGCTCAGCGGGCGGTGGGTGTGGACGTCGGTGGTGTGGGCCGTGACGGCCGCCCGGGCTGCCGGTCGTGGTGCCTTCGCGAGTCGCGCGCGGTCCGCGGATGCCAGTCGCTCGTGCTGTCGAGCCATGCCCACCTGGTGCATCGTGTAGGAGTTCATGTCGTCCTCCGAGTCCCGTGTGAGGTGTCGTCCGGCACGTATCGTCGTGCCGCTCGAGGGTCCGCGGCGAGGGAGTGGCCGACCTCCCGAGGGTCAATGGCCGCACCCTCACGGTGTCGGAGGGAGCCGCGGCAGGCTGTCGCTCAGCCGACGCGCCCGGTGTCGCGCGCAACGGTCAGCGCTTCGGGAGCGCCTCGAACAGCTCGATTTCGTCGGGGATGCCGCGCAGCCGATGCGCCCCGAGTGGCCGCAGGCCCGCGGCCGCGTCCTCGCCGAGCGCGGTGCTCACCGAGCGCGACAACAGCACCTGGCCTCCCTCGGCGCGGGCGCAGATGCGGGCGCCGGTGCTGACCGCGATCCCCACGTACGCGCCGGTCGAGAGGGTCGGACGCCCGGTGTGCAGGCCGATGCGCAGGGCGACCGCGCGACCGTCCGGCCACGAGGCGCCGGCGACCGTGCGCTGGATCGCCTGGGCCGCCTCGAGCGCCGCGGCCGCCGTGGTGAAGACGGCGAAATACTCGTCGGCCCTGGCGTCGACCTCGGCGCCACCGGCCCGCCGAACGGCGCCCCGCAGCGTCCGTCGCACGGTCGCGAGCATCGGCCCGTACCGCTCGCCGAGCGCGGCGATGTGTCCCGTCGAGTCGACGAGGTCGCTGAACAGGAGCGTCAGCTGGCCGGTCGGGAGTCGCGGCCGGAGCTGTCCGTCGATGAAGCCGACCGGCATGATCCCGTGGCGCTTCGCGGCGCGGAGGAGCCGGCTTCGCGCGCGATCGCGCGCCGCCTCGTCGTCGAACAGCACGCGGTTGAACCGGGCGAGCGCGTTCCGGACGTGCGCCTCGTCGTGGATCGGCAGCCGGCGCGTCCCCTTCGCATCGATGTAGGCGAACGCGCTGTCGGGAAGCGCGGCGCGCTCGCGGGCGCCGAGATCGGCCATGCCCACATCTTGGCACGCATCACCCGCGGCGGCAGCCGGGCACGCGCCCCTTCACCCGAGGCGGGGAAGCACCTCGCGTCCGAAGACCTCGACGAACCGCTCCTGCTCCGGTCCCACCTCGTGGAGGAAGAGACCATCGAACCCGCGCTCGACGTCCTCACTGAGCCATGCGACGTGCCGGCCGAGGTCCGCGGAGGTGCGAACCGCCCCGTCCAGGTCGTCCGGCGTGACATGCGTGGCCGCCGCGGCGATCTGCTCCGGGTGCGAGAGCTCGGTCATCACCGAGTTCGGCAGGGTGTTCTGGCGCCACTGCGCGAACGCGGCATCGCGGGCCTCCCGCTCGGTCGGCGCGTACGCGAGATGAACCTGGAGGTACATCGGCTTGCCCGCGCCTCCGTTCGAGCGGAAGGCGTCGACCACGGCGTCGAGCTGCTCGTCGGGTTGCACGACGGTGATGAGCGCATCGGCCCATTCGGCGACCCAGGTCGCGGTGGGTGGCGTGACGGCGGCGCCCACCAGCATCGGCGGCCGCTCCGGGCGGGTCCATAGCTTCGCCTCCGACACCGTGACGTGCCCCGAGTACGAGACGGTCTCGCCGGCCCACAGCCGCCGCATGACGTCGGCCGCCTCCCGGAGGCGCTCGTTGCGTTCCTCCTTCGGCGGCCATCGCTCACCGGTGATGTGCTCGTTCAGCAGCTGCCCCGACCCGATGGCGATCCAGAACCGCTCCGGAAACATGACGCTGAGCGTTGCGGCGGCCTGCGCGATGATCGCCGGGTGGTAGCGCTGGCCCGGCGCGTTGACCACGCCGAACGGCAGTGACGTCGTCGCCAGGGCCGCGCCGAGCCAGGACCAGGCGAAGCCGGACTCGCCCTGCTCCTCGCTCCACGGGCCCCAGTGATCGGAGCACATGGCGGCGTCGAACCCGGCGACCTCGGCGGCCTGGACCAGGCGCAGCAGCCGATCGGGCCGGAACTGCTCGTGGCTGGCATGGAAGCCGATGATGGGCGGGGCCATCTACACGCCCTCCCGCCGGCCGAACCAGTGGTAGCAGTACGGCGGCAGCTCGCAGCTGACGCGGCCGTCGACGACCTCCGGCGGCTCCACGTCGAGCGGGCCGAAGAGGTGGCGCCACCGGCCGCTGCGCGCCTCCGCCGGGAGCTGGACGGATGCCTTCGCCGGCTGATCGCTGAAGTTGTGGATCGCCAGCGCGCTCGACCCATCCCAGGTGGCCACGTGGGCGAGGACCTTCGGATTTCGCGTCCCGAGGACCTGCCACTCGCCCCAGCCGAACTCTGGCCACTCCTTGCGCGTCCGGATGGCGCGCTCCGTCCAGTTCAGGAAGGAGCCCCGGTCCGTGCGCTGCTCCTCGACGTTGAGCTCCCGGTAGCCGAAGGGGCCGTCACGCAGCGGCTTCCGGGGCAGCGACGACTCGTCGGCGGTCGTGAAGCCGCCGCCCGGGCGGCTCGCCCACTGCATCGGCAGGCGGACGGACTCCCGCTCGGCCATGGCCAGGTTGTCTCCCAGGCCGATCTCCTCGCCGTAGAACAGGACCGGTGTCCCCGGCAGGCTGAAGAGCAGGCTGTAGGCGAGCTCCATGCGCCGCCGATCGCCTTTCACCATCGGCGGGAAGCGACGACGGATCCCACGCTCGAAGAGACGCATCGACTTCTTCGGTGCGAAGGCCGCGAAGACCTCCTCGCGCTCCGCGTCGGAGAGCTTGTCCAGGCTCGCCTCGTCGTGGTTCTTGATGAAGTTCGCCCACTGGCTCTCCGGTGGCGTCGGCGGCAGTGAACGGAGCGCATCGACCACCGGGGTCGCGTCGTGGCGGACGAAGGACAGGTAGAGCGCCTGGTTCGTGATGAAGCTGAAGAGCATGTGCATCTGGTTGCCGCGCTGGCCGAAGAACTGCTCGATCTTGCCGAGCGGCTCGTTGGCCTCCGCCAGGAGCATCGTGTCGCCCCGTCGTCGAGAGGCGAAGTCCGCGATGTCCCGCAGGTAGTCGTGAGGATCCTCGGTGGCGGGGTTGCTCTCCCCGACCTGCTCGATGAGGAATGGCACGGCATCGATCCGGAACCCCGACAGACCCAGCTCCAGCCAGAAGCCGATGACCTTGTGGATCTCGTTCCGCACCAGGGGGTTGTTGATGTTCAGGTCCGGCTGAAAGTGCATGAACCGATGCATGTACCAACGCTTCGCCGCTCGGTCGTAGCTCCAGATGCTCTCCTGCTTGCCGGGGAAGATGACCCCCTTGTGCGCGTCCGGGGGCTTCTCGTCGGACCAGACGTAGAAGTCCCGGTAGATCGGATGGTTCTGGCGGGCCATCTGGAACCAGGGATGGTCGACCGACGTGTGGTTGATGACGAGGTCTGCGATGACGCGGATGCCCCGCTCCTTCGCGGTGCGGACCAGCTCGACGAGGTCGCCGAGGCTCCCGTACTTCTCGGCGATGCCGTAGTAGTCGGCCACGTCGTAGCCGTAGTCCTTTTCCGGAGAGGGGTAGATCGGCATCAGCCACAGGCAGGTCACCCCGAGTCCGGCGAGGTAGTCGACCCGTTGCGTCAGGCCGTCGAGATCGCCGATGCCGTCGCCGTTCGTGTCGAGGAACGCCTGGGTGTCGACGCAGTAGACGATCGCATTCTTCCACCACAGGTCGCTGGTCGCTTCGAGGCTCATGCCTCGATCCCTTGCACGGCGCGTTCCGGCTCGCGATTCACGCGTTGTCCCGTGAGACGAGGACGACGACACAGCCGCCCATCCAGAATGTCCGGATGCTGGCAACCCACGAATGGCCACCGTCAGGCGCCGATGCGTCCGACGCTCGAACCGCCGTGCTGGTCCACGGCGTGACGGGCTGGCACCGGACCTGGTGGCGCGTCGGTCCGGCGCTCGCCGCGCGGGGATGGCGCGTCATCGCCGTCGACCAGCGCGGCCACGGGCACAGCCCGCGGATCGACCGCTACACGACGGTCGGCGAGTGGGCGGCGGACCTTGCGACCGCCATCGAGCGCATCGGCGCGCCGGTGGACGCCCTCATCGGCCACTCGTTGGGGGCGGCGGTCAGCGCGGAAGTCGCGTTCCTCCGCGGGGACCTCGTGCGCCGCCTCGTGCTCGAGGATCCTCCGGCGGTCACCCGCGCCGACGACGTCGTCTGGCACGCCTCCCTCGAAAGCGAGCACCTCGCGGCCGTCGCCGATCCCGAGGGCGAGGTGGCACGCACCCTCGCCGAGAACCCGACGTGGCTCGAGGAGGATGCGCGACAGGACGTGGAGGGCAGGCAGCTTGCCGACCTTCCGGGCCTGCTCGCGACGTTCCGCCGCGATACCGGCGCCCGGGTGCTCGAGCTCGCGCCGCGCCTCGCCGCGCCGGCGCTCTACCTCCTGGCCGCCGAGGATCGTTCGGTGTTCGGCGGCGCAGCCCGCCGCCAGCTGGAGGACACGCTTCCCACCGATGCCCGCATGGTCGTCCTCGACGCCGGCCACACCATCCACCGCGACCGCTTCGACGAGTACGTCGACGCGGTCCTGGGGTGGATCCGCGGAGCATAGGCTCCAGCCGTTCGCCGGCGGTTCAGCGCCCGATGTGACCCGCGGTGGCGAGCGTTCAAGCATGCAACATGCTTCGCGCTACCATCGCCGCATGGAGCGGCTGACGATCCGGGACGTGCCGGGCATCCGGGTCGGCCACTGGACCGATGTGGGCGCGCGGACCGGCTGCACGGTCGTGCTCGCGCCGGACGATGGGATGGTCGCCGGCGTCGACGTTCGCGGCTCCGCGCCGGGCACGCGCGAGACCGATCTCCTCCGCCCGACGGCACTCGTCGAGCGCATCAACGCGATCTGCCTGGCCGGCGGCTCGGCGTTCGGGCTGGCGGCCGCGGATGGCGTCATGCGCCGCCTTGCCGAGCGGGGCATCGGCTTCGCCACGGGCGTGCGCCCTGTGCCCATCGTCCCAGCTGCCATCCTCTTCGACCTGGCCGTCGGCGACCCGGACGCCCATCCCACGGCCGATGCCGGCTACGCGGCGACCGTCGCCGCCGAGGAGAACGCGGGTCCGCTCGAAGGATCGGTGGGTGCCGGCACCGGCGCCACCGTGGCGAAGCTCGGCGGCGTGGTCGATCCGCAGCCAGGGGGGACCGGCAGCGCGGCGCGCCGCCTGCCGGATGGCCACATCGTGGGTGCGATGGTCGTGAACAACGCCCTCGGCGACATCCATGCTCGGGACGGACGGCTCCTCGTCGGCCGGCCCGACGGCCGGCCGGTGCCGCCGCCGCTCGTGAACACCACCCTCGTGGTGGTTGCCACCGATGCGCCGCTCGACCGCGCCCAGTGCCGCAAGCTCGCGGAGCTGGGCCACGACGCGCTGGCGCGTGGCATCCGCCCGACGCACACGATGTTCGATGGCGACGTGGTGTTCGCCGTGTCAACGGGGGACGGCACGATCAGCGGGCCGGAGGCGTTCCTGGGACTTGGCCTCGCCGCAGGCGACGCGATCGGCGAGGCGATCGAGCGCAGCGTCGCCCGCTAGCGGGTCACCAGTCCCGCCACACCTCACCGTCGGGGATCGAGGGGGTCGCGAGGTCGGCCTCGAAGGCGCGCAGCTCGTCCGCCGCGATCTTGTACTCGTGCTCAGCGGCGGGGTACGCGCCGGAACGGACGTCGGCGGCGAACGCGGTCAGACCGCGCCGGATCTCGCCGGCCAGGTCCGCGTAGCGCTTCACGAATCGCGGCGCGACGCCCTCGTTGATGCCGAGTAGATCGTGCCACACCAGCACCTGGCCGTTGCAGGCCGGCCCGGCCCCGATGCCGATCGTCGGGATCGTGAGCGTCCTGGTGACCCGCGCCGCGACCTGCGCGGGCACCGCCTCGAGGACGAGGGCGAAGCAGCCCGCTGCCTCGAGCTGGCGTGCGTCGTGGAGGAGCTGACGGGCCGCGGTGGCGGTCCGGCCCTGCGCCTTCATCCCGCCGAGCTTCGTCGCCGACTGCGGGGTGAGCCCGAGGTGCCCCATGATCGGGATGCCGGCGTCGACGATCGCGCGCACGCGCGACACCATCGGCCCGGCGCCCTCGAGCTTGACCCCATCCGCTCCGGCCTTGACGAGGCGGACCGCATTGGCGACCGCCTCGCCCTCCGATGCCTGGAAGGAGCCGAACGGCATGTCGCCGATGACGAGCGCGCGCGGCCTCGCGCGCGCCACCGCGGCGGTGAGCATCTCGGTCTCGGCCATGCTGACCGGCACCGTCGAGTCGTAGCCGAGCACGTTGTTACCGGCCGAGTCGCCGACCAGGATGAGATCGACGCCGGCGTCCGAGGCCAGCCGCGCCGAGGGGTGGTCGTAGGCAGTGACCATCACGATCTTCGTGCCGGCGCGCTTCATGGCACCGAGCTCCGGGAGCGGCAACGCCTCGCGGGGCGGCTGGTCGGTCATGGGGCAAGCGTCCTCCGGCGCGTGGCGGTTGTCAACGCGACTCGAGGCGCGCGTTGTCGATGAGCCGCGTGGCCCCGACGCGGATGGCCGCGACCAGGGTCCTGACGTCGAAGTCGGCGACCGCGACGTAGTCGACGGTCAGGCGCGGCTCGGAACCGAGCACCCTGCGGGCTGCCGCGACCGGATCGGCGTTGGATCGGTGAGCCGCGAGGCCCGCCGCGAGCGCCCGCGGCAGGGCCAGCGCCGCGTCGCGCTCCGACGGCGTGAGGAACCGGTTGCGCGAGCTCATGGCCAGTCCGTCCGGCTCGCGCACCGTGGGAACGGCCACGATCCCCAACGGAAGATCCAGGTCGGCCACGACGCGGCGCACGACGGCGACCTGCTGCGCGTCCTTCTGGCCGAACCAGGCGGCATCCGGGGCGGTGATCGTGAACAGCTTCGTGCACACCGTCGCCACCCCTCGGAAGTGGCCCGGCCGGGCGGCTCCCTCCAATACCGCCCCGAGCTCGCCGGGCTCGACCCAGGTATCGAACCCGGGCGGGTAAAGCTCGTCGGCGGACGGGGCAAAGACGAGGTCGATCCCCTCGGTCTCGGCGTCGTGAAGGTCGGCCGCCTCGTCGCGTGGGTAGCGGGCCAGGTCGGCGTCGTCGTCGAACTGGGCCGGATTGACGAACACGCTGACGACGACGACCTCCGAGGCCTCGCGCGCCGCCCGCATCAGTGCCCGATGCCCGCCATGGAAGGCGCCCATGGTCGGCACCAGGCCGATGCGGTCACCGCCGCCACGAGGGGCGGCGAGCGCCTCGCGGACCTCGGCGACCGTGCGGGTGATCCTCATCGGCGGGTCGCTGCCGCCAGGGCCCGGTAGAGCGGGACGAGGTCTGGCGCCCGCTCCTCGAGCGCCGCCAGGTGGGCCTCGACGGTCGACCAGTCGCCACGCGCGATCGGTCCCGTCAGGTCGAAGCCATTCTCGATCGTGCGCATCATCAGCGGCACGATCGCCTCCGCCGGCGCGCCGACCTCGCTGAGCAGCCGGATGGCCACGTCGTGGAGGGTGACGAGGGAGTTGCCGCCGAACACCGCGGCGGCGTGGTAGAGGGCGCGGTCGGCATCGGCCACCGGGAACGGACGGAGGCCGAGCGTCTCCGCGAGCCAGCGCGCCCGGCCCAGGGCCTCCGGCGACTCCCCGCCGATGGCGGCCCACGCCCCGTCCAGCTGCTCAGCGCCCCGCTCGCGGGTCAGCGTCTGCAGTGGATGGACGCTGAATCGCCGCTCGTGGGACGCCAACGCGGCCAGGCGGGTGGCGCCGCTCACATGGGCGATCCACGGCCCAACGGCGACGCCGCTCGCCACCTCGGTGATCACCGCGTCCGGCACACAGAGCAGCACCAGCTCGGCCGCCGGCTCGGGGACCCGGCCATCGGTGACGGCCATCCCGCGCTCCGCGAGCCGGGCGCGGATCGCGCTGCCGGCGCGACCGGTCCCGATGACATGGATGCGCTCGAACATCGCCGCCGAGTCTAGCGGCGACTCAGGAGAGGTCGCCGCGCAGCGCGGACCGCGCGGCGTGCATCCCGCACAGGCCATGCACGCCGCCGCCCGGCGGCGTGGATGCCGAGCAGATGAAGATCCCCGGATCGGGTGTCGAATACGGGTCGAGCCGCAGCGCGGGGCGAGTGAAGAGCTGCGCCCAGTGCATGAGCCCGCCGTTGATGTCGCCGCCGACGTCGTTGGCGTTGTAGGCCTCGAGGGCGGCCGGCGTCAGCGCGTGCTGCGCCACGATCCGGTCGCGGAACCCGGGGGCGAACCTCTCGAGCTGGCCCAGGATCCGCTCGGTGGCGTCGCCGGCCCAGCCGTTCGGCACGTGGCAGTGGGCCCACACCACGTGGTGGCCGCCGGGGGCACGCGTCGGGTCGAAGCGGCTCGGCTGGGCGACGAGCACGAATGGCCGGTCGTGCACGTCACCGCGCGAGACGGCGCGTTCGGAGGCTGCGACCTCTTCGAACGTGCCGCCGAGGTGCACGGTCCCCGCGTCGGCCAGCTCGGGGATGCGCCACGGAATCGGGCCGTCCAGGACGAGGTCGAGCTTGAACGCGCCCGGTCCGTACCGATAGCGGCGCAGCTGGGCCGCGTACAGTCCGCGCAGCCGGTCGCCGGCGACGGCCAGCACCTGGTGCGGTGTGAGGTCGAGGAGCGCCGCCCGATGCGGCGGCAGCTCGCGAAGGTCCCGCACCTCGACCCCGGTGTCGATCTCGCCGCCCGCCTCGCGCAGGACCGATGCGAGCGCCTCGACGATCCGCCCAGCGCCGCCGCGCGGCAGCGGCCAGCCGACCGAGTGCGCGCTGGCCA
>DASVEQ010000019.1:0-5389 GCA_036380455.1 Candidatus Limnocylindria bacterium | reverse complement strand
CAGGAACATGGTGATGAAGCCGATGGCGAACAGCATCGGGGTCGTGAAGCTGATCGAGCCGCGCCACATGGTCGCCATCCAGTTGAACATCTTCACCCCGGTCGGGATGCCGATGAGGGCGGTCATGAAGGCGAAGAACGGCAGGAACACCTTGCCGGTGGTGAACATGTGGTGCGCCCAGACGCTGAAGCTCAGCAGGCCGATGCCGACGGTGGCGAAGACGAATGCCTTGTAGCCGAACAGCGGCTTGCGGCTGAACACCGGCAGGATCTCGCTCACCACGCCCATCGCCGGGAGGATGACGATGTACACCTCCGGGTGGCCGAAGAACCAGAAGATGTGCTGCCACAGGATCGGGTTGCCACCGACGCTCGGATCGAAGAACGAGCCGCCGTAGTTGCGGTCGATGAAGAGCGCGATGAGGCCCGCGGCAAGCACCGGGGTGGCGAGGAGGATGAGCACCGCCGTGACGAGGACGGTCCACACGAAGATCGGCATCCGGAACAGGGTCATGCCCGGCGCGCGCATCTTGAAGATCGTGGCGATGAAGTTCACCGCTCCGAGGATCGACGCGGTGCCGACCAGGGTCAGGCCGATGATCCACAGGTCGGTGCCCGGAGTGGTGCCGTACGGCTTGTTGGTGAGCGGCGCGTAGCCCGTCCAGCCCTCGGCCGCGGCACCGCCGAACAGGTAGCCACTGAAGATCAGCCCGCCGCCGAGCGGCAGGAGCCAGAACGACAGCGCATTGATGCGCGGGAACGCCATGTCCGGCGCGCCGAGCTGGAGCGGCACGATGTAGTTCCCGAATCCCGACAGCGCCGGGATGATGAACAGGAACAGCATGATCGTGCCGTGCATCGTGAACGCCTGGTTGTAGGTCGGCTGGTCCACGAACTGGAGGCCCGGCACGGCCAGCTCGGTGCGGATCACCAGCGCCAGGACGCCGGCTGCGAAGAAGAACAGGAAGCTGTTGACGATGTACAGGATCCCGATCTTCTTGTGGTCGACCGTGGTCAGCCAGTCGATCACCCAGGACGAACGGAACGACCGGGTGCGCGGTTCGAGCGTGGTGGTTGCCATGGCGTTCGCTAGGACTCCGTGACGATGACGGTGCCGTTCATGGCCTGCACGTGGGCGTCGCACACGAACGTGTACTCGCCGGCCGGCAGGCCGGGAACCTCGTAGATGATGCTGCTCGGCTCGTTGAGGAACTCGCCCTCGAAGAGGTGCTCACTTCCCTCCAGGATCGAGACGTTGTGCGGTACCGCCTCCATGTTCGTGAAGGCGACGCAGAAGTCGGTCTCGGCCGGCACCTCGAACTCGTCGATGTCGAACTGCGTGTTGTTGGCGTTGATCTCGACCTTCAGCTCGCAGTCCTCGCCGCCGGTCGCGGGCGGCGGCTCGCCGGCGGCCAGGGCCGCGGTGTAGGCGTCGTACTCGGCTCTCGATTTCGCGTCGACGACAAATGTCATGTCGGCGTGCGCGGTCCCGCAGAACTCGGCGCACTGGCCGGCATACGTCCCCGCCTCGGTGACGGTGAACTCCAGCTCGTTCGGCGGCCGATTGCCGCCGAAGTCGATGAGGTCGCGCTTGATGAGGAACTCTGGAACGTAGAACGAGTGGTTCACGTCGAGCGAGGTGAGCACGAGACGCACCGGCTCACCGACGGGGACGACGAGCGTGGGGGGGTCGCCGATGGCGCCGGTCACCGAGCCGCCGTCAGGGTAACGGAAGGTCCACTGCCACTGGAAGCCCTCGACCTCGATCGTGACCCCCGGCTCTTCGGAGCGCGCCTCGACCTCGCCCAGGGTGATCATGCTGAAGACGAAGAGGATGAACACGATGACCGTCGGGATCGCCGTCCAGATCACCTCGACCGTGTTGTTCCCGTGGAGCTGCTCGGGGAGCACCTCGTCTCCCGGCTGTCGGCGGTAGCGGAAGATCGCGTAGAGGATGAAGCCCTCGACGCCGATGAACACGATGGCCGCCAGCGCCAGGACGAGCAGGTAGAGGTTGAACACGTCCTCGCCGGCCTCGGTCATCGGCTGCGGTGGCAGGAGGCAGCCGCTCGCGACGACGGCGAGGACGAGGAGGGGCAGGCCGGTGCGAGTCACTCGCCGCAGCCGGGATCGGGCCGCCGTTCGTTCCATCAGTCTCGTTCGAGGCTCTCCGGTGAGTTCAACCGACACGGGGTGCGCAGCACGCGCTCAGACAAGGGCTGACGGCGGCACGGCGTGCATTGTAGCGAAGGGCGCCGATCCGGCGCGAGCCGCACCGGCGCCCCTCGTGGAGCGGGCCTCAGGGGTTGAGCGGCGGGCAGATCGCCTCTTCGTGGGGCAGCAGCGGCCGTGGATCGATCGCGTAGCGGCGGTCGCCGAACGTCCAGATCGTGTTCTGGTTCGCCTCGAGGAACGCGTCGAGCCAGGTCGCACCGGCCTCGCCCTCCACGACCCCGCACCGGGTGCCATCGCCGAAGTGCGCCATCTCCTCGCCGAAGGTCGCCGGATCCTCGTCCGCGGGCCAGGCGATCTGCTGGCCGGGGAGCTCCTCGTCGTCGGGCTGATCGGTCACGTCGCGCACGTAGAGGCGGAACGCCTCCGGCTGGTACTCCTGCCACGTGTCGGTGGCCCAGGCATCGGCCGGCAGCCAGGTGTCGAGCGTCATCAGCCGGTCGTTGAGCGCCGACAGGACGCGGTAGGCCTCGAGCTCGCCCTCGTCCGTGCCGGGCGGCGGCTCCATCTCGGGCGGCATCATCCCGACGCCGAACACCGTGACCACCGACGTGCGGCCGCCGGCGTGGACGGTGAAGACCGTGTCGCTGGCGTCGCTGATCACGGAGGCCGCGACGCGGTTCTCGAGGTCGCCCGTGAACAGGTTCGTCTCGTCGAGCGCCGACAGGACGAGCTGGATGCCCTCCTCGGTCAGGCGGCGCTCCTGGAGCGCCGGGAGGATCGGTCCGGGGAACTCGAGGGTCTGGAGGCCGGGAACGATGACCCGGCCGTCGCCGACCAGGGTGAAGACCGGGACCTCGCCGACCTGCATCTGGGCCGGGATCATGCCACCGGCCAGGGTGACCACGACGATCGCCTCCGATCCCGTCGGGTGCTCGACGTCGCCACCGGTGCCTCCCCCGTCGCTGTCCCGCGGCGATGCCGAGGGCGCGGGCTCGTCGGAGGCCCCCGGCGATCCGCCGGAATCGGCCGATGCGGGCGGCGAGCCGCCGCCGGCGGCGCACGCCGAGAGCACGAGGAGCGCGACGAAGAGCCCCGGCACGGTTCGTTTCATGCGGCGCTGGACGCCGGAGGCGCATCGACGGTTCCCGTGAGTTCTGCGCCAGAATGGCCGGGATGCGTCGCCTCGCCCGCCTCCTGCCGTTCGCCGTCGCTACCGTCGGGCTCTGCCTGCCGGGGGTCGCCCTGGCGCATGGTGAGGCGGCGCCGCGCCCCGAGCTGCCCGGCGTGCTGCTCGCCTGGAGCCTGGATCCGCTGGCGCTGGGCGGCATCCTGCTGGCGGGCGCGCTCTACCTCGCCGCCGCGCGCCGCGTCGCCGCGGCGCACCCGTCGAATCCTCATCCCCGGCATCGGACGTGGCTGTTCGTGGCCGGGCTTGTCGCGATCGGCCTGGCGCTGCTATCGCCGATCGAGGCGTACGAGGGAGCGCTGTTCAGCGTCCACATGGTGCAGCACCTGTTCCTCGAGCTTGCCGCCGCTCCGCTCCTGCTGGCCGGTGGGCCCATCACGCTCGCGCTGCGCGCCGCGAGCCCCGGCTGGCGCCGGCGGCTGCTGACCCTGCTCCACAGCCGGGTGGTGCACGTCGTGTCGTTCCCGGTCATCGCCTGGGTGCTGTTCGCGGCCGTGAACTGGGGCTGGCACTTCAGCACGCTCTACGACCAGGCCCTCGAGAACGAGCTGCTCCATTACCTCCAGCACGCCAGCTTCCTGGGCGCGGCGCTCCTCTTCTGGTGGCCGGCAATCGGCGCCGACCCATCGCCGTGGCGGCTCCCCCACCCGGTCCGGCTGCTCTACCTGTTCCTGGCCATGCCGCAGAACTCGTTCCTCGGGGTGGCGCTGATGTCGGCGTCAACCGTGCTCTACCCGCACTACCTGACGAACGCGCGCGGCTGGGGCCCGACGCCGCTCGAGGACCAGCAGCTGGGCGGTGTGATCATGTGGGTCGTGGGCGACCTCGGGTTCCTGGCCGGCATGGTGGTCGTCGTCGTGCTCTGGATGCGCCACGAGGAGCGGCGCACGGTCCGGATCGATGCGCGGCTGGCCGCCGAACGGGCCGCGCGCGGCGAGGAGCCATGGCCGCCCAGGACGTGATGGGGGCAACGGATCGGCGGGCCTTCGGTCAGGCGAGCGGGAAGCGGAAGAGGGCGTCCGCGGCGACCGCGGCGAACAGCAGGGTCAGGTAGCTGATCGAGTAGCGGAAGAGGCCGATGGCCGCGCGCCCGTTGCCCGCGTCGGCCCGAAGACGGATGGCCTGGAGCAGGAAGAAGCCGCCGAGCACGACCGCCGCCACGAGGTAGATCCAGCCCATGCCGGCCGCGGGCAGCAGCAGGAGGCTGACCACGATGAGCGCGAGAGTGTAGAGCACGATCTGGCGCGCCGTCTCGGCCTCGCCACGGACGACGGGGAGCATCGGCACCTTCGCGGCAGCGTAGTCGCCGCGGTAGCGAAGGGCGAGCGCCCAGAAGTGCGGCGGGGTCCAGTAGAAGACGATGGCGAACAGCACGAGCGCCGGCAGGCCCACCTCCCCGGTCACCGCGGCCCAGGCGACGAGCACCGGCACGCACCCGGCCGCCCCGCCGATGACGATGTTCTGCGGCGTCGACCGCTTCAGCCACATCGTGTACACGAACACGTAGAAGGCCGTGGCGCTCAGCGCGAGCGCGGCGCTGAGCAGGTTGACGGTCAGGGCCAGGAAGGTGAAGGCCGCGACGCTGAGGCCGATGCCGAAGGCGAGCGCCCGGGCGGGCGTGACCGCGTGTCGTGGCAGCGGGCGGTGTCGCGTGCGCCGCATGAGGTCGTCGATGTCCCGGTCGACGTACATGTTGATCGCGTTCGCGCCGCCCGCGGCCAGCGTGCCGCCGACCACGACGGCGACCATGAGCCAGGCCGACGGGACGCCGCGCGCGGCGAGGACCATGGTCGGCACGGTCGTCACGAGCAGGAGCTCGATGATCCGCGGCTTCGTGAGCGCCACATAGGCGCGGAGCGAGTCGATCGGGCCGGGCTGCGCATCGGCGGCGCGGTGTCGGACGGGCGCCTCCGCGGGACGCAGCCGGCGGGTGGCGAGCAGCAGCCAGACCGATCCGGCCCACAGGGCCGCCCCGACCGCCAGGTGCGGCACGACGAAGACCGCCGAGAGCCGGCTGACGACGTTCAGT
>DASVEQ010000018.1:0-11551 GCA_036380455.1 Candidatus Limnocylindria bacterium | reverse complement strand
CCGATGACCACGACCTTCGCGCCCTTCAGGCGCGGGACCGGGATGCCACGCGTCGAGTTGTAGAGGTTCTCGAGCGCGTTGACGGTGCCCCGCGCGTCCTCGCCCGGGATGCCGAGCTCGTTCGGCTTGTAGCAGCCGATGCCGACGTAGATGGCGTCGTACTCGTCGATGATGTCGCCGAGGTGGAAGTCGCGCCCAAGCCGCATGTTCGGCTTCAGGGTCGCGCCCAGCTCCCAGACGTGGTTGAGCTCGCGGTCCATCCATCCCTTCGGCAGGCGGTACTGCGGGATGCCGTACCGAAGCATGCCGCCCTGCTCCGGCTCCGCCTCGAACACGTCGCACGCGTGGCCGCGCAACTGGAGGTAGTAGGCGACGCTCATGCCGGCGGGACCGGCGCCGATGATCGCTACGCGGCGGCCCGTCGGCGGATCCTTCGGCCACGGGATCGGCGCGGGAGCGTCGACCTCGAGGACGCGATCGGCGCAGTAGCGATGCGAGTCGCGGATGGCGATGGCGGTGTCGACCTCCTCGCGCCGGCAGTGCGTCTCGCACGGCGCGGGGCAGACACGCCCGAGGATGGCGGGGAAGGGGAGCGAGCGCTTGAGGATGCGCGTCGCCTCCTCCCAGTTGCCGAGCGTGTTCTGCTTCAGGTAGCCGGGAATGTCGACGCGGGTCGGGCACTTGAACTGGCAGGGCGGCAGGCAGTACGCGTCGTGGTCGCTGAAGATGAGCTCGAGGACCATGCGCCGGTTCTCGATGACGCGATCGGAGTGGGTGGTGATGACCATCCCGTCGGTGATCGTCGTGCCGCAGCTGATCGGCGTGCCCTCGACGCCCTCGACCTCGACCGCGCAGATGCGACAGGCGCCGTAGGGCGCGAGCTTCGGCTCGTAGCACAGCGTCGGGACGTCGATGCCAAGGACGCGGCAAGCCTGGAGGATCGTCTGGCCTTCCTCCGCCTCGACCTGCGTCCCGTTGATCGTGACGCTGATCTTGCGGGTGCCGGGCACCATCGGCCACAGCGGCGTGTAGTCGGTGACCTTGCCGCCGGCCCCGTCACCGGACCTGCCGTTGCCGTTGCTGCCGGCCGTGTGGCCGTTCGTGGTTCCGAAGCCCATCGATCCCTACTCTAGCCGCGCGGGTGCGTCGATGCCGGGCAGCGGTTCGAGGAGCGGCGGCACGTCCAGCGGCGGGTGGTACCCCGCGACGCACTCGCCTCGCTCGGCGTGCGCGCGGTACTCGTCCGGGAAGCGGTCGAGGGTCGTCAGGATCGGGCCCGGGGCCAGCTGCTCCAACCGGCATAGCGCGGTATCGCTGACCTTCCGCGACAGCTCGCGCAGCAGGGTGAAGTCGTTCGGCCGTGGAGTGGCCGCCAGGATGCGATCCAGCGCCTCCACGAGCCGCTTCGTGCCGATCCGGCAGGGGACCGCCTTGCCACAGGCCTCGCGGGCGCTGAAGTCGACGAAGAAGCGCGCGGTGTCGACCATGCAGGTGTCGGTGTCGGTGACCAGCACCGAGCCGGAGCCGATGATCGCGCCGGCGGCCGCCAGCGATTCGTAATCGTAGGTCGTGCTCAGCGAGCCGGCGTCGATCGCTCCACCGCCGGGGCCGCCGACGAACAGGGCCTTCGTGGTTCCCTTTCCGCCGCCCGCGAGGTTGAGAAGGTCGAGCAGCGGCGTGCCGAGCGGCACCTCCACGAGGCCCGGCTGCGCCACGCGACCCATGACGGTGACCAGCTTCGTCCCGCGGTTGCCGTCCTTCCCGATCGAGGCGAAGGCCTCCGGCGAGTGGGCGAGGATCCAGGCCGCGTGGGCCAGGGTCTCGCCGTTCTGGACGACGGTCGGTGCGTCGTGGAGGCCGCGATGCGCCGGGAACGGCGGGCGGATGGCGGGCATGCCACGGTCGCCCGCGAGGGCGTTCAGCAGCGCGGTCTCCTCGCCCGCCACATACGCGCCGGAGCCTTCCCAGACGCTGAGCTGGATGCTGGTGTCGGTGCCGAGCACGAGGTACCCCGCCAGGTGCGCATCGGTCGCCTCGCGAATCGCGGTCCGCAGGCGGTCGATCGCCTCGGCCCAGTCGCGCCGGACGGCGATGATCGCTTCGGCGGCCCCGACCGCGTACGCGGCGACGAGGAGCCCTTCCACGACGAGGTGCGGGTTGCCCTCGGCCAGGGCGCGGTCGCCGAGCGCACTGGGGTCGGCGGCCATGAGGTTGGCGACCACGATCCGCCGGTCTGCACCGGTCGCGCGCGCCGCTCGCCACTTCGCCGCGGTCGGATAACCGGAGCCGCCACGCCCCCGGAGGCCGGCGGTCTCGATCTCGCCGATCACGTCCTCGGGGCTCAGCTGGGTGACCGCCCGCTCCAGGGCCGCGTACCCGCCGTGCTCGCGGTAGCTGGCGAGGCTGGTCGGATCCACGCGGCCGATGTCGGTCAGCAGCCGCGGCTCGCCGGTGGACAGAATCCGGATCTGGGGCGAGATCGCTCCGGCCATCAGCTGCGGGCACCGATGGCGGCCGCGCGATCGGCGGATCGCCGCTCGCCGACGATGTGGACCGCCTTGCCCTCGTCGACCGGACCGTAGACCAGGGTGTCGACGCGGATGGCCGGGCTGATCGTACCGGCACCGACGTCGGGGCGGGTCTCGAGGGTCACCCCGCCATCGGCGGTCGTCTCGCCGGCCCGGACGCCAAGCTCCTCCTCGAGCGCCCGGAGCACGCGGTCGCCTCCCGCGAAGCGACAGGACGCGCAGTCGCAGACGGTGACGACGTGGCCGGTGGCCGGCAGGAGCCGGAAGCCCCCGAGCCCGGCGGCTCCGAAGACCTGTGCCCAGTGGATGCTCATCCGGTCGCTCATGCGGCGGAGGGCCCGCTCGGGCAGGTAGCCGTAGCGGTCCTGGACCGCACGGAAGATCGCCACCAGTGCCTCCGGGCGGCCGTCGAACCCGTCGATCACCTCGTCGACGAACGGCGTGTCGATCGCCTCGTCCCAGCGGGCCGGGTTGCGCATCGGCCGCGCGTCGAGCCCGGCGCGCCGGTAGGCGTTCGCGTCACGGCGCTCGTCGTAGATCTCCGGCATTCCGTAGCGGATGCGGTTGCCCTGCGAGTCGAAGCCGCTCATGTCGATCGCCTCGACCGGGCAGACCTGGGCGCACTGGAAGCAGACCTCGCACTTGTGCTCGCCGAACGGGTCGTAGATCAGGTCGAGCCGGCCGCGCCAGCGGTCGGGGATCGGCGGCCGCTCCTCCGGGTACTGGCGGGTGATCTTCGGGCTGAAGAAGTTCTTGAAGGTGACCGCCATGCCCTTGGCGATGCCGATTCCGGGAAAGGCCATGCTTCAGCTCCTTCCGCCTGCGCCGGTGGGGTCCGCGCCGTCGATGCGGTCAGATGCCAACCAGGATCGGCTCCGGCCAGCCCGACGGCCCGCGCGACTGCTGGAATCTACAGAAGTCTGTGGCTCCCGCCACCCCGATTGGAGGGCGATGGTTTGATCGGCATCACGGGACCGCATCAGCCGCCCGTGGTCGGTATGAGCCAACCACCGGTGATGCGCGATGGCAGTGCCCCCGTGGCCCGGGCTTCGAAGGCGGCTCACAGGTCGAACACCACGACCGCGATGGCGGTGACGAACAGGTTCACGAGGGCCAGCGGCAGCAGCACCTTCCACGCGACGCCCATGAGCTGGTCGACGCGAACGCGCGGGAGCGTGCCACGCATCCAGACCGCGACGGCCACGAAGATGTACGTCTTCAGGAAGAACCAGAAGATCCCGTACAGCGTTCCGGCGAACCCGTCGAGCTGGGCCGGGAACGGCCACGGCGCGAGCCAGCCGCCGAAGAAGAGGCTGATGAGGATGCCGCTCATGATGAAGAGGGCCACGTACTCGGCGAAGAAGAAGAAGCCGAAGCGCATGCCGGAGTACTCGGTGAACGGCCCGGCCACCAGCTCGGAGTCGGCCTCCACCATGTCGAAGGGCGTGCGGTTGATCTCCGCCAGCGAGGCAATGTAGAAGATCCCGAGGCCCACCGGCTGCCAGACCAGCAGCCAGCCGTGGTCGAGCTGCCAGGCGATCAGCTCGCTGAAGCTGAGCGTACCGGCCAGCACCACCGCGCCGACGATCGACAGGGTGAGCGGGATCTCGTAGCTGACCATCTGGGCCGCCGCGCGCAGGCCGCCGAGCAGTGAGTATTTGTTGTAGCTCGCCCAGCCGGCGACGAGCAGGCCGACGACCGACAGCCCCAGGACGGCGAAGAAGTAGACGATGCCGATATTGAAGTCGGCCGCGATGGCGCCGGGCGCGAACGGGATGACGAGCATGCTCATCGCCGCGGCCATGTACACCATCCACGGTGCCAGCGTGAAGGTCGATCGGTCCGCCTGGTCGGGGACGGTGTCCTCCTTGGCCAGCACCTTGAAGCCGTGGATGGTCGACTGGAACATCCCCTTCGGGCCGATGCGGTTCGGCCCGTAGCGCAGCGCCAGCTGCGCGATGATCTTCATCTCCATCTGGATCATCACGAAGGCGGTCGGCACCGTCAGCAGCAGCAGCAGCGTCGTCGCCAGGAGGAATCGGCCGATGCCGAGCAGCAGCTCGAAATCCATCTACGACACCACCGTCGGGGCCATCGACTACTTGTCCACGCCGCCCATGACCGGGTCGAAGCTCGCCATGACCGCCATCGTATCGGCGACGAGGCGGCCGGGCATCAGCTTCGGGACGGCCTGGAGGCTGATGAAGGACGGGTCGCGCATCCGGAACCGATACGGGTTCGGGCCGCCGTCGCTGATGGCGTACACGCTGTAGAGGCCGCGGGGTGACTCGACCGCCCCGAATGCGCGTCCCGGCTTCGGGCGGATGATGCCGGGGACCTGCGCCTGGACCGGGCCGTGCGGCATCTTGTCGATGATCTGGTCGATGAGGTGGATGCTCTGCTTGATCTCGGCGATGCGCTGGAGGTAGCGCGCGTACGAGTCGCCGGTCAGCTGGGTGATCACGTCGAACTCGAGCTCGTGGTAGATCGAGTACGGGTGGGCCTTGCGCACGTCGAACGGCACTCCCGAGGCCCGCAGGTTCGGGCCGGTGACGCCGAGGCTGATCGCGTCGTCACCGGAGAGACGGCCCATGTTCACCGTTCGGCCGCGGAAGATCTCGTTCTCGGTGATCATCCGCTCGTTCATCTCGATGTTGTCGAGCACGTGCGAGCGCCACGTCCCGAGGCGGGACAGGAACTCGTCGTTCGTGTCGAAGTTCACGCCGCCGACGCGGAAGAAATTGAACAGCATGCGCTGGCCGCTGATCGCGCTCAGCAGGTCGACGACCTCGTCGCGGTTGATGAAGCTGTAGAGGATTGGCGTCAGGCCGCCGATGTCGAGCGCCAGGAAGCCCATCATCAGCCCGTGGCTGAACACCCGGTTCAGCTCCACCACCAGCGCCCGGATGTATTCGGCCCGCGGCGGCGCCTTGATGCCGTAGAGCTTCTCGAAGGCGATTGCCGGTGCATGCTCGTTGTGCATCGTCGACAGGTAGTCCATGGGATCGACGTACGTCAGCACGGTCGTGTACGTGGCGTTCTCGCACAGCTTCTCGATGCCGCGGTGCAGGTAGCCGAGCACCGGGTCGACGTCGACGACGATCTCCCCGCGCACCTTGACCACCAGCCGCATCACGCCGTGGGTCGAGGGGTGCTGCGGCCCCATGTTCACGAGCATCTCGCCCTCTTCGAGGGTGTAGACCTCGCGCTCGCGCTCCGTCTGTGGGGGGCGATCCGGGATCCCGACGGTGTCGAAGCCGGCGTACTCGCCACCCTCGGCGTGGATCGGCGCCAGCCCGGCAGCGGCGCGCAGCCGCTCCTCTTCCCGCCGATCGAGCTCGATCGGATCGGGGATGCGGGTCTCGGGATCGATCGTCGTCATCGCGGGCGGCTCGTGTCGGCGGCGGTGACGCCGTCCTCGACCCCCTCGGTCGGCGCATCCGGGCGCCGCTCCGTCGTCGGGAACACGAGGCCCGGCGCGTCGTTGAAGCGGGTGAGGTCCCAGGTCTCCGGACGCTCCAGCGGGTTCACGCCGGCGGCCGGTGAGTCGGCCGCGTCATCGGGCAGGACGAAGTCCCTGCGCTGCGGGAAGCTGCGGTAGTCCGGCGACATGTAGATGCGCCGCAGGTCCCGATTGCCCTCGAAGGCGATCCCCATCATGTCGTACATCTCGCGCTCGTGGAACATCGCGCCCTCCCAGAGCGGCGTGATCGACGGGAGACGAGGATCGGCGCGGTCGACGCGGGCACGGACGCGGAGCCAGGCGGGATGCTTCGCGCTGTACAGGTGGTAGACGACCTCGAAGTGGGCGTCGACGCCATAGTCCACGGCGGCCGCATCGGCCAGCATGAAGAAGTCGAGCTCGGGGTCGTCGCGCAGCGTGGTCAACACGTCGACGTTGCGTGCGCCGTCGATCGTGAACTCGACGGTGTCCTCGTCGGTCCACAGGTCGCGCAGGTCGGAGCCGAGGCGCTCGCTGAGGAGTCGGATGAGCGCACCGGCGTTGACGGGGGCGCTCAGCGGACGTCTCCTTCCCAGCGCGTGCGCTGCGGGCCGCGATCGACGTAGGTGCTCCACTGGCCACGCCGCTGCTTGACGAGCTCGTGGAGCTTCAGCATCCCGTAGATGAGCCCTTCGGGCCGCGGCGGGCAGCCGGGGACGTAGACGTCAACCGGCATCACGCGATCCACGCCCTGGACGACGCTGTAGCTGCGCTTGAACCGGCCACCGCTCGTGGTGCAGGTGCCCATCGCGACGCACCACTTCGGCTCAGGCATCTGCTCCCAGAGCCGGACGAGCGGGCCGGCCATCTTCGTCGTCAGCGTGCCGGCCACGATGAGCACGTCGGCCTGGCGCGGCGAGGCACGGAACGGGAACATCCCGAAGCGGTCGATGTCGTTCACGCTCGTCGCCGTGCTCATCATCTCGATGGCGCAGCAGCTCAGGCCACTGAGCAGCGGCCACAGGGAGTTGGCGCGGATGAGGTCGAGGACGTAATCGGCCTTGGTCGGGATCACCTCGAGCAAGCCGTGGAAGCCGCCCTGCGGGTGCTCCTCCATCTGGAACTCGCGGAGAAGCTCATCGTCGCCGCCGGCGTCCGGGATGATGATCGGTGCGCCGACGGGCGGCGTCACGACCTCGGGGAGGTTGGGGGTCGGTCGATCTACTGCCATCGCAGGTCACCCTTCTTCCATGCGTAGAACTCGCCGAACATCAGGATCGAAAGGAAGATGCCGATGAGCACGATCCCCTGGAACTCGATCGCCCGCACGGTGATCGCCCACAGGTAGACGAAGATGATCTCCACGTCGAAGGCCACGAACAGCAGCGCGTAGAGGTAGAAGGCGAGGCCGAACCGACTCCACGTGTCGCCGATGGTGTCGATCCCGCATTCATACGGCAAGCCCTTCTGCGGCCGGCGTCGCCGATGGGTGATGAGCCAGCTGAACAGGATCGTGCCGAAGACGAAGGTCGTCGCGGCGAAGCCGAAGCCGATGACATACAGCAGTCCGGTGTGATCCATGGTTCCACTCCGGTTGCACGCGGGTCCGTGCTGTCGGGCCGAGGCCCGGGTTCGAGTTCGAGTCGGGCGAGCGCCGCGCATTGCGGCGCACGCTTGCCGATTCAGTCTAGCAGGGGCATCGGAGCGTGGCCGGGTACCACCTTCCGCCCGGTTCAGCGGCCCTGCCAGGCGGCCGCCACGATCAACCGGATCCCGTCACTCACCAGCGCGTGGCCGCCGCACAGCACCGGGGCCGGCGCCGCGGCCACGGCCTCGGTCAGCTCGCGCAGCCAGGGCGTCGCCACGCGCGCCGCGTCACCGAAGTCCGACGCCAGGCGCTCTTCCTCGGGTGGCCACGTCTCCGCGTCCGCCGATCCGGCCCGCGCCGCCATCAGCACCCGCGTGTCGAGGATGACGGCGTCGCCGAGTGACGCCAGCTCCGCGACGAGCTGGGCCGGCGAGGTGCGCGCCATGAATGACGCGAGCAGCGAGCGCGGGCTGCCGCCGGTCGGCGCCGATCGCATCCCGCGCTCCTCCACGAACGAGCGGACCCGACACGCAGTCTCGGTCTCGAGCTCCTGGAGCGTGGTGCCCGGCACACGCCCGGCCACGACGAGCTCGGCCGACCGATCCCGGACGACCTCGCCGATGCGCTCCAGGTGTGGCACCTCGAGCGGGCAACCGCCGGGCAGCCGCGCCATCTCGAGGTAGCCGCGCACAGGCCCGTCAAGAGAACGGGTGTCGGGCAGGCGGGTCGCGACGCGCAGGAGCGCCAGGTCGAGCGTGGTGTCCACGTCGAACCGTGCCCATGCCGTGGTCCCGAGGTCCCGCCACGCGAAGCCCGCCTCGCTGAGGCGGCGAGGTGCGGCGTTGTCGGTCTCGCAGCCGGCGAGCCTCTCGAGGGCGCGGCCGAGATCGCCGGCCACGACGAAGGCATCGGCGCTGAAGCGGTTGTTGGCCACCACCTCGCCGGGCACGGCCGACAGCAGCGCGTCCAGGGCGTCGTCACTCATCAGCGACATGGCGCTCCCCGCCGCATAGCCGATGGCGTCGACCGGGCCCTGCGCATCGGCGAGCGCTCCGCGCGCGGCGGTCGTGAACCATCGGCCCCAGTGGAAGCCCGTGGGGTCGGCGGCTGGGAGCGGCGCCACCGCGGCGCCCAGCCGTCCCAGACGGCGTGAGAGCTCCGTCGCGAGCATCCGCTGTCCGTCGGCCGCGATCGCCGCGTGAGTGCCGAACGGCTGTCCGTGTGGCGGCGTCGTGACGAGAAGGAGCGGGGCCGGCCGCTCAGCCATGAGATGCGCGGAGGCGGTGCAGCTGTTCCAGGTGCATGAGATCGTGGATGCCAACGAACAGCAGCCAGTCGCCGCAGCGCAGGTGACCGATGAAGGGGTGCGCGAGGCCGCACGGCTGCGTCTCGTGCCCGGCGATCTTCTGCGCCGCCTCCCGCAGCGAACGTCGCGACTTGTCGAGCAGCACGAGCAGCTCGTCGCGGGTGGCATCGGCCCGGCCGGGGACCGAGGGGATCACCGTCGGCGCCCGGTGTTGGGGCCATGGCCGGTCAGTGTCGAGCGCCGCCCAGGTGACGAGGAACCGGCGCGCCGCCGTGGTGTGGGCGAACGCCTGCGCCACATTCCAGTCTTCCTCGCCGCCCGGCGCGCGCAGCAGGTCCTCGGGGAGCGATCGGAGGATCGCCTCCAGGGCGTCGCCGATCGCCTCCTGCTGGGCCAGGAACATCGGGGCGCTGCCATCGGCCACGCGCGGCCTGAGCTCGGCCAACAGCGCGTCTCGGCCCTCGGCGGTCCAGGTGAAGCCGCGCCAGCAGGCGACGACGTCCGGCGCCTCCGACGCCAAGTCGGCGATCCAGGGCGGAGTCGCGGAGCTCACCACGGCCGCCGACGAATCGGCGAATTCTTCACGTGCGGTGACCGGTGGGAGCCGGGCAGCCGATGAATGGGCGAACCGTTCACATGAAGCCGTTCGGGTGACCCTCTCCGGTGAAGCATTCGGCGATTCATGCCCCGAACTCCACGCCAGCCGCCCGCCCGGTGAACGAATCGGTCATCCATGCTCCGTACGTCGCCCGATCCGAGACCCGCGGTTCGGCAATCAGAGGCGCTCGAAGCGCTCGACGGGCAGGACGAAGACCGTGGCCCCGCCGACCTCCACCTCGACCGGGTAGGGCATGTAAAACTCGCCCGGCTCCATGATCGGCGGCATCGGATTCACGAACTGCTTGCGGGAATGGCAATTGGCGCTGATCAGCTCGAGGACGGCGTCGACTTGGTCATCCTCCACGCCCACGAGGATCGTGGCGTTTCCCTGCTTCAGAAAGCCACCGGACGAGTTGAAGCGGGTGGCGCGGTACTCCTTCTCGAGCAGCGCGTCGACGAGGGTCGCGGCGTCCTCGTTGTGGACGATGGCGGTGACGAGCTTCATCGGCGGGCGGGCTCCTTCGTTCGTCGGTGGGTGGGCGAGACCCCGGTGGACAGTATGGCGCAGGCGAGCGACCGAGGGCCACCCGTCCCGCGTCCCGTGCCCCTTGATCGCGGCTTCGCCATCGAGCGCGTCCCGAGCGGGACGGGCTGCCGTGCCGGCGCCTGCGGCGGGGCCGGCTGTGCGCCCCCGCGCACGCATCTGAGAACCTCGGGCGTCTTGCCCCTGAACCAATACGCAGATGTGCGCCTCCGCGCAAGACGCTGCCCGGAGTGAGGCGCACGGTGCGAGTTACGTGCGCGCTGGCGCAACGTCGCGATAGGGTCCGTCTCGAGCGCGACGACATCGAGAGCCCGGTGCAGTCAACAGGGACGGCGAAAGGTGCGAGTCAGGCGTTCTCCGCGAGGTCCGTCAGCCACGCGCGCGTCTCCGAAGTCAGCTCAACGAGCCCGAGGGTTGGGTGGCCTCGCGAGGCCCGAGTGATCGGCGTCGGCGAGGGTGAGAGCCGCCCGTGCCCATGACGCCGCTGCCGCGAGATCCTCAAGGGCCAATGCAGTTAGCAGCTTCGTCCCAATCAGTCGAGCGGTACCAGTCGGTCGTCGCCACTCCCTCCGCTACGAGGATCTGAGCTTGATTCCGTCGCCGTCGCCGCCTGTCGTCGCCGCCAGCATCGGCTCAACGAGCCGGCGGATCGCCGCATCGGCCTCACCGACCGAGCCGGAGCCGTCGACGATCCGGAAGCGGGCGGGCTCCTCAGCGGCGAGCCGCAGATAGGCGGCTCGCACCGACTCGAAGAAGGCGACCTCCTCGGTATCCTCGAACCGATTCCACTCGGCGCGTCGTCGGGTGCGCTCCAGGCCGACCTCGACCGGAACGTCCAGCAGGAGCGTGAGGTCGGGACGCAACCCGGCGGTGGCGAAGTCCTGGAGACGGCGCAGCTCGGCCATGTCGTTGCCGTAGCCGGCGCCCTGGTATGCGAGCGAGGAGTCGAGGTAGCGGGCACACACGACCCACTCGCCGCGGTCGAGCGCCGGTCGGATGACGCGTGCCACGTGCTGGGCGCGACCGGCCGCGTAGAGCAGGGCATCGGTCCTGGGATCCAGGTCGTCGCTCATCCCGCGCATGTGGAGCACGATGCGGCGGATCTCCTCGCCCAGCGGCGTGCCGCCCGGCTCGTGCGTGAGCACCGTGGCGACGCCGCGCGAACGCAGCCACTCGGCCAGGTGGCGAGCGGCCGTCGTCTTCCCGCTGCCCTCCGGTCCCTCGAGGGTGATAAAGCGGCCGCGACGGCCTCCGGCGCGGGGGATCACGCGGGCGGCAGGACGCTGGTGGCGATCATCGCCAGCAGCACGAGCCCGAGGATCACGAGCACCGCGATCCGCCCGCCGCGGCTCATCGCCAGGCGCCCTCGTTCTCCGGCAGGAGCTCCACGCGCCGGTTCGGCTCCGAGCCCCGCGAGCGGGACATCAGCGCGTTGCGCTCGGCCATCTGGTGCTGCAGGCGGCGGACGTACGCGTTCTGGGGCGTGAGCTCGACCGGCCGACCTGCTGCCTGCACCAGGCCGATCGCCTCCGCGGTCTCGCGC
>DASVEQ010000017.1:0-30821 GCA_036380455.1 Candidatus Limnocylindria bacterium | reverse complement strand
CATCGCCGGCGACGACCACAGCCGCTTCTACCTGCACAACGCCTTCACGCTGGGAGCGGGCACCGGCCCGCCCGAGACGACGATCACCTCCGGGCCCTCTGGCGACATCACCGAGACGACCGCCATCTTCACCTTCGTCTCCTCCACGCCGGGCGGCACCTTCGAGTGTTCGCTGGACGGCGCGCCGACTGCCGGCTGCAGCTCGCCGGCTACCTATTCGGGGCTGGCACTCGGCGCCCATACCTTCGACGTCCAGGCCCGCGACTCGTCAGGGACGGTCGACCCGTCGCCGGCGCACGCCGACTGGACCATCGTCTCCGGCGGGGGCGGGACCACCACGCAGCTCGAGGTGAGCGTCGCGGCCAGTTCCGACGACGCGGAGCAGTGGCAGAACGGCGGGGTGAATCTCACCAGCAGCGATCTCGAGCTGGTCGACGACTCGGGCCGTGGCAACCAGATCGTCGGCATGCGTTTCGCCGGGCTCACCGTTCCCAACGGCGCCGCCATCACCGACGCCTGGATCCAGTTCCAGGCGGACGAGGCGTCCAGCGGCGCCACGTCCCTGACCTTCCAGGCGGAGGCGGTGGACGACGCGGCGACCTTTACCACCTCAACCGGCAGCATCGGCTCGCGGCCGCGCACCACGGCGTCCGTCACCTGGAGCCCGCCGGCCTGGAACACGGTCGGCGAGGCCGGCGCGGATCAGCGCACGCCCTCGCTCAGCGGGCCGCTGCAGGAGGTGGTCGGCAGGTCCGGCTGGGCACCGGGCAACGCGCTGGCCATCATCGTCACCGGCTCGGGGACGCGCCTGGCAGAGGCCTGGGACGGCAGCATCGGCGGCGCGCCGAGACTCCACGTCAGCTACAGCAGCGACCCACCCGACCCGCCGACCATCTCCGGCATCGATCCGACCGGCGGCCCGCCGGGCACGTCGGTGACGTTCAGCGGCACGAACTTCGTCGGCACGGGGGCGGTGACGTTCAACGGGACGGCGGCGTCGTTCACGGTCGACTCGGACGTTCAGCTGACCACCATCGTGCCAGGCGCCGCCACCAGCGGCCCGGTCGCCGTCACGACCGGCGGCGGGACCGCGACCGGCCCAGACTTCACCGTCACCGAGCCCCCGCCGACGCCCGCCATCCGCGTGCCGGCCGACCATCCCACCATCCAGGCCGCGATCGACGTCGCCCAGGACGGTGACGTCATCCTGGTGGCGCCCGGAACGTACAGCGAGAGCATCGTGATCAGCGGCAAGAACATCACGCTCGCCTCGCAGTACTACGAGACCCCGGATCCGGCGTTGATCGGCGCGACCGTGATCCGGACGGACGGGCTGACCGACGCGATCACCATCGACACCACATCGGGTGCCGGCCCGACCATCTTCGGGCTCACGGTCACCGACCCCACTGGCCTGATCAACGACGGCATCATCGTGCGCGGCAGCGCCATCCTGGAGCACAACCGCATCGTCGGGTTCGAGGATGGCATCGACTTCAAGCCACCGGGTACCACCCTGGCGACGTGCCTCTGCCGGGACAACACCGCCGAGTTCAACCGCGACGACGGGATCGACCTGAACCGCAACACGGGTGGCGTGTTCGAGGGCAACACGTTGCGCAACAACGGCGAGGACGGGATCGAGCTCCGCCTCACCGAAGAGGCCGCCGAGATCGCCATCGCGATCCGCGACAACCTGTTCCGCGGCAACGGCCAGGACGGCATCCAGCTGGTCGACGAGCTCGGTGCATCGAACCGCGTCTTCACCGTCGAGCGCAATCGATTCATCGACAACGGTCGCGCCGCTATCGGCCTCATGGACAACGGCTCGTCTAGCGAGGACTACCGGGCCGCCAGCCTGCCCGACCGGATCAACCTGTTCAACAACACCTTCAGCGGCAACAACCACGCGCTGAGCGGCGGCGACAACGTCATCGGCCTGAACAACATCTTCGCCGGCTCGTCTGGCATCGCCGCCAAGGGCGTCGACGGAGGCAGCCTGCTCGCCTACAGCCTCTTCTGGAACAACGGGACGGATGTCTCGGCGACCAACCTGGACCCCGCCACCACCCTCTTCGCCGACCCGCTGTTGGACAGTGACCATATCCTCCTGCCGGGGAGCCCGGCCATCGATGCCGGGGTGGCCAGCTACATCTGGAACGGGCAGTCGGTGCTCGACCTGCCGCCCAGCGCCTACCTCGGCTCTGCACCAGACCTCGGCGCGTTGGAGTTCGACCCCATCGGACCGCAGACCGCGATCACGTCCGGCCCGCCGGACCCGTCGGCTTCGCCGGATGCCACGTTCGCGTTCACCTCGTCCGTGGCCAACTCCACCTTCGAGTGCGCGCTGGACGGCGGAGCCTTCGCCGCCTGCAGCAGCCCGGCGGCCTACGCCGCGCTGCCGGACGGGGCGCGCCTGTTCGAGGTCCGGGCCGTCGACCCCGCCGGCAACCCCGACCTCTCCCCGGCGAGCTGGTCGTGGACGGTCGACACCACCACGCCCGCTGCGCCGCTGATCACCCAGCCGGCGGAAGGCGCGACCATCACCACCCGGGTCTTCACCCTGCGGGGTACGAGCGAGGCCGGGGCCACCATCAGGCTCCAGTCAGACGGGACGACTGCGACGACCACCGTGACCGCCGCCGATGGCACGTGGGCGACCGTGATCACCGGATTGACCGATGGGCCGCACAGCCTGACCGCCAGCGCCACTGACCGCGCCGGCAACGTCTCCGCTGCGTCCGCGCCGCATGCCATCACCGTGGCGCTGGCCGGCGGCGACCCCGTCGTGGCGGCCGCGGGTGATATCGCCTGCGATCGCGTGGGGACGACCGACTGTCGCCAGGTGCAGACGTCGGACCTGCTGCTGGCGGGCGCCTACGACGCCGTCCTCACCACCGGCGATCACCAGTACGAATGCGGCAGCGCGACCGAATTCGCCATCGGCTATGAGCCGAGCTGGGGCCGGGTGAAGGCAATCACCAGGCCATCGGTCGGCAATCACGAGTACCTCACCACGGGCGGGATCGACTGCGACCCGGTCGGGACCGCGGCCGACTACTTCGACTACTTCGGCGCCGCGGCCGGCACCCCGGGCGAGGGCTGGTACTCGTACGAGCTCGGGGACTGGCACCTGGTGGCGCTCAACTCGAACTGTGCAGAAGTCGGCGGCTGCGATGCCGGCTCGCCCCAGGAGCAGTGGCTGCGCGCCGACCTCGCCGCCAGCACCGCGCCGTGCACGCTCGCCTACTGGCACCATGCCCGCTGGTCCAGCGGCAGCGTACACGGCAACGACCCCGCAACCCAGGCGCTGGTCGAGGCGTTGTACGAGCACGGTGCCGAGCTGCTCCTCGCCGGGCACGACCACGACTACGAGCGTTTCGCCCCCCAGGATCCGAGCGGAGCGGCGGATACGTCGACTGGGATCCGCGCGTTCGTCGTCGGAACCGGGGGCCGTTCGCTGCGCCCGTTCGGGGCCGTGCAACCCCACAGCGAGTTCCGAGCCGCAACGGACTTCGGCATCCTGGAGCTCACGCTGGGCAACTCCGGCTACGGGTGGTCCTTCATGGCCGAGTCCGGGGCGGTCCTCGACAGCGGCTCCGCCGGTTGCCACGACGCGCCAGGCAGCGGTGACACGATCCCGCCCGAGACGACCATCGAGTCGGGGCCGCCGGATCCGTCAGCTTCAGCCGACGCGACCTTCGCCTTCGACGCCGGCGAGCCCGGCTCGACCTTCGCATGCGCGCTCGACGCCGGCGCGTTCAGCCCCTGCACCAGCCCGGCGACCTACAGCGGCCTGGCCGATGGGACCCACACCTTCGAGGTGCAGGCCACCGATCCAGCCGCCAACACCGATCCCACACCGGCGAGCTGGTCGTGGACGATCGACACCGCCCCGCCCAGCGTCGTCGCGACCACCCCCCTGGATGGCGCGACCGACGTTGGCACCGCTACCGCCGTGACCGCCACCTTCGACGAGCAAGCAGACCCGGCATCGGTCACGGAGTCCACGTTCACATTGGCCGAGGGGGCGACGCCGGTGCCGGCATCGGTCTCCTACGACGGCACGACGAACGTAGCCACCCTGACCCCATCCACCGCGCTTGGCCACTCCCTGACCTTCCTCGCAAGGCTCGACGGCGTGACCGACCTCGCCGGCAATCCGTTGCCGGTGGTGACGTGGTCGTTCACCACCGTGGCGGACACGATCCCGCCCGAGACGACCATCGAGTCGGGGCCGCCGGATCCGTCAGCTTCAGCCGACGCGACCTTCGCCTTCGACGCCGGCGAGCCCGGCTCGACGTTCGCATGCGCGCTCGACGTCGGCGCGTTCAGCCCCTGCACCAGCCCGGCGACCTACAGCGGCCTGGCCGATGGGACCCACACCTTCGAGGTGCAGGCCACCGATCCAGCCGCCAACACCGATCCCACACCGGCGAGCTGGTCGTGGACGATCGACACGAGCGTTCCCCCGGAGCCGACGACGGTCACCTTCAACCCGGATGCGGACAGCTCCGTGCGACAGGCGTCGCCGGGATCGAACTTCGGTTCCGCCCCCACGTTGGTCTCCGACGGCGCCGACGGCGGCGGGGCGACCGAGGCCGTGCTGCGCTTTCCGGTCAGCGGGATCAGCGGCCCTGTCCAGCAGGCGCTGCTGCGGATCTGGGTGACGAACAAGGCCAACGGCGGCCCGAACGTCCACCTCTCGGACCCGGGCTGGGACGAGTCGCTGGTCACCTGGTCCAACCGCCCGGCCCTCCTCGGCGGGGCCGTGGCCTCGTCCGGCGCCATCGCCACCGGCTGGTATGAGTTCGACGTGACCTCAGCGGTGACCGGAGACGGGCCGCTCGGCTTCGCCCTCGTCCCGACGTCGTCCGACGGGCTCGACTTCAGCTCCCGCGAAGGCAGCGTGCGGCCCCAGCTGGTCGTAACCTTCGCCGGCAGCGACACGACCCCCCCGGAGACGACGATCCTGTCCGGCCCTTCCGGCGTGAGCAGCTCCAGCAGCGCCACCTTCGAGTTCACGTCGAGCGAGCTGAACTCGACCTTCGCCTGTTCGCTCGACGGGGCCCCGTATGGCAGTTGCACCAGCCCGGCGACCAACAGCGGGCTGGCCAACGGCGACCACACCTTCGCCGTGCGGGCGACCGATGCGTCCGGGAATGCCGACCCGACGCCGGCCACCTCGGCCTGGACGATCCTCGCCGCCACCTCGGCAACCTTCCTGACCGGCGCCGACAGCTATGCCGACGAGCAGCGCTCCACGTCGAACTTCGGGACGTCGACGACCCTGGAATCGGACGGTGATGGCGGCCGCGCCAACGAGGCGTTCATGCGCTTCGTGGTGACAGGCGTCAGCGGGCAGGTGCTCTCCGCCAGGGTGCGGATCTGGGTGACCAACTCGACAGTCGACGGGCCACGGATCCATGCCAGCGATACCGCATGGGTGGAGTCGACCGTGGCCTGGACGACGAGGCCGGCGCTCATCGGCGGGCCCCTGGCAGACGCCGGGGCCGTCAGCTCCGGCGGCTGGTATGAGTACGACGTCACCGCGCTGGTGTCCGGCGACGGGACGTACAGCTTCTCCCTGGTCGCCACCTCGAGCGACGGCATGAAGTTCGCCTCCCGGGAGTCGGGCACCCCGCCGGAGCTGGTGATCGACGTCGGCTCGTAGACCCATCGGCACCGGTTGCGGCCACGATCTGCAGGCGCCGCACCGGACCTGCACGTGGCGATCCGGCCTTGCCGACCCAGCGAGCGCCGCGACGCCTCCCCACGATCCTCGGGACTCCTGGTGCCAAATCGGCTCAGTGCCCTGCGCTCTGGTAGTTCCCGAGCTGACTGTTGAACAGGCGGATCGCCACGGCCAGCCAGATCACCCCGGCGAGTGGCGCGGCGTAGGCGAGGAGAGGCGTGACCTGCAGCTCGGCCGCGCGGTTCAAGAGCACGGTAGCGGGCAGGTAGGCGACGAACGCGAGCGGGAGCAGGAAGGTGAAGGTCCAGGCCAACACCGAGCCGAAGATCGACATCGGGTAGTTCCCGTAGGTGCTGAACACGCTGTCGGACAGGAACATGAGCGGAGCCGAGCTCAGCGTCTTAAAGGTCAGGGCACCGATCAGGACGCGGGTCGCCAGCTCGACCAGCGCGCCGCCGAGGATCGCGAGCAGCAGGTAGCCGATGGCGAGCGGCGTCCACGCGACCTCGGTGAGCGCCGTCGCAGCGGCGAAGATGGCCAGCCCGCCGAGCAGGTCACCGAGCACGCTGACCTGCACGCTCTGGGTCATGAATTGCAGCAGGGGCGAGGCGGGACGCACGAGGTAGCGGTCGAACTGCCCGGTGCGCACTTGCCACTCGAGCCCGAAGAACGGGCCGGCCAGAACGCCTGCCACGGCATGCACCATCAGCCGCAGCCCATACAGAAAGGCGATGTCGCCCAGCGACCAGCCGCCGATGGCCTCGAAGCGCGTCAGGATCACCCAGGCGAAGGCAAAGCCGGTCCCCTGGAAGACGAGCGCCATGACGATGACGATCAGCGTGTCTGTCCGGTACTGCAGCGCGCCGCGCAGGCCCGCGAGCCACAGCCGCACCCCGGTCGCCAGCATCATCACTCTTCAGCCTCCGTAGACCGTCACGATGCGGCGCGCGCGACGCCAGATCAGACCGGCGAGCAGCGCTAGTGCGAGGACCCAGGACAGCTGGAGCCCGATGGCCGCGGCGATGGCCCCCGGCTCCGAGGTGCGCCCGGTATAGATCGACAGCGGAATGTGGGCCTGGGCCTGGAAGGGCAGCAGCTCGGCCACGACGCGCAGGCCGTCGGGCATCAGGAACAGCGGGATCAGGGCTCCGCCGAAGAACTGCGCCGCGAACCGGTAGATCACTGCCACGCCCAGGGTCTGGACGGTCCAGAAGGCCACGAGTCCCATGAGCAGGCCGATGAGCATGGCCACCGCATACCCGAGCAGCGCGCTGGCGATGTAGAAGACCGCCGCCGTCGACGACGCCGGTGGCGCGAGGTTGCCGAGCACGAAGGCGAACGGGATGGCGACGAGCAGGAAGGGCAGGTAGCCGATCGTGGCTCCGGCTTGCTGCGCCAGCAGCTGCCCGAGGAACGGCAACGGCCGAACCAGGTCGAGGCCGATGTGGCCCTCGTGGATGCGGCGCTCGAGGTACCAGACCATCATCGGCTGCATCGCCAGCAGCTGGAGCTGGGCGATCGTGAGGAAGCTGATCAGCTCGACCAGCGGCACCCCGTCGACACTGCTGCGCCCGTCGTACACCGCGGTCCACACCACTTTGAGCAGGAAGATCTGGAGCAGGCTGCTCAACAGGAAGGCGATCACCTGCCAGCGGTAGGTGTGAGTGACGGCGATCTGGAGGCGCGCCAGCTTCAGGTACCCCGCTCGCGCAGCCGGCGTTGTGTTCATGCTTGGGCTTCGTCCGGCCGAGCGTAGAGGCGGCGGACAATCGCCTCGAGCTCCGGCTCGACGATCGACAGGTCGGCGATCGGGTAGCGGCTGGCGACCTCGCCGATGAGATCGGGCGCCCGGACAACGGCCGGGTCGAAACGGAAGCGAAGCCGCCCGCCCGCATCGGTTACATGCTCGACGCCGGCCATGGCGATCTGGGCCTTGGTATCCGGGACATCGCCGTCCGGATCCAGGTGCACCACCAGCTCACGGTGCGGGGCATACGTCGCCTTGAGGCGCGCCACCGATCCATCGAACAGGACGCGTCCGCGATCGATGAGGATGACGCGACTGCACAGCCGCTCGACATCGGCCAGGTCGTGGGTTGTGAGGATGACCGTGGTCCCGCGCTCGCGGTTCATGTCGGCCACGAAGGTGCGGATGCGCTCCTTGGCCACGATGTCGAGCCCGACAGTCGGCTCGTCGAGGTACACCACCGGTGGGTCGTGCAGGAGGGCCGCGGTCAGCTCGCCGCGCATGCGTTGCCCGAGGCTGAGCTGGCGGACCGGGGTGCCGATGAAGTCGTCGAGGGCCAGGAGCTCTCGGAAGCGGTCCAGGTTGACGCGGTAGCGCGCCGGTTCGACGCCGTACATCTGGCCCACCAGCTCGAACGACTCGATCAACGGCAAGTCCCACCACAGCTGGCTGCGCTGGCCGAAGACAACCCCGATGTTCAGCGAGTTCTGCTGCCGCCGCTGCCAGGGCACGATGCCGGCGACCTCGGCGCTACCTCGGGTCGGTTCGAGGATGCCGGTCAGCATCTTGACGGTCGTCGACTTGCCCGCGCCGTTCGGCCCCAGGTACCCGACCAGCTCTCCCTGGTCGATGGAGAAGCTGACGCCGTCGACCGCTCGTCGCTCGGTGTACGTCCGCGTGAACAACGTCCTCAGAGAACCGAAGCGCCCGGGGAAGCGGGTTGGCGTGCGGAAGACCTTGACCAAATCGCGGGCCGAAATGGTGGGCCGCCGCGATTCATTTCGCCCCATGGGATCGGACCTTGCGGGATCGTTCGGCGCACAGTACCGGATGGGCCCTCCCGCTCGCGGGCGACAAGCGTCGGCAGCCGGGGAACAACCTCTGGGCTACACGCGTCCCGGGGCCATGCTCAGGAGCGTCTCGCTGATCGTTGTGGTGCTGATCGTTGGCGGCTGCGAGGCGCCCGCTCCCTCAGGTGGCGAGACGGTGCGGATCCTCGCGCTCGCCGGGCCAACGTGCCCGGTGGTCTCGGATCCTCCGGATCCGGACTGCGAGGGCCGCAGGGTCGATGGCGCGGTCATCGTCGTCCTCGACGGGGGCGGGGGAGAGGTCGCGCGCATGACCACCAACGCCGACGGCGTGGCCGCCGTGGAGCTCCCGCCCGGCCGATACCGTCTCGTGCCGCAGCCGGTGGACGGCCTGATGGGGACCCCGGGGCCGCTCGAGGTGACCGTGGTGGATGGCACGAGCGGGGAGCCGGTGACAATCGGTTACGACACCGGGATTCGCTGACCAGCTAACGGACGCCCATGGTCCTGCGTTAGTACCAGTGAGCCGGACACTGCGTTGGTGGCTCTGCCGCCAGGGCAGCCGCAGTGTCCGGTCTTCTCGTGCCCGGCGAGGGGCGATGGTCGTCAGGAATTCCGCTCGTGCCAGTCGGGATCGACCGGCGCGGTGGGCCCCACGTCGCCGAAGGTCGGGACGAGGATCCAGCCCATCACCGCCATGGCGATGCCGAAGATCGCCAGCATCGCGGTCCCTGCCGGCTCGTAGCTCGCGAACCAGTAGATCACGGCCACGGCGATGATCAGCAGCGGCAGACCGAAGTACTTCAGGAACATGCCGCCGATCATACCGGCTGGCCGATGGCGATGCGTGCGCTCGACGCACCGGATGAATCTGGGTAAATCTATGCCTTCAGACGAGCCAGCCGCAATCGGATCGGCCGACCGGGCCAGTCCCTCGATGCGCCAGCGCCTGGGCTGGGCGGATGCCGGTCTCCGGGGTGTGGGACCTGACGAGCGGGCTCTTGTTCACCGCGCGGTCGGCCCCCGCCAGCGTCGACCGTCGGGTGGCCGCGTCCGTGACCGGCGGCGCCGCATCGCCTGCCTCGGCCACTGCCAGGGCGGCACCCGCACCGGTCCGCTGACGGGCGGTGACCACCGATCCATCCGGGTACGAGAGCCACAGGCCTCGGAGCCTGGCGATGAAGTGCTCGGCCATGCCGGGCACGAGCATGTCGACGATGCCGCGCCCGCTCCGCCGGTATCCGCGGGGCCGCTCGTCGGCCTGGATCCGGTCCACGAAGGCGCGGCCCAGGAGCTCCTCCACGGCCACGCGGATCGCTTCGGGAGCGTCCACGGACACGGCACCATTGCGGAAGGTGGCCGAGCCGACGACGGTCGGATCGCCTCCCCGCTCCGTGCGGAGCAGCTCGAAGACGATCACGTCCTCGGTGCGTGGGTCGGCCATCCGGTCGATCATGGCCGCAGGATAGCGCAGTGCATCGCGCTCCCGTGGGGCGTGCCGGCGCGCTCCGCCAGGACGCGCTCCGCTAGAATCGGGCCCACCAGCCTGAGCCAGGAGGAGCCGTGAGCGAGGTCGAGGAGCAGCCCTACCGCGAGATGGTCGAGGTCCAGGACGACCGCCAGATCGACGCGTGGGCGGCCGACCTGTTCATCGACTTTGCGAAGCGGATGGGCGTTGGCACCGCCATCGCCGCGTTCTCCCACGCGGCCGGCGTGGACGCCCGGGGCTTCCAGCGCGCCCTCCTCGTGGGCGGGGGACCGGACCACGTGGTGGGGATCGACACGGCCGGGTCGTTGGCGGCGCCGATCTTCGAGCTGCCGAAGGCCGTTGCCGGGCTCCGCCGAATCGACCCGGATGCGCGGGCGAAGCTCATCGGCTTCCTCGTCGCGCACCGCGAGGTCATGAGCTACACCGCCTGAGGCGTCCGGGACCGGTACGGATGTGGGGAGGCGGCTACCGAGCCGCACGCCCCGGCTTCGCCGGACCGGACGGCTCGCACGCCGCCCAACCACGACCGCGACAGGTCCAAGACGGTCAGGCTGACCAGATGCTCACCGCCACAGAGGAAACGGCGGATACCGAGCCGCACGCCCCGGCTCCGCCGGACCGGAGGGCTCGCACGCCGCCCAACCACGACCGCGACTGGTCCAGGACGGTCCCGGCTGGCTACTCGTCGTCGTGTGGCGAGCCCGCCCGGATGATGGCGATCGCGTTCTCGATCTTCAGCTTGGTGATCGTGAGGTGCTTGGCGAAGTTCGCGCGGTTCACCTCGGGTATCTGCTCCATCATCTCCGGCTGCCGGAGAATGCCGACGAGATCGTCCACGCCCTCGGCGAGCTTCGCGCGCGCACCCATGAGCGCATCATCGGCCGCCTTCGCCTCCGCCACCTTGCCGGCGACCGTCTTGCCCCTGCGGCGCGACGGCGGGGCCTCGGCGGCATCGCCGTTCTTCGGAGCAGGTTCTTCGGGTGACCCGCCGGTGATGACGCGCAGCTTGGCGAGGGAGAGCTCGCCGGCCACGATCCGTTTCGCCAGCCGCCGGCGCTTTCGCTCGTCGCCCAGCTTCATCAGCTCGTAGGCATGGCTGATCGTGTCTTTGCGCAACGACAGCAGCTCGCGGATGTCCGGGGGCGCATCGGACAGACGCAGCCGGTTCTCCACGTAACCCTTGTCCTTGCCGACCTTCTGCGCGAGCTGCCGGACGGAATAGCCGAACGTCTCGGTCATCTTCCGGAACATCGCCGCCTCCTCCAGTGGCGAGACGTCCTCGCGCTGAAGATTCTCGATGATACTGACCTCGAGGGCGGTCTGCTCGTCGAACTCGACGACGATCGCGGGAATCGTTTCCCGTCCGACCATGCCCGATGCCCGCCAGCGACGCTCGCCGGCGATCAGCTCGTACTTCGTCCCGGAGGGACGGACGAGGATCGGCTGGAGGACGCCGTGCTCGCGGATCGAATCGGCCAGCTCGGTGAGCGACTCCTCGTCGTACGAGAGCCGAGGCTGCGCCGGGTTGGGGAGGATCCTGGAAACGGGAACGTCACGCATCTGTGCCTGGGTGGCGCGTGACTCGATGAGCGAGACGACGCCTGGCGCGAGGTCGGTGGCCTGCGCCTCGTCGAAGAGGCGGTGAATGTTCTCCCGGAAGGCGGGACGCTTGCTAGCCAAGCTCGATCACCTCCTGCGCCAGGTCGCGGAACGCGCGCGCGGCCGATGAGTTGGTGGCGTACTCGGTGACCGGCTTTCCGGTGAGCGGCGCCTCGCCGAGCTTGACCGTGTTCTTGATCATCGTGTTGAAGATCCGATGGTCGCCGAGCTGGCGCAGGTTCTCGAGCATCTCCCGCGCGAGAACCGTGCGGCCGTCGTAGAAGGTCGGCAGGAGGCCGAGCACCTCGAGGTCGTGGTTGAGCTTCAGCTTGATGGTGTTGATGACCTTGATGAGAGCCGTGAGACCCTTGATCGCGTAGTACTGCGTCTGGACGGGGATGATCACGCGACTCGAAGCGACCAGCGAGTTGATGGTGAGCAGCCCGAGCGTCGGCGGCGAGTCGATGATCACGACGTCGAACTGGCGATCCGCCCATCCGCCCAGGGCGTCGCGTAGGACCATCTCGCGGCCGATGGCGGTGAACAGCTCGACCTCGGTCGAGGCGAGCTCGAGCGTCGCCGGTGCGACCCACAGTCCCGGCGTCTCGGTGGTGCGCACGATCTCGTCGAGCGCGACCCGCTCGTCGGACAGGACGTCCGCCATCGACTGCCGGACGTCGGAGAGCGCCACGCCCAGCCCGACGGTCAGGTTTGCCTGGGGATCCATGTCGATGCACAGCACGCGGTACCCGCGTTCGGCGAGCGCACCGCCCAGGTTGATCGAGCAGGTCGTCTTGCCGACCCCGCCCTTCTGATTCGCGATCGATATGACCTTGGTCAACGCATCACCTTCGTGCGACTCGGGCGGGAATTCGTCGCGACTGCGACCGGTCGATGATAGGCCGGGGCGCTCGCATCGGTCCATCCGGGTTATCCACAACGTGGAGAAATGTCGCTGTCGTTGTGCAAAGACGGCGGTCTATACTCCGAGTTGTCCACCGTCGTCGGGCGCGGGCCCGTAGCTCAATGGTCAGAGCAACCGGCTCATAACCGGACGGTCGCAGGTTCGATTCCTGCCGGGCCCACCATCATTCCGCATCACGGAGGAGCGCTGCGTGTCGACCGCCGACAAGCTGGAGCGATTGCAGCGGATGCGCACCGAATCGCAGCAGGGCGGGGGAGCGAAGCGGCTCGAGCAGCAGCATGCCCGCGGCAAGCTGTCGGCGCGCGAACGGCTCGAGCTGCTCCTGGACGAGGAAAGCCTCACCGAGATCGACGCATTCGTGACGCATCGGGCCAGCGACTTCGGCCTCGACGATGAGCGGTATCTCGGAGATGGCGTCATCACGGGGTTCGGGCGGATCGACGGGCGGCTGGTCTTCGTGTACAGCCAGGACTTCACGGTGTTCGGCGGCTCACTGTCGGAGGCGCACGCCGAGAAGATCTGCAAAGTCATGGATCTCGCCGTCGAGAACGGCGCGCCGATCATCGGCCTCTCCGACTCCGGTGGAGCGCGGATCCAGGAGGGCGTCGTCAGCCTGGGCGGGTACGCCGATATCTTCCTGCGCAACACGCTGGCCTCCGGCGTGGTGCCACAGCTCTCGCTGGTCATGGGTCCCTGCGCCGGCGGCGCGGTGTACTCGCCGGCGATCACCGACTTCGTCGTGATGGTCGACGGGACGAGCTACATGTTCGTGACCGGCCCGAACGTGGTGAAGACCGTGACCCACGAGGAGATCGACTTCGAGGGTCTCGGCGGCGCGCGCGTCCACAACGAGATGAGCGGCGTCGCGCACTTCCTCAGCGCCGGCGAGCCGCAGGCGCTCGAGCTGGCGCGCACGATCATCGGCTACCTGCCGCAGAACAATCTCGATGCCGCACCGCGTCTCACGGACTGGGAGAATCCAGGGATCGACGGGCCGGCACTGGATGCGCTCGTCCCGGACTCTCCGAAACAGTCCTACGACATGCACACCGTCATCCGGGGCATCGTCGACGGCAGCTCCTTCACCGAGGTGCACGAGCACTTCGCGCGAAACATCATCTGCGGCCTCGCGCGGATCGAAGGTCGGTCGGTTGGCGTCATCGCGCAGCAGCCGGAGGTGCTGGCAGGGGTGCTCGACATCGACGCGTCCGACAAGGCGGCGCGGTTCGTGCGCACATGCGACGCGTTCAACATCCCGATTCTCACCCTCGTCGACGTGCCCGGTTTTCTGCCGGGAGTCGACCAGGAGCATCGGGGCATCATTCGCCACGGCGCGAAGCTGCTGTACGCCTACTGCGAGGCGACGGTGCCGAAAGTGACCGTCATCACCCGCAAGGCGTACGGCGGGGCCTACGACGTCATGAGCAGTAAGCACGTGCGCGGCGACATGAATTTCGCGTGGCCGACGGCCGAGATCGCGGTGATGGGCGTCGAGGGGGCGGTGAACATCATCTTCCGGGAGGGAATCGCCGCGGCCGACGAGCCGGACGCGGAGCGCGCCCGGCTGGTGGCCGAGTACGAGGAGCGGTTCGCGAACCCGTACATCGCTGCGGCCCGCGGATACGTCGACGAGGTGATCCTTCCGTCGGAGACGCGAGCTCGGGTTGCCGGCGCCCTGGCGATGCTGGAGAACAAGCGACAGTCCGTGCTGCCCAGGAAGCACGGCAACATCCCACTCTGAGCCGTCGAGTGTCTTTGCGCACGGACAGACCCCGGGGCGCCGCTCCGCCGTTTCGCCGGCTGCTGGTTGCAAACCGTGGGGAGATCGCCGTCCGCGTGATGCGGGCCTGCCGCGAGCTCGGAATCTCGACGATCGCCGTGCACTCGGACGTCGACGCCGATGCGCTGCACGTCCGCGCCGCCGACCGCTCCGAGCTGATCGGGCCGGCTGCCGCTCGGGAGTCGTACCTGTCGATCGATGCCGTCCTCGAGGCTGCCCGGCGGAGCGGCGCCGAAGCCATTCATCCCGGCTACGGGTTCCTGTCGGAGAACGCGGCCTTTGCTGCCGCCGTGGAGGCGGCCGGGCTCGTCTTCGTGGGCCCGCCGGCCAGCGCGCTCGAGGCGCTCGGCAACAAGCTGGCGGCACGGCGCTCGGCGTCGGCGGCGGGCGTGCCGATCGTCCCGGGCACCACGGTCGCCCTGGAGGACGACCTCACCGCCGCCACCGAGGTCGGCTTCCCGGTGATGCTCAAGGCGGCGGCCGGTGGCGGCGGTCGGGGCATGCGTCGAGTGGACGTCGAGTCCGACCTCCCGGAGGCCCTCGCTGCGGCGCGCCGCGAGGCCGTCGCCGCCTTCGGCGACGGCACGATCTACGTCGAGCGCCTGGTGAGCCCGGCGCGCCACGTGGAGGTCCAGCTGCTGGGTGACCGGCACGGCGGTTTGGCCGTCCTGGGCGAGCGGGACTGCTCGGTCCAGCGGCGCCATCAGAAGCTCGTCGAGGAGTCGCCCTCGCCGGCGATCGACGACGCGACGCGGGACGCGCTGTTCGACAGCGCCCGGCGCGTGGCGGGCACCGTCGAGTTCCACAATGCCGCCACGGTCGAGTTCCTCGTCGACGCCGATCGGCGCCACTTCTTCCTGGAGATGAACACCCGGCTCCAGGTGGAGCACGGGGTCACCGAGCTCGCGACCGGGCTGGACCTCGTCGCCTGGCAGATCCGGGTTGCCGCCGGGGAGCCGCTGCCCGCCGCGGTCCTCGACGCTCCACGTCGCGGCCACGCCATCGAGGTCCGCATCTATGCCGAGGACCCGTACCATGACTTCCGGCCGACCAGCGGACGGGTCACCGCCTGGCGGATGCCGGACGGCCCCGGCGTCCGGGTCGACGCCGGGATGGAGGCCGACACCGACCTCCGGCCCGAGTACGACCCGTTGCTGGCGAAGATCCTCGTGCTCGCCGACGACCGGCCGGCCGCCATCGCCCGCCTGCGGCGCGCCCTCGACGAGACGCGCATCGGCGGCCTCCAGACCGATGCTGGGTTCCTGCGATGGCTTGCCGACGACGACGCCTTCGCGGCCGGCGACTACGACACCGGGTTCATCGCCGAGCGCTGGCGGAACGGACCGCCGTTGACCGAAGACGAGCGAGCCATTGCGGCTGCCGCGGCCGCCATGGCTCGTGCCTCCGCCCCGGCGGTTGGGCCGACGGTCCTCCCGCGCGCCGCGTCCGCGTGGGCCGCCACTGCCCGGCGTGAAGGGTTGCGCGGATGAGTGGCTACGAGGTCCTCGTCGATGGGGAGCGGAGCGATGGCGGATCCTGGCGGCTGGAGTGGGAGGACCGCGAGCACGGCCTGGCGCGGCTGGTCGCCGAGGGACGCACCGTCCCGGTGGTGGTCGAGGGAGCGGGGACCGAGTGGTTCGTCACGATCCGCGGCCGTCGGATCCCGGTCCTCGTCCGAACGTGGCGTGAGCGCCTCCGTGCCGAGGCGGAGACGGCATCGCACGCCCACAGCGGGCCGACCACCGTGAAGGCCACGCTGCCCGGGCTGGTGGTGGCGGTCGTGGTCGCTGTCGGAGACCAGGTGGAGGAGGGCACGGCGCTCCTCACCATCGAGGCGATGAAGATGCAGAACGAGGTCCGCGCCCCGCGCGCCGGCCGGGTGACGGAGGTCAGCGTCCTGTCGGGCCAGCCGGTCGCCACCGGCGCGACGCTGCTGCGGCTCGAATAGCGACGACGAATCGACGGGTCGCCGACGGGCATCGGCCGGCGTCTACAATCGGTGACCGATGAATGAGCCCGAGCGCCCGGAGGCGCGTTCGCATCGGTCGACCTCCGGCATCGAGATCGAGCCGGTCTACCGCCCGGGCGACCCCGCCGGCTTCGACCCCGAGCGGGACCTCGGGGAGCCGGGCGCCTTCCCGTACACGCGCGGCGTCCATCCCGGCGGCTACCGCGGACGTCCGTGGACGATGCGCCAGTACGCCGGCTTCGGGTCGGCCGAGGAGACGAACCGTCGGTTCCGGTACCTCCTCGAGCGCGGCCAGACCGGCCTGAGCGTCGCCTTCGACCTGCCCACCCAGATGGGCTACGACCCCGACGACCCGATGGCGGCCGGCGAGGTCGGGCGAGTCGGGGTGCCGGTCGCCTCGGTCGCCGACATGGAGCTCCTCCTCGACGGGATCGACCCCGGCGCGGTGAGCACGTCGATGACGATCAACGCCACGGCCGCCATCCTGCTCGTCCTCTACGAGACGGTGGCGCGGCGCCGCGGCGTCGACCCGCATCGGCTGCGCGGCACGATCCAGAACGACATCCTCAAGGAGTACATCGCCCGGGGCACCTACATCTACCCGCCCGAGGCGTCCATGCGCCTGGTCACCGACACCTTCGCCTACTGCGCCGCGGAGCTCCCAGCCTGGAACACGATCAGCATCAGCGGGTACCACATGCGCGAGGCGGGGGCGACGGCGGTTCAGGAGGTCGCCTTCACGGTGGCGAATGCCATCGCCTACGCCGATGCCGCGCTGGCGGCCGGGCTCGCCTTCGACGACTTCGCCCCGCGCCTGTCCTTCTTCTTCGCCTCTCACAACGACCTGCTCGAGGAGGCCGCTAAATTCCGGGCAGCCCGGCGGGTGTGGGCCAGCGTGGCCCGCGAGCGGTTCGGCTCGGCGAGCCCGAAGGCGCAGGCGATGCGCTTCCACGTGCAGACCGGCGGCTCGACGCTGACCGCCCAGCAGCCGGACGTCAACGTCGTGCGCACCACCGTCCAGGCGCTGGCCGCAGTCCTCGGCGGAACGCAATCCCTGCACACGAATGCGCTCGACGAGGCACTGGGCCTGCCCACGCCCGCGACCGCCCGGCTGGCGCTCCGGACCCAGCAGGTCCTCTTCCACGAGTCGGGCGTGGCGGCCACCGTCGACCCGCTGGCCGGCTCGTACTACGTCGAGTCCCTGACCGCGGAGATCGTGGCCCGTGCGCTCGCCGAGCTCGAAGAGATCGATCGGCGCGGCGGGACGCTGGCCGCGCTCGCCGGCGGCTACCAGCAGGACGCCATCGGCGACGCCGCCTACGGGGTCCAGCGTGCCGTCGAGGCGGGGGATCGGATCGTGGTCGGCGTGAACGCGTTCGAGGACGAGGGCGACGAGCAGCGGCCGGCGCCGCAGGTCATCGACCCGGAGCTCGAGGCCCGACAGGTCGAGCGGACCCGCGCGGTCCGGGCGCGTCGCGATCCGGAAACCGCCGCCGCCACGGTCGCCGAGCTCGAGACGGCGGCCACCGGCACCGAGAACGTCCTGCCGCGGATTCGGGCCTGCGTCGAGGCCGACGTGACGCTGGGCGAGATCTCGCACGCCCTCCGGCGAGCGTGGGGCGAGCACCGGCCGTGAGCGCCGCGATCGGACCGATCCACCACGTCGCGATCATCGTGCGCTCGATCGAGGCATCGCTGCCGCGGTACCAGGAGCTGTTCGGCCTTGAGCCCGAGGCGCCGGCAATGACGTTCGCGCCGCAGGGCGTCCGGCTCTGCTTCCTGCCCACCGGCCCGGAGCCGGCCGCCCGACTGGAGCTCGTGGAACCGGTCGACGCGGACAGCGGCGTGGCCCGCTTCCTGGCGGCCCGCGGCGAGGGCGTCCACCACGTGTGCTTCGCCACCGACGACCTGCCCGCGACCCTCGAGGCCCTCGCGGCCGCCGAGGCGGAGCTGATCGATCGGGAGCCGCGTCCCGGCGCTCACGGCACGGTGGCCTTCGTCCACCCGCGGACGCTCGACGGTGTGCTCTGGGAGCTCCTGCAGCCCCGCTCAGGGTGAGGTATATACCGTATATACGTCTGGCCTTATCGCACGCCGGCGTCGCGCAGCAGCTGCGGGATGTGCGACGGCGAGTCGGCGACGCGGATGCCGGCCTCCTCGAGCGCGGAGCGCTTGGACTCGGCCGTACCGGCGCCGCCCGAGATGATGGCCCCGGCGTGCCCCATCCGGCGTCCGGGAGGCGCCGTCCGGCCGGCGATGAAGGCCGCCATCGGCTTGCGCACCTCTCGGGCACAGTAGGCGGCCGCCTTCTCCTCCTCCTCGCCGCCGATCTCGCCGATCATCACGATCGCCTCGGTCTCAGGGTCCTGGTTGAAGGCGTCGAGCGAGTCGATGAACGAGGTTCCGATGATCGGATCGCCGCCGATGCCGACGCAGGTCGACTGCCCCATGCCGGCATCGGTCATGGCCTGCACCACCTCGTAGGTCAGCGTCCCGGAGCGCGAGACGAGCCCCACCGAGCCGCGGGCGTGGATGTCGCCCGGGATGATCCCGACCTTCGCCTCGCCGACCGATGTCAGCCCCGGGCAGTTGGGCCCGATCAGCCGGGTGCCGGCCGCCTTCAGCACGTGGTGAACACGCAGCATGTCGAGCGCGGGCACGCCCTCGGTGATGCAGATGACGAGCGGGATGCGCGCCGCCGATGCCTCGAGCATGGCGTCCGGAGCGAAGGCGGCCGGCACGAAGATGCACGAGGCGTTTGCGCCCGTCTGCTCCACGGCCTCGACGACGGTGTCGTACACCGGGACGCGACCGTCGAGAGCGGTCTGGCCACCCTTGCCGGGCGTGACGCCCGCGACGATGTCCGTCCCGTACTCGAGCATGGCGGTCGAGTGGAACTCGCCCTCTCGCCCGGTGATGCCCTGGACGAGAAGCCGCGTGTCGGCGTTGACGAAGATGCTCACGCCGCGCCCCCGGCGGCCGCGACCGCCTTGGCTGCCGCGTCGTCCAGGGAGTCCGCGGTGATCAGGTTCGCCTCCGCCAGGATCGGCTTCGCCTCTTCCGCGTTCGTGCCCACGATGCGGACGACCATGGGCACCTCGCGCTCGAGGTTGGCCCGTGCCTCCACGATGCCGCGGGCGACCTCGTCGCCGCGGGTGATGCCACCGAAGATGTTGATGAGGATCGCCTTCACGTTCTGATCGTCGAGGATGATGCGGAAGGCGGCGGTGACCTTGTCGGCCTTCGCCCCGCCGCCGATGTCGAGGAAATTCGCCGGCTCGCCGCCGGCGAGCTTGACGAGGTCCATGGTCGTCATCGCCAGCCCGGCGCCGTTGACCATGCAGCCGATGGTGCCGTCGAGCTTGATGAAGCTGATGCCGGCCTCGCGGGCCGCGATCTCCGAGGGCTCTTCCTCGTTGAGGTCGCGCATGGCCTCGAGGTCGGGGTGCCGCGGGAGGGCCGAGTCGTCGAGCACGATCTTGGCGTCCAAGGCGAGCAGCCTGCCGTCATCGGTCACCACCAGCGGGTTGATCTCGGCGAGGTCAGCGTCGGACTCGACGAAGGCGGCGAACAGCCCGCGCATGACGGTGCCGAAGTCCCTGCGCAGCTCCGCCGGGATGCCGAGGTAGAAGCCGATGCGTCGAGACTCGTGGTCCTGGAGCCCGAGCAGCGAGTGGAGCGGCAGCCGCAGGATTGCGTCGGGGTGCGTCTTCGCGGTCTCCTCGATCTCGACGCCTCCCTCCGCCGAGGCGATCACGGTGATCGCCTTCGCCGCTCGGTCGAGGATGAGCCCGAGGTAGTACTCGTGCGCGATGTCCGCGGCGGGGACGACGAGCAGCGTCTTCACCGTCGTTCCCTTGATGTCGAGGCCGATGATCTCGCGGGAGCGGTCCTCCGCCTCGTCGGGGGTGGCGGCCAGCTTCACGCCGCCGGCCTTGCCGCGCCCGCCGACGAGCACCTGGGCCTTCACGACCACCGGCCCGCCGATCTCCTGTGCCGCCGCGCGCGCCTCCTGGGGCGACATCGCGACCTGCCCGGCGAGGAGCGGCACGCCGTGGCGGGCGAGGATCTCCTTCGACCGGTACTCTTGGAGCTTCACTCAGGTCTCCTGCTGCGTGGGGCGTCCGCGGACAGGCCCGGACCGCGTCAGCCGACGGGCTGCCCATTGTACCGATGGCCGCTGGTAGCATCGCCCCGTGGGGGTGCTCTTCCAGATCGTCCTGCTCGGCATCTTCGTGGGCGGTCTTGCCGCGCTGCCGTTTCTGCTCTACCGACGCATGGTGCTGCACCGATTGGCGCGGATGGGCCCCCGCCCGGCTGCGTACCTGGTGGCGGCGGTGACGGCACTCGCCATGCTCTCTCACGACCGCATCCTTCGGATCTTCGCCCGTGCGACCGGATCGCGCTGAGGCGGGCTAGACTTCATCGCTGCACGCCGGCGCGTTGACCGGCCGCACGACACGAGGTCCCAGCGGTGAGCTACACGGTCACATTGATCCCCGGCGACGGCATCGGTCCGGAGCTGGCGGAGGCGACCAGGGGTGTGCTGGAGGCGACCGGCATCGGATTCGAGTGGGATGTCCAGCAGGCGGGCGAGGCGACGATTGCCTCGGAGGGCACCCCGCTGCCGGACCGCGTGATCGAGTCGATCCGCCGCAACGGGGTCGGGCTCAAGGGACCGATCACGACGCCGGTCGGCTCCGGCTTCCGCTCGGTCAACGTGGCGCTCCGCAAGGAGCTGGAGCTCTACGCCAACGTCCGGCCCGCGCGGACGATGGCCGGCGTCGAGAGTCGCTACGAGAACGTGGACCTCATCATCGTGCGCGAGAACACCGAGGATCTCTACGCCGGCGTCGAGCACATGGTCGGCCCGGACGCGGCGGAAAGCATCAAGATCATCACCCGTGCCGCCAGCCAGCGGATCGCGCGCTACGCCTTCGAGTACGCGGTCAAGAACGGTCGCCGCAAGGTCACCGCCGTCCACAAGGCGAACATCATGAAGCTGTCCGACGGCCTCTTCCTCGAGAGCTGCCAGCAGGTCGCAGCCGAGTACGCGGGACGCGTGGACTTCGAGGACCGCATCGTCGACAACATGTGCATGCAGCTCGTCCAGAAGCCGGAGTTGTACGACGTCCTCGTCCTGCCGAACCTGTACGGCGACATCGTGTCGGACCTCGCGGCCGGTCTCGTGGGCGGCCTGGGCGTGGCGCCTGGGGCGAACATCGGGGAGACGGCGGCGGTCTTCGAGCCCGTCCACGGCTCCGCGCCGAAGTACGCAGGCCAGAACAAGGCGAACCCGACCGCGCTCATCCTGTCCGGCGCCCTCATGCTCCGGCACCTGGGCGAGATCCATGCGGCCGACGCCGTCGAGACGGCGATCCGCTCGGTGATCGGCGAGGGGCGGACGGTGACGTACGACCTCGGCGGCAGCGCCGGGACGCGAGAATTCGGGGAGGCAGTGGCCGCGCAAGTCCGCGCGGGCGTTTGAGAGCGGATCGTCGTCAGTGGCACCGCCCGCGCCCCTCACCGGAGGATGGCGCGTGGGTATTCGTCAGACGTCACGCAGCAGTGCCGCGTGACGCTGGATCCGACCGTCATCGGCCGATCGGCCGCCTCGTCGCCGCAGCGCCGGTGGCGAACGGCACGGTCAGTGCCATCTGGCGAATCCGGCGGCGCAGGCGCGCCGCAAGGGGCGGGATGACGGAACGGCGGCAGCGCGAAAACCCGCGACCCTCGGTAGAATCGGGGAGCCGCTAGTTCTGCGTCGCCCGGCCGGGCGGCACCCCGAGGGAGTGACTCAACGCCCGTGATCAACCTGTTCGGGTACCGCGTGTCTTGGTCGCAGCTCGCGTGGTTCGGCCACCGGGCCAGCGGGCTCGGCGTCCTCCTGTACCTGTTCATGCACATCGTCGAAACCTCGACCGTGCTGTTCGGGCCGGACGTCTACAACGCCGCGGTGGGGATCTTCAGGAACCTGCCGGCCCGCATCGGCGAGGTGGTGCTGATGGCCGCCCTGGTCTACCACGCCCTCAACGGCATCCGCGTCATCGCCATGGACTTCTGGCCCGGCCTGACCATCTACTACCGGCCGCTGGTGTACGGCGTCATCGCCGCCACCGTGATCGCGATGATCCCGCTTGGCCTGCTGATGCTGCGACCGTACATGGCGTGGGGAGCCTGAGCCGATGACCTCCGCCACTCGGCGCCCCCGCGTCATCTACGCCAACCCGTCGCACGCGGCGCGCCCGAAGCCGGAGGCGTCCGGACGCGAGCGGTTCTGGTGGTACTTCATGCGCCTCTCCGGGCTGGCGCTGGTGATCCTGGCGCTCGGCCACATGTTCATCATGCACGTGCTCGTGGAGCTCACCGGCGGCGAGATCGACTTCGCCTTCGTGCAGAGCCGATGGGGGAGCCCGTTCTGGCGGATCTACGACTTTCTCCTCCTAGTCCTCGCCTTCCTCCACGGCGCCAACGGAGCACGCGTGGTGATCGGCGACTACATCGCCCATCCCACCGCGAAGCGGCTCCTCATCGGCCTCCTCCTGGCCGTCAGCGCCATCTGGCTGGTGCTCGGGATGGCGGTCGTCGTCTTCTTCGATCCGAGCGCGCACTCGGTGTCGGGGCCGCTCTGATGACCCTGGCCACGATCGGACGGCCCGTGATCTCGGAGGCCCGCGTCCACGACCTCGATGCCGTCGTGGTCGGAGCGGGTGGCGCCGGCCTGTACGCCGCGCTGGAGCTGAAGCAGGAGCTCGGGCCGGAGGCCCGCATCGGCGTGATCTCCAAGCTCTACCCGAGCCGGTCACACACGGGTGCCGCCCAGGGCGGGGTGTGCGCCGCGCTCGGCAACACCGAAGAGGACCACTGGGAGTGGCACTGGTTCGACACGGTCAAGGGCGGCGACTACCTCGTCGACCAGGACGCGGCCGAGGTGATGTGCCGCGACGCGGTCGAGACGATCATCAACCTCGAGCACCTCGGCCTGCCGTTCGACCGCACCGAGGACGGGCTGATCAACCAGCGGCGCTTCGGCGGCCACACCCGCAACTACGGCGAGGGCCCGGTCCGCCGGTCGTGCTTCGCCGCCGACCGCACAGGGCACGCCATCCTTCAGACGCTCTTCCAGCAGTGCATCAGGCACCAGGTCACCTTCTTCGACGAGTACCAGGTGCTCGACCTCGCGCTCCCGGACGGCCCGAGCGGGCGGGTGTCGGGCGTGATCGCGCTCCAGACCGCGACCACCGAGCTCCATGCCTTCCGGGCGAAGGCCACCCTGTTCGCGACCGGCGGATACGGGAAGATCTTCAAGGTGACCTCCAACGCCCACACTCTGACGGGCGACGGCATGGCCATCCCGTATCGGCGTGGCCTGCCGCTGGAGGACATGGAGTTCTTCCAGTTCCACCCCACCGGCATGTACAAGCTCGGCTTTCTCCTGTCGGAGGCCATGCGCGGCGAGGGCGGCATCCTCGTCAACGACGCCGGCGAGCGCTTCATGGAGCGCTACGCGCCGACGATGAAGGACCTCGCCAGCCGCGATGTCGTGAGCCGCAGCATCTACCTCGAGATCGCCGAGGGGCGGGGGATCGGCGGCGCGGACTACGTCCACCTCGACGTTCGGCACCTCGGGGCGGAGGTCCTCAACAAGAAGCTGCCGGACATGAGCGGCTTCATCCGAACCTACTTCGGCCTCGAGCCGCTCACCGACCTCGTGCCGATCCAGCCGACCGCCCACTACGCGATGGGCGGGGTGCCGACCGACATCGACGGCCGCGTGCTGGCCGACGAGCGGAACACCGTGGTTCCCGGCTTCTACGCTGCCGGCGAGGTCGCCTGCGTCAGCGTCCACGGCGCGAACCGGCTCGGGACCAACTCGCTGCTCGACATCCTGGTGTTCGGTCGTCGGGCGGGTAGGAAGATGGCGGTCGAGCTGGCCGAGCTCCCCGAGCCGACGCGAGACCTCGATGCGGAAGCGTCGGTCCAGGGACGCATCAGCGGCCTGTTCGCCACCGCCAATGGAGAGCGGCCGGCGGTGATCCGCACGGAGCTGCAGGAGGTGATGTTCACGAAGTGCGGCGTCTATCGCACCGAGCAGCTCCTGACCGAGTGTCGAGACGAGGTCCGGGCGCTGCGTGCCCGGGCCGAGCGCCTGCTCGTCGACGACAAGGGATGCCGGTACAACACGGACCTGGGCGACGCGCTGGAGCTCGGATACCTCCTCGACTGCGCGGAGGCGACGGTCGAGTCGGCGCTGGCCCGCAGGGAGAGTCGGGGCGGCCACGCCCGGGACGATTTCCCCGCGCGCGACGACACTGACTGGCTGAAGCACTCGTTCGCCAGCCGCGCGCCAGGAGCCGATGCGGTCCACCTGGCCTACAAGCCGGTGACAATCACGAAGTTCGAACCGAAGCCACGGGTCTACTGACATGCCGATGGACGTCACGCTCCGGATCCGCCGCTACAACCCCGAGGCCGACCGCGAGCCCCACTGGGAGACGTATGCGGTCACCGCCGAGCCGACCGACCGGGTGCTCGACCTCCTCCACCAGGTGAAGTGGTACCAGGACGGCACGCTGACCTTCCGACGATCGTGCGCCCATGGCGTGTGCGGCTCGGACGCGATGCTCATCAACGGGCGCAACCGGCTGGCGTGCGAGTACCTGGTGAAGGACGCCGGGAGCAAGATCACGGTCGAGGCGATGCGCGGCATGGCGATCGTCAAGGACCTGCTCGTCGACATGGAGCCGTTCTGGGACCAGTACAAGTCGGTGATGCCGTTCCTGGTCAACGACGAGATCCCCGAGGACGGCAGGGAGCGTCGCCAATCGCAGGCCGACCGCGCCCGCTACGAGGACACCAGCCGCTGCATCCTGTGCGCCGCCTGCACGACCAGCTGCCCGGTCTTCTGGGCCGACCAGTCCTACGTCGGGCCGGCGGCGATCGTGAATGCCCACCGGTTCATCGTCGACTCGCGCGACACGGCGAGGCAGGAGCGGCTCGAGATCATGGCCGACCCCAATGGCGTGTGGCGCTGCCGGACGACGTTCAACTGCGTCGAGGCCTGCCCGCGCGACATCAAGATCACGAAGGCGATCCTCGAGGTCACGAACGAGATCGGCCGGGCCGGCCTGTGATGAGGCAGGTTCGTCGCCGACGCGCTGCGGGCTGGCGGCACCTGTCGAGTCGTCGTCGTGTGCCGCCACGGCACGCATCGGCCATGGAGGGAGGACCGCGCCGGCGCAGCGGCGCCGGATGTGCCGGGGAGGCACACATCGGCGATCGAACTGGTTCCCGCCGGCCCGCGCACGGCCTTCGTGTGCCCACGGGGCACGCAGCAGCCAACGAGGCAGCCACCGGAGCCTGGAGGACGAGGCTTCGTCTCCGATGTGTGCCGCACGGGCACACGATGCGGAGCTGGCCCGCATGAGGCTGCTCATCCACACCGATGGCGCCGCGCGCGGCAACCCCGGTCCCGCCGGCGCGGGCGCGATCCTGCGCGACGCCGACTCCGGCGCGGTCCTGGCCGAGATCGCGGAAGGGCTCGGTCGGGCGACGAACAACGTGGCCGAGTGGACGGCGGTGCTCCTGGCGCTCGAGGAGGCACGCCGCCTCGGCGCGGATCGCGTGGACCTGCGGATGGACTCGGAGCTCGTCGCACGCCAGATCACGGGCATCTACCGCGTGAAGCACCCCGACCTGAAGCCGATCCATGCCGCGGTCATGGAGCTGCTCGGCACGTTCGATGGCTATACCGTTGGCCACGTCCCCCGCGAGCTGAACAAGGACGCGGATCGGCTGAGCAACATCGCGATCGACGGGTGGGGGGATCGTGTTCCCGGGTCGACACCGACGCTCCAGTAGCCCGGTCGCCGCCGCCCTGGTGGCAGCGCTGGTCACCGCGTGCGCGGGGCCGGCCCCCGACCCCGAGCCGTGGGAGCGCCCGGTCGACGGATCGGCAGGGGTGACCGAGTGGGACGACGGCGGGACCCCGAGCAGCCCGTTCGGCCCCGACGGCGCCGACTGGTCCTCGGCGGAACAGCTGGTCGAGGCCGTCGCCGCATCGCTGCAGCAGTCCGGCGCCGAAGTGGAGCATGCGATCGTGCCCGGCGACGAGCCCGACCTCGTGACCGGCTGGCTGCGGCTGACCGATCCCGCGGACCGGGTGACCCTGGCGGTCGACCTTCGCCTGCGGATCGAGCGCGACGGTGACGCGTGGTCGGTGACCGGGGTCGAGGAGCGGCGGCACTGCCGCCACCGCCCGAAGAACGATCGCTGTCGGGAGCCCGGGCGCCCGGACCCGGTTGAGACGACCGAACCGGCCGAGTCGTCGACGGCGGTGGGCGCCGGGGTCTACCTGGCGCTCGGGGACTCCCTGACCTTCGGGATCGGCGTCCCGCGACCGCAGGACAACGGGTTCGTGGCACGGGTCGCCGCCGCCCTCGCCGACGCGAACCCGCCGGTCGCCGAGAGCCGGATCCTGGCCGTGCCCGGGGAGACGGCCGCCGGCTTCCGCGACCGCCGGCTCGACGACACCGTGGCCGCGATCGAGGAGCTCGGGCCGCGGGTGCGCCTCGTCAGCGTGGGGCTCGGCGCGAACGAGGTGCTCCGGGTCCGCCGCGAGCCGGCGTGCGAGTCGGCTCCGGATGGCGATCCGTGTCGCGCTCTCGTCGACGCCGCGATCGCCGAGGCGGCCGGAGCCCTCGACACGGTCCTCGACGTGGTCCGGGACGCTCTGGCCTCGAACGGCAGCACCGCCCCGGTCATCGTGCTCGCCTACTACGTCCCGGATCCCGCGCCCGGTGCCGCCGAGCCGATCGTCGGCTCCGACGGGACGGTTTCCTGCGATCCCGCGGAGACGCGACCGGGCCTCAACGACCGGATCGCCTGCGTGGCCGAGGCGAGGAGCGCCGCACTGGTGGATCTCCATGCCGCGTTTCGCGGGCGGGAGTCGGAGCTCACGCGCATCGCCGATGGGGACGTTCACCCGAACGCGGCCGGCTACGAGATCATCGCCGAGTCGATCCTCGACGTGCTCGAGGAGCCGTAAACCGAACGAACGTTCGGATCGGCTACACTATGGATCCCTGGAGGCGGCCGGACGGTCGCGGGCGCATCGGTCGAAAGGCCGCGTCCGAGGAAAGTCCGAGCTCCACAGAGCAGGCTAGCGGGTAACGCCCGTCCGCCGTGAGGCGAGGACCAGCGCCACAGTGACGATGCCGATCCGCCGGTCGCAAGATCGGGCCGGAGCGGAGTGAAACGCGGCAAGCTCTAGCCGGAGCAAGACCGAATAGGGGAGCGCAAGGCGGCTTCGGCCGCAGCAGGTTGCTCGCTCAGCTCCCGGGTAGGTCGCCAAGATGGATGGCCGTCCGTGACCGATGTTCGCATCGGCTCACGACAGAACTCGGCTTACAGGCCGCTCTCCAGGGGCCTCGCCTAGTCCTCGTCCTCGCGCCAGACCGAGCGCGCCGTGCACGCGTTGCAGATCGGGCGCGCATCGTCCATCGAGCCGAGCGGGAGCGGGTACTCGACGCCGCCGAGCAGGCAGGCGACCTCGACGGTGGCGGAATCGCCGGGGACGATGCTGACGTGCCGGACCGAGCAGCGGCGAATCCGACCGGATCGCGGAATCGGTCGGCGCTCTTCGCCCCCTTCGATCGGGTTCAGCGCCATCTCGGATCGCCTCTGGGTTCGGTGCGGTGCTCGGGCGTCGAGCTCGAGGCTAGTCCTTGGCGCGTCCCGGCAACAATGGCGCCTTCGTACCATCCGCGTCCTGCCCGCCGATCACGCTAGACTCGCTCGGTCGCGAGCGCGCGACGCACCAGGGGACGAGGAGGTGTCGTGTTCGGACGACGCAGGCGTGAAGAGGCCGCTGCCGCCGACGCTGCCCGCGAGGCGGAGCGGCGCGCGCTGTTCGCCAGGCTCGCCGAGCGTCCGGAGCACATCTGTCCGTTCCTCGGCCTCGAGGGCGACCGCACCGGCTACGTCGAGGGCGTGAGCGACGAGCATCGCTGCTTCGCCTTCGGCGATCCCGCCCCGATCAGCGCCGAGCAGCAGACCCGCGTCTGCCAGGAGCGGGGCTATGGCAACTGCCCGCGCTACCTGCGTGGCGTGCTCGTCATCCCGACCGAGGAGCTCGAGGCACTTCGTCGGCCGCGCGCCCCGATCGAGGCGGCACCGCCTCCTCCACCTCCGGCACCGGCGCCCGAGCGCCGACGACGGGGCGGCGGGATCCTGGTCGGGTTGCTCCTTCTGCTCCTCGTCGGTGGCGGAGCGGGAGCGTTCCTCCTGTTCGGCGACCCTGATGGCATCGCGAACGCCTCGCCCACCCCGTCCGCCACGGTTGTTCCGCCATCGGCCACGGCCGCGCCGACCGACACGCCGGCCCCGACCGGCACGCCGGAGCTCACCCCTCCGCCGCCGAGCGGCGCACCGACCCCCGAACCGACACCCGAGGTGGGCGACACGTTCGCGTTCTACGAGGTCTCGGTCGCGCCGGACGAGTACACCCTCTACCAGCTGGACGACGACGGTGTGGTCGCCGACACGCGGATCTCCTCGTTCGACGGGTTCTCCTTCGCCCGCGTCGAGGCGCTCGAGGGCGCCGACGGCGACACCTACTGGGTGACCCAGGACGGCGACCTGACCGGCTGGTCGTATCGCTACCCCGACTCCGGGGAATTCCGGGTCCGTGCCGTCTTTCTCAATGACGCCGGGGAGCGCCGCTCCGAATACCTCGAGCAGGACGAGCTGACCGAGGTTCCCGAGGCCACGCCCGCTCCCTGACCGAGGCGTCCGCCGGATCCCCTTGCATTCGCGACTCCTGGCCGGTTGACCCGTGGGGCGGGCCTACCGACGCCGGAGCTCCCGAGGAAGCCGACCTCCGGCAGCCGATGACCCGTAGCCACGGGTCGAAGGCGCTGGAGCTCGGTCTTCTCGTCCGTTGACTCGTGGGACGGGTCAGCAGCCAGGCTGGGACGAGTCGGCCCGCCCGCCCATCCGAAGGTACTGCCCGATCCCGTGCACCCTTGCGCGAAAACCCCTTGACGGGTGGCGGCTGCCCTGTATAGTGGCGCCCGGTGGTTCCAAATGGGGCCATGTGGGGAGAAGTGGTGGATCACAGGCAGGATGGATCGAGCGTCGTTCCTCACCGGGGAGTTCCGGCACGCACTGGACGACCGAGGCCGCGTCGCGGTCCCGGTGCGGTTCCGGGCGCGGCTGGCGCAGGGCGCCACGCTGGCCCGCTGGCTGGACGGCTGCCTGGCGATCTTCCCGGCGGACACCTGGGAGGACCTCGCGGCGAGGATCCAGGCCCTGCCCACCACGAACGCGGCCGCGCGACAGTTCGGCCGCTTCATGAGCTCGGGGGCGGTCGAGGTGGATCTCGATCGCCAGGGGCGAGTCCTCGTCCCGAGTTACCTGCGCGAGTACGCCGACCTGACCCACAGCGAGGTGGTCGTGGTCGGTGCGCTGAACCGGCTCGAGATCTGGGCACCGGCGCGGTGGCAGCCGTATCGGTCGCAGATCGAGGACGCGCCGGAGGCGCTCGCCGAGCACCTCGCCGATCTGGGCATCTGACGGTGCCGGGGTCATTGATGCGCTTCCGGGCCGCTCGGCCCGCCGTCCGACATACGAGGTGCAACGCCACATGGGAGAAGGGCACCTGCCGGTCCTGGTCGACGAGGTTCTCACCTCGCTGGCCGTGGGGCCCGGCAGCTCCGTGGCGGATTGCACGGTCGGCGGCGGTGGGCACGCCGAGCGGCTCCTGGAAGCCACGTCTCCGCATGGCCGCCTGCTCGGCATCGATGCCGACCGGGCGGCCATCGCGGAGGCATCTCGCGTCCTCGAGCGCTTCGGCGGCCGCGTCGTCCTGCGCCACGCGAACTTCGAATCGATCTACGACGCGGCGGCCGACGCCGGCGTCGTCCCCCTCGACGCATGTCTCTTCGACCTCGGCCTCAGCAGCTACCAGCTCGCCGATCCGGGTCGTGGATTCAGCTTCGCGGCCGATGCGCCGCCGGACATGAGATTCGATGAAACGAGTGGCCTTTCGGCTCTTGAGCTCATTGAGCGCTCCTCGGAGCGAGAGCTCGCCGGAATCATCGCGACGTTTGGTGAAGAGCGCCGTGCAGGCCGCATCGCGAAGGCGATCGTGGCGGCGAGCGCGGAGAACCGGATCGTGACCGCCGCCGACCTGGCCGCGGTCATCGCCGCCGCCGGCGCGGCCCGCCCGGGCGGCGCGGACGCCGGGCGCATCCATCCCGCCACACGCACGTTCCAGGCGCTGCGGATCGCCGTCAACCGCGAGGTCGAGGTGCTGAGCGCCGGCCTGGCGGGCGCGCTCGCCGCGCTCCGGCCGGGTGGCCGGATGGCGGTCATCAGCTACCACAGCCTCGAGGACAGGATCGTCAAGCGCTTCATCGTGCGCGAGAGCCGTGACTGCATGGAGGATCCGTTGCCGCCGGCGTGCACGTGCGGCCACGGAGCGCAGCTGCGCGCGGTCACCAGGGGCGTCATCACCGCCGGGCCCGACGAGGTCCGGCGGAACCGCCGCGCGCGCAGCGCGAAGCTGCGCGTCGCCCAGAAGCTCGC
>DASVEQ010000016.1:0-3727 GCA_036380455.1 Candidatus Limnocylindria bacterium | reverse complement strand
GGTGGCTGAGCTCAACTCGGGCGGTCAAGCGCGGGCCACGATGTTCCCGCTGGCGCCTGCCCAGGTCGATGGCTCCGGGTTCGTGCTCGCGCTCCCGATCGGGGCCGGGCCCCATGCCCTCGTGGCGTTCGACGCGGAGGGCGCCGAGATCGGTCGCCTCGATGTCGTCGCGCCGGGACCGTAGCCGGGAGCGCGGTCACTCAGGCTCGGACAGGCCGTGCCGGCGGTGCCAGCCCTCGATCGATTCGTTCGTATTCCGCTCGACGGCGAGGTCCCGCGGCGAGGCCGGCGGTCTGGCCCAAGCGGGGGTCTCGCCGGTGAAGACGTGGACGCGCTCGGGTGGCTCGGGCAGCGGCGTGTCGATGGCCGACGCGAACGGGTAGACGAAGTCCGGCGCCGCGTCGAGGGTGAGGTAGAGCGCCGAGCCGCAGCGCGAGCAGAACCGGGTGCGGGTGGCATCGGGCGCGGCGTATTCCGTGATCAGCTCCGCGCCGATGACCCGGAGCGTCGACGCCTGGGCCAGCACGTTGGCGGCGGCCCCGGTCCCTCCGGCCGTCTTGCGGCATCGGGCGCAGTAGCAGCGCCGGTAAGGATACGGCGTGCGGGTCTCGACGCTGAACGAGGTCGCGCCGCAGAAACAGGAGCCGGACAGCTGCATCGGTCGATGCTAGCGAGTGCCCGATCGTCTGAGCGCTCGGATCGTCCGGCGACGCCTCCGGCGTTTGCTGCAACGACAACGATCGGCCACGCAGGCGCCTGGTGCCCCATGTTCCTGGTCACCGGTTGCGGCCGTCGAAACGCGGGACCATGCGGTGGGCTTCGAAGGCCCGCAGTTGGTCGTTCGTTGCAGCAGCCACAAACCGGGGCCCAGGCCCGCAGCCGATGACGCCGAGCACCCGAGCGCATGCTCGGACAGGACCCGGTAGCATCCGCGGTACATGTCCAGCTGGTTCGACAAGCTCCTGGAGGATCTCCAGCGGCGCCAGGAGGAGGCCGACGCGCGCCGCGAGGGCCGTCCCTTCGAGCGGCGCGAGCGCAACGTCACGCCCATCGACGACGCCGAGCGCGCGCGCCGTGGGCGCTCGCCGCGCGGCGGCAACGGCAACGGCGGCGACGGACCCGCCTTCCCCCCGGTCGCGAACGCCGAAGTCCCGTGGCGGCGATGGCTGTTCATCGGCGGCGTCTTCGTCGTCGTCCTCGTGGTGCTGGGCCTGCTGGGCGGCATCGTCACGCTCATCACCGACGTGATGTGGTACGACGCGCTCGGCCGGCGCGACGTCCTCGCCACCCGCCTCTGGGCCCAGGTCGCCCTGTTCGCCATCGGCTTCGGCGCCATGCTCGCCCTCGCGCTGCTGAGCACGTGGGTCGCCCGGCGCATCGCGCCGCAGGCGCCGGTGCGACAGCTGGGCGGGATCGAGCTGCCTGACGCGTCGCGCGCCATCGGCGTCGCCCTGGCGATCGTGGCGGTGCTCCTGGCGCTCGGGTCGGGTGCCGCCTGGAGCGGAAACTGGGAAACCGTCCTGCTCTTCCTCAACGGCGGCGAGTGGGGCGTCACCGATCCGACGCTCGGCCGGGACATCGGCTTCTTCGTCTTCGACCTGCCGTTCTGGCGCTTCCTGCTGGGCTGGGCGTCGACCACCCTGATCATCGTCGGCCTGTTGACGCTCGGGACCTACGCCGCTCGTGCGCTTCGCTGGCAGTTCCATCTCAGCGCGCCGGTGCGGGCGCACCTGTCGATCATCGGCGCCCTGCTGCTGGGGGTGATCGCCGCGGGCTACCAGCTCGACATCGCGGAGCTGGCGTACTCGACGCGCGGGGTCGGGGGATCGGTGCAGGCGGCCACGTACACCGACATGAATGCCCAGTTCCCGGCATACATGATCCTGACCGGGGTCGCCCTCGTGTCGGCCGTGCTCTTGCTGCTCAACACGTTCTTCCGCACCCTGTGGCTGCTCGGCCTGGCCGCCGGCGCGTGGCTCATCCTCTCCGTTCTCGTCGGCGGGCTCTACCCCGGCTTCGTGCAGCGCGTCCAGGTCGTCCCCAACGAGCTCAACGTCGAGCGCCCGTACCTGCGCAACCACCTCGAGGCCACGCGCGCGGCATTCGGGCTGGACGAAGCGGAGCTGCGGACGTTCACCGGCGAGCAGGAGCTGACCCGCGAGGTCTTCACCGGAGACCAGGCGACGATCGACAACCTGCGGCTGTGGGACTACCGGCCGCTGCTGACCACCTTCGGGCAGCAGCAGATCCTGCGGCAGTACTACACGTTCCGCGACGTCGACATCGACCGCTACGAGATCGCCGGTGAGCAGCGCCAGATCATGCTGAGCGCGCGCGAGCTCGACGTGGAGCGGCTGGCCGAGCAGGCCCGGACGTGGACGAACGAGCGGCTCGTCTTCACCCACGGCTACGGTATCACGGCCGTTCCGGTCGACGCCGTCACCGCGCAGGGCCAACCGGACTACCTGGTGAGCGGCATCAACCGCGAGCCGCAGCTGCCGGTCGGCGAGCCGCGGATCTACTTCGGAGAGGCGACTGACACGCACGTCATCACCGGCACGACGACCGCCGAATTCGACTTCCCGCTCGACGACCGTGCCGAGGGCGGCGAGACGACGCGCTGGGAGGGATCGACCGGCGTCGGCATCGGCAACCCGATCGCGCGGGCGCTCTTCGCCTTCCGATTCGGGGACTTCAACCTTCTCATCAGCGGGCAGCTGAGCGAGGACTCGCAGATCCTGTTCCGGCGCCAGATCGGAGAGCGCGTGGAGGAGATCGCCCCGTTCCTGGTCTACGACCAGGATCCGTACCTGGTGTCGGCCGATGACCGGCTGGTGTGGATGTGGGATGCCTACACGGTGAGCAACCGATACCCGAACGCGCAGCCCCTCTCGGAGGGTCGCTTCGCCGGCGCAAACTACATCCGCAACGCGGTGAAGATCGTGATCGACGCCTACGACGGCACGGTCGACTTCTACGTCGCCGATGGCACCGATCCGATCATCGCCGCCTACGCGCGGATCTTCCCCACGCTCTTCCAGCCGATCGACGCGATGCCCGATGAGCTCGTGGCGCACCTCCGTTACCCGGAGGACCTGTTCACCGCCCAGAACCTGGCGTCGCGCGTCTACCACCTGCCGGCGACCGACGTCGGCGCCACGACCTTCTACAACCAGGAGGACCGCTGGGCGATCCCGGACGACGTCTCGACGTCCGAGACGCGACCGATGGAGCCGTACTACGTCACGATGCGGATCCCCGGCGAGGACGAGCCGGAATTCGTCCTCATCCAGCCGATGGTCGCCGAGAGCCGGCCGAACATGATCGCCTGGTCGGCGGCGCGCATGGATCCCGGCGTCTACGGCGAGCGGATCCTGTTCCGCTTCCCGTCGGACACGACGACCTTCGGCCCAGCCCAGGTCGAGGCTCGCATCAACCAGGACGACACGATCAGCGAGCAGTTCACCCTCTGGTCGAACGCGGGATCACGAGTCGTACGCGGCAACCTGCTGGTGCTGCCGATCGGCGACGACGGGCTCGTGTACATCGAGCCGATCTTCCTGCAGGCCGAAGGAGCGCCGTTCCCGGAGTTCGTACGCGTGATCATGGTCGACCAGCAGCGCGTCGCCTTCGCCGAGACGGTGGAGGAGGGCCTGCGCCAGCTCCTGGGCGAGGCCGAGCCACCGCCGCCCGAGGAGCCCGAGGAGCCCGGCGAGTCGCCGGAGCC
>DASVEQ010000015.1:0-14116 GCA_036380455.1 Candidatus Limnocylindria bacterium | reverse complement strand
GGCGCGGAGGACATGGCATGCGCGGCGGGTCGAGGTGGGCGCCGATCTGCGGATCCACCGGCTCCTTCTCGGGGCGACCCAGGCGGAGGTCGGGACGGCGATCGGCATCTCGGCATCGGAGGTCTCGCGGCGCGAGCACGGCGATTCACCGTACGTCGGCGTCGAGTCGCTGACGGAGCATGCGGCCGCCGTCGGGTTGCGGCTGGTGATCACCACCTATCCGACCGGTGGCGGCGTCCGTGATGCGGGGCAGCTGCGCTACCTCCGCCGTTTCCTCGATCGCGTCTCGCCGGCGTTCAACCGCGAGCTCGAGGCGCCGATTCCACTGCCGGGCGACCTGCGTGCGATCGACCTCGTGCTGCGCGCCACCGGCTGCCTCATCGCCGTCGAGGTCATCACCCGGCTCGGTGACATGCAGGCACAGCTGCGGGATGCCCGGGTCAAGGCTCGCGACATCGGCGCGACCCGCCTCGTCATCGTCGTGGCCGCGACGCGGGCGAACCGCCGGGCACTGGAGGCCGCCCGCTCGGCACTGCTCGGCGCCTGGGATCTGGATACGCGACGCGTGATGGGTCGGCTCGCGGCGGGCCGGCAGCCGGAACGCGACGCGCTCGTCATGATCTGATGTCGCCGCCCAGGGAGCGGCCGGGTGCCCACCCCCAGGACGGCGGCCCGGTGCCGCGCCCGCGGTGCCCGCCCCACCGGCGTATCGCGGTGCCCGGCCCACGGGCGTATCGGACACTCAACAACCGCTTTCCCACCCCATGAGCGCCACGGCTACGCTCCAGCCCATCTGCCTGGTCGTTGCTGCCGCACCACGGGAATTCAGCAACTCACTCGCCGATACGCCCGCCCGATGGGAACAACCGCGCCAGCACAGGGCTCGGGCGCGACGCGGCGGGGCTCCGACGTCAGGGCGACAGCCGCGCCTCATAGACGGGCCGCTCCCCGCTGATCCCCCTGAACTCGCGCGCGCCCCGATCCACGAACTCCAGCCCCGCACCGACGGCCAGCTCCCGCGTGGTCCCGGAGACGAACGTGGTGCCGGGATCGGCGGCGCCCATGATCCGGGCCGCCAGGTGCACCGCGAGGCCGCGGAGATCGCCGTCGGAGAACTCGACCTCGCCGGTGTGCACGCCCGCTCGGATCGCGATCCCGAGCCGGTCCGCGGCGGCCGCGAGATCGATGGCGCACCGCACAGCCCGGGCGGGTGCGTCGAAGGTGGCGACGAACCCGTCGCCGGTGGTGTTCACCAACCGCCCGCGGTGGTGCGCGAGCAAGGATCGCGCGTCCTCCTGGTGGGTGGCCAACACCCGCTTCCAGGCCGCGTCGCCCAGCCGCTCGGCGACGCCCGTCGAGTCGACGATATCGGTGAACAGCACCGTCGTCAGCACCCGTTCGCCCGGCTCCGGCGCTCGTGCCCATCCGACCACGCCCTGGAGGTCGATGGAGGTGACCGGCTCGTCGCCCACCACCCACGCGTCGTGTCCCGGCGGAACGTCAACGACCTGGCCGGCGACGATATCGTGGGTCTCGCCGTCGCGCATGACCACCCGCATGTGGCCGGACAGCACGTACATCGCGTGGTGGAACTCGCACCATTCCGTGCCCACGATCGGCTTCACGTGGGCAGACCAGCGCCAGCCCGGCTCCACGACTTCGTGACCGATCGTCATCGACCCCACGGTCACGATATTCACGCGGCCGCGGTCGAAGGTCACCGTCTCGTCGGGTTGCTCGAACGTCTTCGCCTCGACCGGCATGCGCGGAGTGTGGTGAGGCCGGGCACCATCGTCAACGCTGGCCCCGATGCCGGCCTCGCGAGGTGGCCTACCCGATCACCTCCACCGAGGTGTCGACGGGGGTCGCATTGGCGATGATGTCGCGCACGGGCGACGTGTCCTGCACGTACTGGCACAGCTCCTCGAGCTGCTCGGCCGTCGCGTTCGGCGAGCGGACCCAGGCTCGGGCGCGGATGGCGCTGAATCCCGGCCGCGTCTCCTTCGTCATCCCCAGGAAGTTCTGCACGTCGATGTCGCCGGTCACCTCGTAGCGCAGCTCGCTGAGCTCGATGCCGCGGGCCGCCGCGTTGGCGACGAAGCCGACGCCGTAGCACAGGCCGAGGGCCGCCAGCACCAGCTCAACCGCGTTCGGACCGCGGTTGGCACCCAGCAGCACGGGCGGCTCGTCGCCGGTGAGGCGGAACGGCTCGGGGCGCTCGACGAGCCCGCCGTTGTGGATGAAGTCGCCGATCTCGGCGTGATTGAGCGTGCCATCCTTCCACTCGGTCGTCGCCTTGAACGTGAACGTCGAGATCGACGGCTGCTCGGCAATGGCGCCGATGGTGGCGACCAGCTGCTCGACGTCGATTCCATTGCGGACGGTGACGGTGGCCATGGTGATCCTCCTGTGGCTGGTTCTGCCGCCGACGGCTCGGCGGTCCTCATCGGCATCGACGTCCGCCCGCACCCGGCGTATTCCGCCGCTGGACGCCGCCGAGCGTGGGGGAATACCTTCACTTCCGACGGCGTCTATCCGATGGGCGCCAGCGCCCACCCCGACCGACGAGGAGGACCGATGGAGACGCACGCCCCCGGATCGCCACCGCTGGAGCGGCCGGCCAGAGCCGAGCTCGAAGCACCTGACCGGGCCGACACGTCGCAGCTTGGCGCGGCGATCGGCCAGATCCTGCCGGCCCTCGAGAGCTTCAACCGCTTCGAGGGCCCCGATCCGGCAGCGAGGCGACGTGCGACCTGGCACGCTCAGCTCGACCAGCCGCTGCCGAGCGCGGGCGCCGGCCTCGAGCAGACCCTCGCCGAGCTGGCCGAGGTGGTCATCCCGCACGGCCTGCGCAATGGTGCGCCCGGCTTCGCCGGCTGGGTGACGACGGCGCCCACCACGACCGGTGCCGCCGCATGGCTGGCCGCGGCCGTGGCCGGCTCGCAGCGCTGGTGGGTGCAGCCGTTCAACTCCCTCGAGACGATCGCGCTCCGCTGGCTGGCAGAGCTGCTCGGGATCCCGGCGACGTGGCAGGGGACGTTCACACCGGGCGGCTCGTCGGCGAATCTCGTCGCGCTCGGGGCGGCCCGCCAGCAGGCCTATGAACGCCGGGGCCATGACCCCGCACGCGAGGGCCTCCATGGGCTCGCCGGACGGATCTATGCCAGCAGCGAGGTGCACCACGTCGTGACCCGGGCGGCGGCCGTCCTCGGCCTGGGGCGCGACGCGGTGGTGCAGATTCCCGTCGACGATGCCGGGCGAATCGAGCTCGGCGCGCTGCGCCGAGCGCTCGAGGCTGGCCGATCCGGCGACGCCGTGCCGGTGGCACTGGTCGCGAGCGCGGGGACGGTCAACACCGGAGCGGTCGACCCCATCGCGGAGATGGCCGACCTGGCGGCCGAGTTCGGCACCTGGCTGCACGTGGACGGCGCCTACGGCCTGTTCGGCCGGCTCGATGACCGCGTTGCGGCCCTGTTCGACGGTCTCGAGCGCGCGGACTCGGCCGTGGTCGATCCCCACAAGTGGCTCGCCGCGCCGCTCGGCACCGGCGCGGTGTTCGTCCGCGATCGCGGCCTGCTGGGCCGAGCCTTCACGCTGGAGCCAGCGGCCTATCTGGAGGGCACGGTCGAGGAGGCTCCCGAGCCGACCTCGCCGTTCGACAGCCTGGGCGAGGTGTTCCACGACTTCAACCTCGACCAGTCGGCGCCATCGCGGGGCGTGGCGGTGTGGGCCATCCTGCGCGAGATCGGCGCGGATGGCCTGCGCGATCGGGTCCGTCGCCACATCGGCTTCGCGCGCCACCTCGCGGAGCTGGTGATCGCCGATGAGCGCTTGGAGCTGCTGGCGGCTCCCACGCTGTCGATCTGCTGCTTCCGATACCGGGGCGCGGGCGACCTCGACGAGGCGACGCTGGATCGGCTCAACGCCGAGATCGTTCGCCGCCTTCGTGCGGACACCGCCTTCGTGCCGTCGACCACCCGGGTCGCCGGCAAGCTCGCCATCCGACCGTGCTACATCAACCCTCGCACCACGCTGGCCGAGGTCGAGGGCATCGCCCGGGCGGTACGCGCCATCGGCGACCAGGCAGTGCGCTGACGCAGGGAATAATTCCGCCCCGCGCGGTCGTCCAACCAAGAGGCGCTGAAGCACGAGGAAGGACTGATTGGAGACAGAGGCCGTGGTCACATCGCACCCGCCCCCGTCGTTCAGCTCCCTGCTCGACGACCATGGCGACGCGCTCTACGGCTACTGCCTCCACCTGGCCCGTCAGCAGGCCGATGCCGAGGATCTGCTCCAGGAGACGTTGTTGCGGGCGATGCGCGGCCACGCCGGCCTGCGGGACCCGAAACGCGAGCGCTCGTGGCTCTTCACCATCGCGACGAATGCCTGGCGCGATCGACAGCGGGCGCTCAGCCGGCGGCCGGCGACCGTGCCGCTCGACCCGGAGGTGGCCGACGAGGACTTCAGCCTGTTTGCCACGATCGCCATGGAGGATCCCTTCCCGTACTCGGACGAGCTCCATCTCGACTTCCTGCGGCTCTTCCGTGATGAGGACGTGCAGGTGGTCTTCGGCGAGATCTCGCCGCAGCATCGGCTGCCGCTCATCCTGACCGCGGTCCACGGCTTCAGCTGCAAGGAATCGGCGGCCATTCTCGACATCCCGCTGGGGACGCTGCTGTCGCGCCTTCACCGCGGGCGAAAGCAACTCGAGCGGGGGCTCTGGGACTACGCGGTGCGACGCGGCCTGGTGAAAGTGAGTGACGACGATGATTGACTGTCGCGAGGCCGTGGCTCGGATGTGGGCCTACCTGTCCCAGGGCCTGGACTCGCACGATGCCGATGCGCTCGAGGAGCACCTCGGCGTCTGCCAGCGCTGCTGCGGTGAGCTCGAGTTCAGTCGCCAGGTGCGCGAGAAGGTGGCGGAGACCGGCGTCCGGCCGATCCCGCCGTCGGTGCGTGGCCGGCTCGATGAGCTCCTCGCCGATGCCGACGCGACCACCGGGGAGCGGTCATGAGCGCCACCCGCCACGAGCCTCATGTGGGGCACATCTCGGGAGGCGACTACCTCCAGCAGGACGCAATCCGCGCCGCCGTGCGCGGGACGTACGCCGACGTCCGCCCGACCGACCGGGCGGTGGCGGACCGCTTCTACGCGGACCGCGAGCTGGAGCGCATCCCGGACGAGACGATCCGCATGGCCCTCGGGGTCGGCAACCCGGTCCGGCACGCCGCGCTGGCGGCGGGTGAGACCGTCCTGGACCTGGGATCCGGGGGTGGGATCGATTGCCTCCTCGCCGCGCGGGCCGTCGGCCCGACCGGCCAGGTCGTGGGGATCGACTTCCTGCCGGAGATGATCGAGCGTGCCACGCGCGCTGCCGCGAACGCCGAGCTCGACAACGTCCGATTCCTCGAGGGCGAGATCGAGGCGCTGCCGCTGCCCGACGGGTCGTTCGACGTGGTGCTCAGCAATGGCGTCATCAACCTCTCGCCGCGCAAGGTGCGCGTGCTGGCGGAAGCGTTCCGCGTCCTGCGGCCCGGGGGCCGCCTGGCGGTGGTGGATCTCGTCCTCGAGCACGACTTGCCCCCCGAAATCGTTACCCACCCCGCCGCCTGGGCCGGCTGCCTGTCGGGCGCCCTGTCGGAGGTCGCGCTCTACAAGGGGCTCCGCCGGGCCGGGTTCCGCGAGGTGCGGATCACGCCGCTCCATCCGTTCGGCATCGCCGAGTGCGCCCTCTACCCCCTATTCAACGACCAGCTGCTCTCCCTGCTTCGCGACCGGGTCCCGGCGGATCGGCACGACCGCATCGCCGAGAGCGTCTTCGTCACCGCTCGGAAGCCGTCGCCTGGCGAGGCCCTTCCGGGCCGCGCGCGGGAATAGGAGCGATGCCGCGAAGCGTCATACCGGCAGCAGAGCCAGCGTTGAGGCCAGACCGATGACCCAGGCACCCGCCAGTCCACGCGTCGACACCGCCGTCCTGCGGGACGCGATTCGCTCCGAGTACGACGCGGTCGCGACCGATCCGGACCGTGGCTTCCACTTCCACACCGGGCGGCCGCTGGCGCGGCTGCTCGGCTACCCGGACGCACTGCTGGCGGGCATCCCCGAGGACGCGATCGCCTCGATGGCCGGCACCGGGAACCCGTTCGCCCTCGGCCCGGTGGGGGAGGGCCAGCACGTCGTCGACTGCGGCTCCGGCGCCGGCATCGACAGCATCGTGGCGGCCCGCCTGGTGGGTCCGGCGGGTGCGGTGATCGGCGTCGACATGACGGACGGGATGCTGCGCAAGGCCCGCGCCGCGGCGGCCGCGGCCGGCACCACCAACGTCGAGTTCCGCGAGGGCTACCTGGAAGCGCTGCCCGTGGACGACGGCTGGGCCGACCTCGTCATCAGCAACGGCGTGCTGAACCTCGTGCCGGACAAGGCCGCCGCGCTGGCGGAGATGTACCGCGTGCTGCGTCCGGGCGGGCGGCTGCAGCTCGCCGACATCGTGCTGGGCCGCCCGGTCTCGGATGGCGCGAAGCAGGACGTCAGCCTCTGGACCGGCTGCATCGCGGGCGGCCTGCCGCGCGCGGAGCTCGCGGCCCTCGTCGCCGACGCCGGCTTCAGCGACGTGCAGGTTCTCGACGGCATCGACGTCTTCGCGGGCGCGCCGCAGCACTCGAGCGCGTCCGACTACGGGACCCTCGGGGCCGGGATCCACGCCCGCAGGCCGGTGGAGGCGTAGCGGCCACCCGGCGTCCCGCCCGGCGCCGGCGCCGGCGTGCCGATGGGGTCGCGGGCGGTTCGCCACTGGTTCGCAGGTGACGCGATCGGCCAACCTGGCGCCCGCTAAGGCCGCTGCGTGGCCGCCGAACGCCGGTACAGGACCACGCGCCATACCCGGATGCCGCCCTCGTGGACGTTCCGATACCCGGCGCCCGCCATCCAGCGCTCGAGCTGCGCGTGGCGGTGGACGAAATAGCGGGCCGGGCTCCGCCGGACGGCCTGCCACAGGTTGTGCACACGCATGAAGGCGCGCATCCACCAGGTGTCCCGCGGGTAGGTGATGCCCACCAGCCGCGGCCCGGTCCGGATCGCGGCCGCGAGCAGGGCCTCGAGATCGGGATCGCAGCAGATCACCGAGTCGAGCGCGACGATGTCGACCGCCGGCAGCTCGGCCGCGAGCTCCACGACATCCCCGAACCGATACTCCACGCGGCCGGCCAGGCCCCGCCGCTCGGCCTCGGCTCGCGCGGTCGCCAGGTACTCGCGCGACGCGTCGACGTCGATCGCGGCCGCCGCACCCGCTTCCAGCAGCGCCACATGGACGGCGCCCACGCCGGCGCCGATGTCGAGCACCCGCGCGCCCTCCACGCCGTCGTGCCGGAGCACGTCGATCAGCTCTCGGGTCACCGGGTTCAGCCGCCCTGCGCGCCATCGCTCCAGGTCGGCCTCCGCGTTCAGGCCGTCGTACGCCAGGCGCGCGAGATCCTCGTCGCAGCAGAACCGTCGCCCAGGCGTCATCGACCGATGGTCCGCCGGCCGTCAACCCGTCACCTCAGTGACCGGGGGCCCCGGCGGACGCGCAACGACGAATTCGCGGTCCGCCGCGGGTGCCCGCATGACCATCGAGGACGCGACGCAGCGTTCGTTGGGCCGAGCCGCCCAGCTCCGAGCGTGACCTGTGAGTGCCGCTCGCCAGGAGCATCGCACCGGCTCCCTTACGACGTGGGGGAGTAGGTCCCGTTCGGTCCGAGGGGCGCTGCGGCCGCGGGCCGCATCAGCAGGACGACCCCGAGGGCGGTGGTCAGCACCAGCGCGATGCGGGCGAGGAGCATCGCTGCCAGCGCACTGTCGGCGCTGAGCCCCAGGGAAGCGAAGAGCAGGGCCAGCGCTCCCTCCTGCACTCCGAGGCCGCTCGGGACGAACGGAACCGCCAGGCTGAGCCGGGCCACGGCAAGCGACCCGAGGACCGGCGCGGCCGGGATTCCGGGGTCGACCGCCACGACCAGCACCCAGGCAAGGCCGATGCTCGCCGCATGGAACAGGAGCCCGCTGCCGATCCCGATCAGGGTCGCCGCCCCGAGCCGTGGGACCGCGACGCTGGTGGGCCGTGAGCCTCCGCCGACCCACCCCGCGAGACGGGCGTACGCGCCGCGCAGCGGCTTCGGCGGGGCGAGCAGCATCCAGGCCGCCGCCGCGATGACACCGGCGCACGCGGTGCCCACCGCCACGAGCCCGCCGGCGACCGGGGTCGACGCCGCCACGATGACGAGCGCGGCAAGGCTGAGGCCGCTGAGCGCGAGGTAGCTCGTCGCGCGCTGCACGATGAGCGGCACCACCGCCACCGACCAGCCATGCCCGGCCCCCCGTAGGGTCGCAGCCCGGTGGATGTCCCCGCCGAGGTTCGCCGGCGTGATGCCGCCGATGGCCTGTGCGGCATAGAAGAGCGACATCGCAGATCGCCGCGGCAACCACACCCCGGTGGTCGTCCCCAGGATCGCCCACCAGCCGGCGGCCGGGAGGGCGTGGACGGCGACGAGGCCCAGCAGGGCGATGATGGCCAGCCGGAGATCGGCAACGGCCAGTCGGTCGCCGATGGCGGCCGGGCTGACGCCGGCCGCCACGATCAGCAGGATTGCGAAGCCCAGCAGCGGTCGCCAGGCGCTGCGCAAGCGGATGGTCACGATGCCACCAGCCGCGGACGGTTCACCGAGCGCTCGTCGGCGGCGAGCGCATCGCGGAGCGCGCGCGTCAGCGCGTCCGCGTCCGCGGGAATGGCCTGCATGCCGCGCTCCTCCAGCCAGCGCACGTTCTTCTCGGCGTAGGCGATCGGCACCAGCGGCACCCTGGTCCGCTGGGCGAACAACATGCCGTGGTAGCGCATCGACACGAGGGCGGACAGCTGGGCGATGGCTGACAGCACGAGGGACGGATGGACTTCGGCTTCGACGATGGCCAGCCGCGGACGCATCCGGCGCAGCCGGTGCGCAACGCGCAGGTCGTCATGCGTGGCGACGCGCGGGTGGCGGCTGAGCGGAATGAAGCAGAACTGCGCGTCCGGCAGCGCGTCCATGGCACCAGCCGCTGCCGTGAGGGCCGCATCGGCGAGATCGGGCCGTACCCCGGTGAGTGCCAGGCCGACTACCGGGAGCCGGGTATCGACACCGGCCTCCCGCACCAGCCGGCGACCGGCGGCGACCGGTCCCATCGGCATCCAGTGCGAGAGGTCGGGAGCGAGGTTGGCGCGGACGTCCCAGCGATCGAGGATGGCTACCGAGCGATGATCGCGGACGGTGACGGCGGATGCTCGCCGCGCCAGGCGTGGCACGAGGAGGCGGGCGGTGGGTGCCAGCGTCGCGTCGATGTCGACGCCCTCGATGACGACCTCGCGGCCGAGGGACGAGGAGATGAGGCCGAAGAGCGGCAGGAGACGACCGATGGCACCCATGTCGCGTCCGAACAGGCCGCCGCCGCCGATCACGACCGATCGATGGCGCAGGAGCGCGGGGAGTGCGGCATGGATGGCCACCGATGAGACGCCGTGCAGCCTGGTCGTGGCCGCCGGGTCACGGCTCACCACCGTGGCCGATCGGTCACCGAGCTTCGCCAGCAGGCCGGCCAGGACTGCCTCGTCGCCGACGTTGCCGTATCCGTAGGCGCCCACCACCAGGACCGGCTCCGCCAGCCGCTCGAACGCCAGGCTCATCGGCTCGGGCTCCCGCTCCGGAGGAGGACGCGATAGGGACCGAAGGTGCGAGCCTCCTCGAACCCGAGCGACTCGAGGCGCGCGCGCCGGGACGGGTAGGAGGGGTCGGCGGCGTTGAGCAGCGCGGCGCCCACGTCGTACGCCTCGACGAGCTCCGCGGGCTGGAGGAGGCCGAGGCCGACCGACGCGTCCCCGGCGGTGAGGGCAGTGATGAGGAGGTCGATCCTGCTCGTCGTGCCGCTGTCGACCTCGAGGCCGCCATCCGAGGTGGCGCGCAAGCGTGCATCCGGTTGCGCGGCGTTGATGCGGACGCATGGCGCCGTTCCGCCGAGCTCGGTAAAGCACGCCACGGCCTCGCTGCCGGCGATCTCGAGCGTGGTCATCGTCACGCCGAAGGCCGGTGACAGGACGGTCGACAGGCGATGCCCGGGCACCTGCTGGAGGATGCGGACGGTCGTCCCTTCCACGTAGGTCGTGACGGCCTGGATGAAGGTGAAGCCATCCTCCCCGGGCCGTTCCCAGACGGTCCGCACGGTGGCCGCGCGCTCGGTGGTGTCATGCGCCGTCCGGATCGGGACAAGGCCGTCGGCCGTCACGCCGGGACCATCGGCCGCGATCGAGGTCGCGCGCGGGGGAAGGCGCAGCACATCCACGAACTCGCCGCCATGGTTGGTCCTCACCAGGAGATCGGAGGGCACCCTGCGCTCCGAGCCCACCGCATCGATGAACAGGGCGGTGACGTAGCCGCTCGTCAGCGTTGCGCTTGAACGCAGCAGGGCGTCCGCATCCGAGCTGCGCTGCCACTCGCCGGACCGGAAGGCATAGCGGACCGGCTGGCTGAACAGCGCCTCTCGGCCGGTCAGGCCCTCGAGCCACTTGCCATCGCGCACCTCCGTCAGGACCGCGCGATCGTCCGCCAGCGCTGCGTCAACCCACTCGATGGCCGCGGTGAGCGACGTGGCCTCCCGTGGCTGATAGCTGCTGACCTGCCGCTCGTAGCGACCAGTGGTGATCGGGGCCGCGGCGAGGATCGCAAGGAGGAACACCGCCGGTACCAGATGGCCGCGAAGGTGCCGGGGTCCGATCCCGGAGAACCGCCGATCGAGGGCGTCGATGAGCCAGGCGACCACGGCACCTGCCGAGACCGCGAGCGGAGCGAGGAGAAGGGTGGCGAAGCGCGGGTAGTCGGTCGCCACTCCCGTCACCACCGAGAACGCCAGCGCCCCCCACGTCACGACGATCCAGGCGGCCAGGTACGAGAAGCCGCCGATGCGCCGCTGCGCCAGGTCCGCCGTCGCACCGGCGAAGATGCCCACTCCACCGACGATGACGACCGCCGTGGTCGGCCAGTACGAGAAGAGCGCGCTGAAGAGCCGATCAGGCCCCCGGTACGCGAGGCTGGCGGGGTTGGTGAGGTAGTCACCGCTGGCGGGAAGCAGCACGATCAGCCAGTACGCCGCGACGCCGGCGGCCGCGAGCATCGGCAACAGCAGGGCCCGCCGCAGGGGCTCCCAGCCCAGGCGGCGCAATGTCAGCGCCGACAGGCCCGCCGCGGCCATGCCGGCCGGGACGGCGATCATGCCCGTTCCGACGTGCGTGAGTGCCGCGAGGGCCATCGCCGCCGTCCCGAGCAGCCACCAGCCCAGGACGATCCGGCGCTGCCGGCCCGCCGCGGCGAAGGCCCCGATCGAGAGGCACATGCACAACATGGATGCCGCCTGCAGCAGGCCGCCGAAGGCGAACAGCTCCAGGAACCGGTCGGTGACCAGCAGCGCCACCACCGCGCTGAACAACCCGACCCATCGGCTTGCGAAGGCGAGGGTGCCGCCCAGGTAGAACGCGGCACCCATGCCGACCAGCAGCCCAATGGTGACCACGTGCAGCGCCACGATGGGGTCCGGCACAACGAGCCGCACGCCCGCGATGAGCCCCGGAATGATCGGTGGAAGCGCGGTGATGGTGCGGTAGTCCGGAACGCTCTCGCCGAGGTAGTAGCGCGATGTCATCAGCCACTGGCCGTAGTCGCCCCGGGCGGCGATTGGCGACAGCGCGGACATCACCGCCAGCCCGGCCAGCAGACCGACCACGATGAGGAACGGGAGGAGCGCGTCGATCCCCGGCCCGGATGGCCGCGCCAGCCGGCCGACGCGCCAGCCGGCCACCAGGCTCTCGCCGCGGGGCGGATCGCTCACGACCATCGCAGCCTCCTCACCGGCTTCGACCCCGGGCCCTCGGCGAGCAGCTCGCCATAGATCCGTTCCATGCGGTCCGCGACCGCGTCCCAGCTTCGTCCGGCGCCCGTCTCCCGCGCCGCGGCGGCCATCCGTCCAAGCCGCGCGGGGTCCGCGAGGAGCGCGCCGATGCCATCCGCCAGCCCCGCGGCAGTGGGCTCCACGACCACGCCGTCGACGCCGTCGTTGACGAGGTCGGTGGCGCCACTGAAGGGGCTGGAGACGACGACCGGCACCGCTCCTGCGGCCTGTCCCTCGGCCACCGCCAGTCCATACCCCTCGCGGAGGGATGGCATGACCAGGATCCGGGCGGCCCGGAGCTGGCGCGCGACAGCCGAGTCCGGTACCCGCCCCTGGAACCGCACCCGCTCGGCGATGCCCAGCCGCGCCGCCTGCGCTTCGAGGCCCGGCCGCTGCGGGCCGTCCCCGACGATCGCGCAGCGTGTCCGGACTCCCCGGTCGCGCAGGATGGCGAGTGCGTCGAGCAGGAGGTCGACGCGCTTCTCGTCGATCAGCCGGCCGACGAAGACGAGCTCCGCCCCATCCCGCAGCGGCTCCGCACCGGCGATGGCCTCGACGTCGACGCCGTTGCCGGCCACCGCCATGCGGGGGTCGTCGACCATGTCCATCGCGCGGGCCGTGAAGTCCGACACCGCCACGACCCGGTCGCCGGCCCTCCGGCCGCCGGCCTCGAGCGCACGCGCCATCCGCGCCACGAGCCGGCGGTGGGGGAGGTACTCGTCCCAGTGGGTTCCCCAGAACTCGTGCCACGTCGCCACCAGCCTGCCCCCGCGGATCCTTCGCGCCGCCGCAGCGGGGTAGAGCGGCAGGTACGGCGTCGCCGAGCAGTCGATCACCTCGAACCGGTGCCGCAAGAGGAACGGCAGGAGGCGAGCCGAGAAACCGACTGCCTCCCGGACGGTCCGCTTGCCGTCGTCGCCGTACAGCGCGGGGGCGCGCCCAAGGCCGTGCAAGGTGACGCCGTCGCGCTCGATCGTGGACGGGCCCTCCCACCACCGCCAGCCGATGAGGTGGACATCGTGGCGCGTGCGCAGGCGCAGCGCGAGCTCGTGGAAGCGGCGCTCGGCACCGCCGGTCACCCACGGGTAGATCGCGTCGTAGACGAAGGCGATGCGCATCGGCACAGTCAGCGCGGGTCGACCGTGACGAGCAGGAAGCCGGCAAGGCCGAGCTCGGCTCCGACGATCATCAGCGTCTGCGCCAGCGCGGCCAGCGACAGGCCCTCGATCGCCACGGCGCTCGTCGTCCAGGCGCCGAACAGCAGGATCTCGGTGACGAGGCCGGCGACGAACAGGAGCGCGGCCAGCCCGAGCACCGCCTCGAGGCGGAACCAGCGCCGGTACAGGCGCGCCCATCGGTCCTCGCGCAGAAGGCCGTGCGTCACGCCGTAGAGCTTGGCGATGACGCCGAACAGGACGGCGTTGACGCCGATGGCAAGCAGGATCGTGCCCGCGAACACCGGCCGCCAGGTCAGCGGGCCGACAGCCAGGCCCTCGGGCGCCAGGAGCGCGATCAGGGTCGCGGCCACGCCGAGGACCACCATCGCCGCGCCCGGCAGGGTGAACAGGAAGTCGGGCGCCGCAAGCAGCAGGTAGCGCAGGTGCCGCCACCCGTCGCGCACCGTGTTGAGCTTGCTCTCGCCGCGGCGGATCGCATACGGCGCCGGCACCTCGGCGATCGTCAGCCCGGCGCGCGCGGCGGACACGATCATCTCCGAGGCCAGCTCCATGCCGCTCGACCGCAGGCCGAGCCGCTCGGTCACGTCACGTCGGAACGCCCGCAGGCCGCTCTGGCTGTCGCCGATGCGGGTGCCGAAGAACAGGCGGATGACGAGGTTGATGATCGGCGAGCCGATATACCGGTGCGCCCAGGGCATGGCCCCGTTGGCGATGCCGCCGGCGAAGCGGTTGCCGAGCACCATGTCGGCGCCGCGATCGAGCGGGGCGACGAGCGCGTCGAGATCGGAGAAGTCGTACGTGTCGTCGGAGTCGCCCATCACGATGTACTCGCCGCGCGCCTCGGCGAAGCCGCGCAGGTAGGCCTGGCCGTAGCCGCGCCGCCGCTCGTGGACGACCCGGGCCCCGGCGGCCTCGGCGATCTCGACCGACCGGTCGGTCGATCCGTTGTCGATGACCAGGACCTCGCCGGGAATCCCGCGGCGCTGGAGCCAGCCGA
>DASVEQ010000014.1:0-2632 GCA_036380455.1 Candidatus Limnocylindria bacterium | reverse complement strand
CGCCAGGCACACCACAAGCAGCGTCCACCATTTCGATGCCATGGCTCCACGGTACGCAACGCCGTTCTGACACCATCCCGACGATGTTCGGCGGTGGCTCCTTCCAGTTGGCCCGGGTCTTCGGAATCCGCATTGGGGTGGACTGGAGCTGGTTCATCGTCCTGTTCCTGATCATCTGGAACCTGTCCGGCTACTACGACGACGTGACGCGCTCGAACGCATTCGCGCTGGCCGTCATCAGTGCGCTCCTGTTCTTCCTCTCGATCCTGCTGCACGAGCTGGGGCACGCGTGGGTGGCGATCCGCAACGGGATCTCCATCGAGGGCATCGATCTGTGGATGTTCGGCGGTGTCGCGAAGCTCAGCAAGGACTCGGATTCGCCAGGCGTGGAGTTCCGGATCGCGGCGGCTGGCCCCCTCGTGACGGCGGTGATCGCGGTCGTCTGCCTGGGGCTCGGCGCGGCGGTGTCGAGCGGGTCCGATGCGCTCCAGAGCGCGCAGTTCGACCAGAACACGACGGACGCCACGACTGCGGTGCTCGGCTACCTCGCCTCGATCAACATCCTGCTGCTCGCCTTCAACCTGATCCCGGCGTTTCCACTCGACGGCGGGCGCATCGCGCGGGCCATCGCGTGGAAGCTCACCGGGGACCGCAACAGGGCCACGCGCTTCGCGGCCAGGCTCGGTCGGCTCGGCGGTTATCTGATGATCGCGGGCGGAGTGGCACTGTGGGCGCTAACGGATGACGTCGTCGGCGGCATCTGGCTCGCCTTCATCGGCTGGTTCCTGGCCGGCGCGGCGCGCTCGGCCGAGGCGCAGGCGGACTTCGCGGACCGGATCGACCACATTCGTGTGGCCGACGTGATGGACCATGAGCCGGTGGCGATTCCTCAAGACGCATCGCTGTCTGACGCGGAGCACGATTTCTTCCTGCGGTATGGCTGGCCGTGGTTTCCGGTGACTGACTCGAGCGGCAGGCTCGTTGGGGTCGTGTCCCGGGAGGCCGTGGAGAGCATTCCCCAGGCGCAGCGCGGCGTCGAGCGCGTCTCGTCGGTGATGGCCCGCGACGATGGCTCGAGCGGCCTGCGCGTGGGGCTCGACGAACCGCTCGAAAACCTGCTCGGCCAGGAGGGACTCTCCCGCCTCGGCGCGATCATGGCCGTGGACGGCGAGGGAGTGCTCCGCGGCGTGGTCACGATCGACGCCGTGCGGCGGGCGCTGCAGGGGGCGGTACCTGCGTGACGCCGAGTCCGACGAGCTGCTCCGCCACCGCCTCGGGTTCACGCAGCAGCCGCTCGTAGGTCACCCGCCACACCGCATCGCCCAGTCCGAAACTCGCGATCGGACCTCGCTTCGCCCCCCGGAAAGTGGCCCGCGTCGGGGCGTGAATAGACTCAGCGCCCGATGCCTCAGCATGACGTTTTGGTGATTGGCGCCGGTTTGGCCGGCCAGCGGGCCGCCCTGGCGGCGGCGGAGACTGGGGCGTCCGTGGGGATCATCTCCAAGGTTCATCCGGTGCGGTCGCATTCGAATGCGGCTCAGGGTGGGATCAATGCGGCGCTCGACCCGCAGGACTCGTGGGAGTCGCATGCGTTCGACACCGTGAAGGGGTCTGACTACCTCGGCGACCAGGACGCCATCGAGATCATGTGCCGGGAGGCGCCGCACGAGCTGCTCGAGCTCGAGCACCTCGGTGTGACCTTCCACCGCGATGAGCGGGGACGGCTCGGGAAGCGGGCGTTCGGTGGGGCGTCGGCGGCGCGGACCTACTACGTGGCCGACATCACCGGCCAGGCGATCCTGCACGTTCTCTACGAGCAGCTCATGAAGTACGAGGAGGTCACGCGCTACGAGGAGTGGTTCAGCACCGCCCTCGTCCAGGACGACGACGGCCGCACCGCCGGCGTCGTGACGCGCAACATCAAGGACGGCTCGATAGAGCTGTTCGCCGCCAAGGCCGTGATCCTCGCCACGGGCGGCAACGGGCAGATCTACGACCCCACCACGAATGCCCTGATCTGCACCGGGGACGGGATCGCCATGGCGGACCGGGTCGGGGCCCCGCTGATGGACATGGAGATGATCCAGTACCACCCCACGACGCTGGCGGGTCTGGGGCTGCTCATCACCGAGGGCGCCCGCGGCGAGGGCGCCCACCTCTACAACGCCCAGGGCGAGCGCTTCATGGAGAAGTACGCGCCCAACAAGATGGAGCTGGCCAGCCGCGACGTGGTCTCGCGCGCCGAGCAGACGGAGATCAACGAGGGCCGCGGCTTCCCGGACGGGACCGTGGCGCTCGACATCACGGTCGTGCCGCGCAAGCGCATCCACGAGGCGCTGCGGGAGATCGTGAACGTGGGCCGTGACTTCGCCGGCGTGGACATCACGCGCGAGCCGATCCACATCAAGCCGGGCAATCACTACGTGATGGGTGGCGTGAAGACCGACATCCATGGCCAGACAGCCATCCCGGGGCTGTATGCCGCCGGTGAGTGCGCGTGCGTGTCGGTACACGGCGGCAACCGCCTCGGCGCGAACTCGCTGCTCGACACATTGGTCTTCGGGCGCCGTTCGGGCGAGCATGCGGCCAATGCGGTGAGGGGATTGGCCATGCCGGAACCGGCCCGTTCCTC
>DASVEQ010000013.1:0-3698 GCA_036380455.1 Candidatus Limnocylindria bacterium | reverse complement strand
GGCAGTGTGGGTCTACCCGATCCTCGCGGTCGCCCTCGGATCGGTCGTCGCCGACCTCGTCGTCCTCGGCCTCGGGCAGCTCGTCGGCGACGCGCGGATCTCCGAGCTCCCGACCCAGCTGATCCTCGGCGCTGCGGCGGTGAACGCGGTGGTCGGGGCCATCCTCCTGCTTCCCGCGCGGATGGTCGCCGCCCGCTACGTGGCCGACGAGGCGGCCGGCTGGTAGGCGCATGGCGGATCTGAACGACGGACGAGTCGACCTCCGCCGCTCGCGCGGCCGCTTCGTCGCGTTCAGCGTGACCGCGGCAGTCCTGTTCATTGCCCTCGGCGGTCGGCTCTTTCAGCTGCAGGTGGTCAACGGCGAGGAGTACGCGCGGCGCGCCGCGGCCGACCGGAGCGTGGAGGTCGCGATCCCGGCGCCGCGCGGCCTGGTCTTCGATCGGGCAGGTCGACCCCTCGCCGTCAACACGCCGTCATGGACGGTGCACATCCGCCCCGCCGACCTGCCGGCACGGGAGCGCGGCCGGGTTCTCGCCCGCATCGGTCGGTTGACGGACACGCCGACGTCGACACTGCGGCAGCGACTCGACGCCTTCCGTGGCTCGCCGTTCGACCTCGTCCCGATCGTCCGTGGCGTCCCTCGCGAGGCCGCCCTCATCCTGGGCGAGGAATCCGAATTGCTGCCCGGCGTGGTGGTCGAGGTGGAGGCGATTCGAGCCTACCTCGACGAGTCGGGCGCCGTGGATGGTCGCCTCCTGTCGCACGTCCTCGGGTACACCGGTCCGGTGAGCCGGGACGAGCTCGCAGCGCTCGAGGGCGAGGGCTACCTCCGCGACGACGTGATCGGGAAGACGGGTATCGAGGCCTCGCTCGAGGGCGAGCTGCGGGGTACGTACGGGGCGCAGCTCGTGGAGCGCGACGCATCCGGACGGCACCTGAAGGTGATCGAGACTCTCCGCGAGGCGATCCCCGGGACGAACCTGATGCTCACGATCGATGCCGAGACGCAGCGACTGGCGACCCAGGCCCTGACGTGGGGCATGGAGGTCGCGGACGTCAGCCAGGGCGTGACGATCGTCATGAACCCGCAGACCGGCGAGATCCTGGCGATGGTGTCGCTCCCCGCGTACGACAACAACAAGTTCGCGCGCGGGATCAGCAGCGAGGACTTCAGCATCTACCTCGCCGACCCGGACCGGCCGCTGCGGAACCACGCGATCGCCGACATCTACCCGCCGGGCTCGACGTACAAGCTCGTGACCGGGATCGCGGCCCTCGAGGAAGGGGTCACCACCCCCGGGCGATTGTGGCCCACCTACGGCTGCTACCAGATCCCCGGTGCTCCTGAGGGCGAATGCCTCTACGACTGGAACCGCCAGGGCTTCGGACCGCTCGACATGGTCGATGCCTTCGCGAAGTCGTCCGACACGTTCTTCTACCAGATGGCCGTCGAGATCGGCATCGACCCGCTGGCCGAGTGGGCCTACGAGCTCGGCTTCGGCGCACGCTCCGGGATCCGCCTCCCCGGCGAGGAGGAGGGGATCATCGCCAGCACCGAATGGGCGCGGCAGCAGGGGCGGGCCGGCGTGTTCACGGGCGAGCTGGCACAGGCCGGCATCGGGCAGAACGTCATTGCCGTGACGCCGCTCCAGATGCTCAATGCCTATGCCGCCGTCGCCAACGGAGGCCGCCTCATGACGCCGATGATCGTGCGTGGCGAGGCGAACGCGGCCGGGGAGCTGTCGGAACCGTACGCGCCGGAGCTGATCCACGAGATTGGCGCCGACCCGGGCACGCTCCAGACGATGCGCATTGGTGCCCGCGAGGTGATCACCTCCGGTCACGCCTACAACATTCGCGACCTCGACCTGCCCGGTGCGCTGTCGGGCAAGACCGGCACGGCCGAATTCGGCGAGCTCACCGAGGAAGGCACCCTGCCCTTCCACTCCTGGTTCGTGGCCTACCTGCCGTCCGCGGCCGGCGCGACGGATGCGGAGCTGGCCGTCCTGTCGTTCAGCTACTCGGCCGTCGTGCCCGGCAACGTGTCCGCCGAGGTCGTGAAGTACTTCCTGCAGCTGTACTACGACCTCGACCAGGACCTGCGCCTGGATCCGAACGACTTCAGCCTCGTGACGGCGAACTGACCGATGGGCGTCGCGACCGCAACCCTCGTCGAGACCTTCCGGGCGCGGGACTGGCGCCACTTCGACGTCCAGCTCCTGCTGTACGTGCTCCTGCTGATCGGGGTCGGGGTCGTCATGGGCTACTCCGCGGCCTTCAACGACGCCAGGCCCGCGGTCGGGATGTCCCAGACGGTGAAGACCCTGATCTGGGCGGCAATCGGCCTCACCCTGTTCTTCGTCGCATCGGGCATCGACTATCACTGGCTCCGCACGCTGGCCGTGCCGATCTACGGCGTGGTGCTCGTGCTGCTCACGGTCACCATGCTCGTCGGCACCAACCTGTTCGGCGCGCAGATGTCGGTCACGGTGGCCGGGCTCGACTTCCAGTTCAGCGAGGTCAGCAAGGTCCTGATGATCGCGGTCCTCGCCGTCTACCTTGCGGGCCGCCGCGAGCGCATCGGGCGCCTGGCGACGATCCTCGTGGCCGGCGCGATCATGGCGCTCCCGACCTTCCTCGTCTTCCGGCAGCCCGACCTCGGGACGGCGCTCGTCTTCGTCGCCATCCTGGTCGGCATGCTCTTCCTGTCGGGCGCCGGCCTGGGCTGGATGGGCCTCATGGCCGCCGGGGTCATCGCCGCGGCGCCGGTGGCCGTCAGCATGCTCCACGACTACCAGCGCCAGCGGCTGTTCTGCTTCCTCGACCCGTATGCGGACCCGCAGGGCGCCTGCTACCAGCTCGTCCAGGCGTTGAACGCGGTGGGCTCCGGCGGTTGGATCGGTCGGGGGCTGACGGTGGGTGGCGAGGGCCAGCGCGGATACATCCCGGTCCAGTCCACCGACTTCATCTTCACCGTGGTGGCCGAGGACCTCGGGTTCCTCGGCGGTGCGGTCGTGCTGCTGCTGTTCGGCCTGCTGATCTGGCGGATCCTCCTCATCGGCTGGCAGGCCCAGGACGCGCTGGGGATGATGATCGCGGTCGGCCTGGCGACGATGATCGTGTTCCAGATCGTGGTGAACATCGGCATGGTCACCGGGATCATGCCCGTGACCGGGATCCCGCTGCCATTCGTCACGTACGGCGGTTCCAGCCTCATCAGCCTGCTGTTCGGGATGGGCATCCTGCAGTCGATCCGGATGCGGAGTCACAAGCCAACGTTGTGAGACGTGGTATCACGATGGTCGTGTGCCAGGCTCCCACTCGGACAATGTGCGCCATGAGGAGCACCACGTGCAGGAATCGGGAAGCGGGGCTCGATTCCACGCTCAGCCAGCGCAGGACGGACCCACATCACGCCGGCAATGCGCCGATATCGACCAGTTGTCCAACTCCCGGTCCCCGACTCGGACAACGTGCGCCGTGAGGAGCACGACGTGCAGGAATCGGGAAGCGGGGCTCGATTCCACGCTCAGCGAGTGCGGGACGGATCCAACTCCCGGTCCCCCACTCGGACAATGGGCGCCGTGAGGAGCACCACGTGCAGGAATCGGGAAGCGGGCCTCGATTCCACGCTCAGCGAGCGCACGACGGATCCAACTCCCAGTCCCGACTCGGACAACGTGCGCCGTGAGGAGCAC
>DASVEQ010000012.1:0-9425 GCA_036380455.1 Candidatus Limnocylindria bacterium | reverse complement strand
GTCGCGGGCGCTCGGCTACCTGCGTGGCGGGTTCCAGCAGCTCTACGACCGCATGGCGGACGGGGTGCGCCGAGCCGGCGGCGAGACGAGATTCGGAAGCGCGGTGGTCGCGGTCGGGACCGCGGACGGCGCCCTTGACGTGGAGACCGACGCCGGCGTCGAGCGCTTCGACCGGGTGGTCAGCACGCTCGCACCTCGCCTGACGGCGCGGCTGGTCCCGGAGTTGCCGGACGCGTGGCGTGCCCGTCACGAATGGGGCCGCGCATACGGCGCGCACTGCCTGGTCCTGGCGCTCGACCGCCCGCTGACCGGGACGTACTGGCTCAACCTGAACGACCCGGGGTTTCCCTTCATGGCCCTGGTCGAGCACACGAACTATCTGCCTGCGTCGGACTACGGAGGGCGCCACCTCGTCTACCTCGGCAACTACCGGCCGATGGACGATCCGTTGATGACGGCGCCGAAGGCATCGGTGCTCGACGAGTTCCTACCGCACCTGGAGCGGCTGAACTCGGGATTCGACCGCTCATGGCTGACCGAGTCGTGGGCCTTCGCGGCTCCGTTCGCGCAGCCGATCGTCACCGTCGACTACCGCGACCACATCCCGCCCTTCCACACGCCGATTCCCAACCTGTGGACGGCGAGCATGTTCCAGGTGTATCCGCACGATCGCGGGCAGAACTACTCGATCGCGCTGGCGGAGCGCCTGGTGAACCGGATCGGTGCCTAGGGCTCTTCCCCGAAGTCGCCGAATCCGGGCGCCTCGACCTGGATGTCGGGCATCCCCGGGCCACGGCCCTCACCGATCGGACCGATCGGGTAGTCGAGGAGGGGCAGCGGGACGCCGGCCAGCTTCAGGCCTCCCCCGACGAGCACGATCACGAGCAGGAACAGGAGCAACGCCTTCATCGCGCATCAGCATGCGCGCAGGCGTCAAGCCCTGCTAGGAGGCGGGCGTGGAGTCCGTAGGCTCGGCGGTGTCCGGGGCCGTGCCGGCCGTTGGTGCGGTGCGGGCCTTGGCACGCTGCCAGTAGAACCACCCGAAGGCGAGGACGGCGAAGAAGAGGAGGAAGATGACGATCAGGGTCTGGGGCATGAGTATTTGACCTCGGCGGCTATGGCCTTGACCGGCGGAGTATCGGCCACGGAATCCGTGACCGACATGGGCCGGACGGGCCATGGCCGATCGGGACCGTCGGTGCCTCCGTGCGCCGGGCCTTCCGTACCGCCGCGGTCCCTCTTCCCAAAGTCGCCACCTGACGTGAGAATGCGGCTTGCACGACAGGCGGCCAGGCGAACGTAGCCGCCACCGCCCGAGAGGACGGCACGCACCTCCCACCTGCCGGCTGGGAGGTCGTCATGCGCCCGCGTCGTCATCCAGTCCTCATCGTCCTCGCTGTTGGTTCACTGCTGGCTGCCTTCGCCGCCCCCGCTGCCGCGGGCAGGTCCGCGGGCGCGGACGGCGGACAGCACGACGCGCTGGCCCGAGACTCGTGGATCGTCACCCTCGCCGCGGACGCGGATGTGGCGGCGGAGGCGTCCGGCCTCGCTCGAGCCGCGGGCGGACGAGCCGGCCACATCTACACCCACGCGCTCCATGGCTTCCAGTTCCGCGGCTCCGCCCAGGCAGCGGCCGCGCTGGAGAGCAACCCACGAGTCTCCGCGGTCCAGGCCGACCGCTCGCTCTCGCTCACGGAGACGCTCCCGTTCGGCATCGAGCGCGTCCGCGCCTACGGGTTGGGCGGCACCACCGGCGCGTACCAGGCCGGCTTCAGGGGCAACGGCGCGCGGATCGCGATCCTCGACACCGGCATCGACCTCGACCATCCGGAGCTGGTCGCGTCGATCGACACGGCGCTCGGGACGAACTGCATCACCGCCGGAGCGGCCCCGAATGACGGCTACGGACACGGGACCCACGTCTCCGGTACCGCGGCGGCGCCGATCAACGGCATCGGCGTGGCGGGCGTGGCACCGCAGGCGCGCCTGGTGGCCGTGAAGATGTTCACCGACAGCGGGACGTCGTCGGAAGCAGCCGCGCTGTGCGCGCTGAATCACATCATCGGCCTCAACCGGGACGGCGACCCCGCCAACGACGTCGACGTGGCGAACATGAGCTGGGGTGAGCAGCGCTCGTGGGGCGACTGCGCAGCCGATGCGCTGCATGGCGCCATCTGCAACGCCCACGCCGCGGGGATCATCCTCGTCGCCGGGGCGGGAAACTCTTCCACGAACGCGGACACGTTCGTCCCAGCGGCGTATCCCGAGGTCGTCAGCGTATCGGCGTTGGCGGACTTCGACGGTAAGGCGGGCGGCCTCGCCGGCTGCAAGTTCATCCTCGAGCTCTTCGCGAGTGAGTGCGACGACACCTTCGCCTTCTTCAGCAATCGCGGCGCATCGGTCGACGTCATCGCCCCCGGCGTGCAGATCTACTCCAGCTGGGTCGGTGGTGGCTGGAAGACGTCCTCCGGGACGAGCATGGCGACCCCGCACGTTGCCGGAATCGCGGCGCTCATGGCCGCCGCGGCGCCTGGAATGACGCCGGATGAGGCGCGCGCCATTCTCATCGCATCGGGCGAATGCCCGAACGGCCAGGCAGCCGACGCCGATGCCACGGCAGGCTGCGCCGGACAGGGGACGTGGAGTGGCGACCCGGACGGGATCCCGGAGCCGATGGGCCACGCGCTGCGCGCAGCGCAGGCAGCCGCCGCGGCCGTTCCCTCCGAACCAGAGCCACCGGCAGCGCCGGTTCTCTCGGCCTTCGCCACGACGACGTCGGTCGACCTGTCGTGGACGGCCCCGGACGACGGGGGCTCGCCGCTCACCGGATTCGAGCTCTTCCGCAGCCCTGATGGCGTGGCGTGGACCTCGATCGTGGCCGTCGACGAGACGGTGCTGGCCCACTCGGATGCGAATGTCGCCGTCGACGAGACGTGGCAGTACCGCGTCGACGCCAGCAACGACATCGGCGCAACGCCCTCGAACGTCGTGACGGTGACCGTCCCGGCGGAGCCGCCTCCGGATCCGGTGCCGCCGTCGGCACCGGCGCTGAGCGCATCGGCGACCGAGACCACGATCGAGCTGTCGTGGACTGTCCCGGATGATGACGGTGGCGAGTCGATCGACGGATACGAGATCCACCGAGGTCCATCGGCTTCAGAGCTCGCGCTCTACGACACGGTAGGACTCGTCACCAGCTTCTCGGACACGGGTGTGGCGCCCGGAGAGACCTGGGTCTATGCCGTGGCGGCCGTGAACTCGGCGGGCCTCGGCGCCATGTCGGACCCGAAGACTGCCACCGTTCCGGAGCCGCCTCCGGTTGACCCGCCATCGGCGCCGTCACTCACGGCGACTCGTGGAAACGGATCCGTCCGGCTGAACTGGACGGCGCCGACCGACGACGGAGGTGCATCGGTCACGAACTACCAGGTCTTTCGCGGGACCTCCTCCGGCAACCTGGCGCTGGTGGCGACCCTCGGCAACGTGCTGACCTGGAACAACACCGGCCTCACGAATGGCACGACCTACTGGTTCCAGGTCGCAGCGGTGAACTCGGCTGGCGTGGGCGCTCGCTCGAACGAGGTGAGCGCGACCCCGGCCACCACTCCGTCGCCGCCCCGGTCGCTGACGGTCGTGAGGGCCGGCGGTGGCCTTCGGCTGACCTGGCTCGCCCCGACCTCCAACGGAGGCGCTGCGATCACGAACTATCGGATCTACCGGACCGATGAGACCGGGAGCGCGCAGACGTTCCTCGTGCCGGCCTCGCAGCTCAAGTATCTCGACAAGGCAGTTGCCCCCGGCTCGTGGTACGCCTATGTCGTCACGGCCATTAATGCGGTCGGCGAAAGCACGGCGTCCAACATCGTCTATCTCCAGACCAAATGAGGTGACGCCGGCGCCATGATGTGGCTGTGAGGACCGCATCCCTTGCCGCCGCTCTCTCGGCGCTGACCCTCGCGGCCTGTGAGGAGGCCGCGTCATCGCCGCCGGCCTCGGCTTCGGCGTCGGCGTCGGCGTCGGCGTTCGCCGTGCCGTCAGCCTCCGCATCGGCATTGGACTCTCCATCGCCGTCGGCCGAGCCCGAACCGGTGGAGCTCCTGGCTGCCGGCGACATTGCTGACTGCTCCATGGCCGGCGCCGCACTGACCTCCCAGATACTTGCGGAGTTCCCCGATGCGACGATCGCCGTCCTGGGCGACCATGCCTATCCCGCGGCCACGGCCGAGCGGTTCGACTCGTGCTTCGACCCGACCTGGGGCCCGTTCGTGGATCGGACGCGCCCGGCGATCGGCAACCACGACCTCGACGCCGATGCCGGCGCGCCGTACTACGCCACCTTCGGCGATGCGGTGGGCATGCCGGGCGAGGGTTGGTACTCGTACGAGCTCGGCTCGTGGCACGTCGTGGTGCTGAACTCGAACTGCGACCGCATCGGCTGCGAGTCCGGCTCGGCCCAACATCGGTGGCTGGTGGCCGACCTCGAGGCATCGGAAGCGTCATGCATCCTTGCATACTTCCACCACCCTCGATTCACCTCCGGCCCGCACGGGGACGACCCGCGCGTCGGCCCCTTCTGGTCCGCGCTGGCCGATGCGCGCGCCGACCTCGTCCTCGTCGGCCACGACCACCACTACGAGCGCTTCGCACCCTTGTCGCCCGATGCCTCCGGCGACCCGGACGGCATTCGCCAGTTCATCGTGGGCACCGGCGGCGCGATCATCCGCCCGACCGTGCGGGTCGCGCCGGGCAGCGAGGTCATCGTGGACGACGCCTGGGGGGTGCTGCGCCTCACGTTGTCGGCGGAGGCTTACGCCTGGTCCTTCCTGACCGTCGACCGCGGCGAGGCCGATGCGGGTTCCGGTGAGTGCCACGACTAGGGCCGGGCCCAGGCCGCTGGCTGACCTCAGGGGCGCCAGCGCGCCAGCGCGCCAGCGAAATATCGGCGAATCCTTCACTCGGGCCTGGGCCTGGGTGGAGATCCGTTCATCGATCGGCGAACCGTTTACGGGAGCAACGCTGCGGAGCCGCTCCGGTGAACGATTCGTCGATTCATGCTCGAAACCACACGCGAGCGGGACCCGACGTGAAGAATTCGCCGATCGATCGGCGCACCAACGGTGTGAGCCGCCACAGCGGGGTGTTGGCCCGGCGCGTGCAATGGCTCCCGGCAATGCTTGCGACGCGGATCATCCTCTTCGGCACGGCCCTGGCCCAGCTGGCCGATGCGCTGACGTTCACCATCGGGGTCAGCCGGTTCGGGATCGGCCTGGAGTCGAACGGGATCGCCGCCGGGCTCTTCCGTGCGGGCGGCCTCGACGCAGTGCTGCTCGTGAAGGGAGCGGTGCTGCTGACGATCATCGGCCTGCTGGTCACGACCGTCGCGCGGTATCCGCGGCTGTTCGTGTGGGGCGGCGCGGCCGCCACCTCGCTCGGCCTGCTGGGCTTCGCGACCAACTCGCTCTCCATCGCGCTGCTGTCCTGAGCGGGGCGCGCACTCTCCGCGCGGAGTTTGCGCGGGGGCGCACGTAACGGAGAATGAAGGGACTCAATCGCCCCGATCTGGCCCTGGACGCGCCAGGAATTGCGCCCGTACGCACAATCCGGCACCACGCCGGGCGTGCTTCGCAGTTACGTGCGCGGGGGCGCAAACGACCGGGGGCTCGCCGCCCTCACGAGCACCGTAACCCACCTGCAACCGAGCACCCCCCGATCGGCCCGGTAGACTACGCGACCACCGGCACAGCACAACGCACAGCACGGCCACAGCACGCCGCTCAGCACAACGCACAGCACGGCCCACAGCACATCGCATCGCACATCCAGGGGCAAACCAGATGGACCTCCGCGCGCACCTCATCGGCTACCCACGCATCGGCCCGAACCGCGAGCTCAAGCGGGCCCTCGAACGAGCCTGGTCCGGCCGCATGGAGACCGATGCGTTCCTCGAGCGCATCGCCGAGCTCCGCAGCGATCACCTGGACGAGCAGCGGGACGCCATCGGCTCCGCGGTCGACGATTACTTCCTGTATGACGCGGTGCTCGAGACGGCGATGATGCTGGGCCTGGTGCCCGCCGAAGACCGATCGCGCCTGGCGGAGGACCCGTTCGCCGTCCTCACCGCGCTGGCCCGCGGGACGCCCGAGCGCGAGGCGTGGGAGATGACGAAGTGGTTCGACACGAACTACCACTACGTCGTCCCCGAGATCGATCGCGCTCCCGATGCCCTGCGCCCGCTGCCCTGGCGGGAGCCGATCGCCGATGCGTCGTGGGTCGTGATCGGCCCGTACACGCTGGTGAAGCTCAGCAAGCACGCCCCAGGCCCGGATGCCGCCGAGACCGCACGCCAGGTGGGCGACGCGCTGTGGGCGTGGGTCCGCCAGCACCCCGACCTGCCCCTGCAGCTCGACGAGCCGTCGCTCGGCATGGTCCTCGACGAGGCGGATCGCGCCATCCGCGACGCGGCCTACGCCGGCGCCGCCGATCTCGGCCTGCGGACGACGCCGATCGTGACCGTCCAATTCGGGAAGGCATCGGCGGAGACGGTGGAGACGCTGGGACGCATCGGCTTCGCGGTCCAGGTGGCCCTCGAGGACGTTCCGTCGCTGAAGGGCACCGTCGCCTGGGAGGCGCAGCCGGAGCACGTCGTGGCGGTCATGGACGGCCGCAGCGTGTGGCCGGACGACTTCGAGCGCGCGCGCGCCGCCCTGGCCGATGCCGACGATGGCAAGCCCACGCACCTGGTCCCCTCGACGAGCCTGATGTTCCTTCCGGTCACGGTGGAGGGCGAGGATCTGCCGGCCGGGTTCCAGTTCGCCCGCGAGAAGGCCCGTGCGCTGGCGGAGTGGCCGGCCGCCCTCGCCAGCGGTGCCGCGCCGGACGTCCCGCAACCGCCGCCGGTGCAGTGGCCGGAGGTCGGCGAGCTTCGGGCGCGGGCTCCACGCCAGGAACGGCAGGCCGCACAGCGCGATCTCGACCTGCCGGCGTACCCGACCACGACGACCGGGTCCCTGCCGCAGACCACCGAGGTGCGCCAGCTCCGCGTCCAGCTCGGCAAGGGGGAGCTCGACCGGGGCGGCTACGACGACGCGATGGCGAAGCTCATCACCGACTCGATCGGCTGGCAGGAGCGCATCGGCCTGGACGTCCTCGTCCACGGCGAGTTCGAGCGGACCGATATGGTCGAGTACTTCGCCGAGCAGATGGACGGGTTCCTCACCACCCACAACGGGTGGGTCCTCTCCTACGGGTCGCGCTGCGTGCGTGCGCCGATCCTCGCCGCCCCGCCGTCCATCAGCGAACCCATGACCGTGGACGAGTGGCGGGTTGCGCAGGAGGCAACCTCGAAGCCCGTCAAGGGGATGCTCACCGGTCCGGTCACGATCGTGAACTGGTCGTTCCGGCCGCCGGGCGTGCCCGACGACCGGCTCTTCTGGGCGGTGGCCCAGCCGATCGCCGAGGAGGTCGGGTTCCTGGTGGACGCCGGCGCCCGCGTCATCCAGGTCGACGAGCCCGCCGTCCGCGAGCGCTGGCCGCTGCCCACCGTCGATGCCCCACGTCTCCGCGAGGTCTACGCCCGTGGCGTCCGCGCCGCCCTGAACCACGTGTTCAACCAGCCCTCCGCCGTCCAGATGCACACCCACATGTGCTACGGCGACTTCGGCGACATCGTGCCGCTCTGGTCCGATGCGGGTGTGGACGTCGCCTCCGTTGAGTTCTCGCGATCCAAGGACGACTCGTACATCCGCCAGTTCTACGGCCTGTTCACCGATGGCCATCTCCAGATCGGGCCAGGCGTCTTCGACGTCCATTCGCCGCACACGCCGGGCGCATCGGTCATGTCCGAGCGGCTCCATCACTTCCGCGAGTTCATGGATGTCGGTGACCTGTGGGTGAATCCCGACTGCGGGCTGAAGACCCGCCGATGGGAGGAGATCGAGCGCCAGCTGGGCGACATGGTTGCTGCGGCGCGCGAGATGCGGAACGGTGCGTAGGCGTTGCGACGCCACGGGTATATACGGATATACGCGGGTCGCCCGGGCATTGAGCGCGCCCAGGGAGTCATATATCACTAACGCGATAATCGGTGACAGTTTGCGGTCAGCCGCCTCGGACACTGGCCACCACCACACCACATCGGCGGCGACGCATGCTGTCTGAACCGGGCGAGTGGGTCGAGATGGTCGAGATCAACCCGCCGCGCCTGCCGAACATGACGCACCTGGAGCTCCGCGGCCGATGGCGTGACGTCCTCATCACCGACAACCCGTTCAAGCAGGTCCGCGTCTCGCCCTATGCCTTCGCCGCCCGGATCACCCACGACGTGCCCGGCGTGCGGCCGACCGTCGTCTGTTCTACCCGCGATCGGAACATCCTGGCCATCGAGTCGGAGGTGCGCGGCGCCATCGCCAACGGCGTGGGTTCGTTCCTGGTCGTGCAGGGCGACATGCTCCCCGAGGTCGAGCACTGGTCGAACAGCTACGAGATCGTCGAGTACCTGCGGGCGCTCCAGCCGTCGGTGGCGCCGATCGCCTTCGAGGTCGGGATGAGCACCCGCTCGCGCCGATGGATGCTCCGCCGCCGCATCGAGGTGGGCGCCCAGTTCCTGACCACCGGGCCGGTGATGGATCCGGCGTCCGTCGCCGCCGTTGCCGAGCGGCTGGCGCTCCAGCCCGACGACCCGCCGGTCTACCTCGAGGTGGCGCCGCCGTTCAGCGTCCGGTGGGCCCGCCGCATGGAGGGCGTCGGCGCCATCCCGATCTCCGATGCGCTTCGCGACCGCCTCGCCAACCTCCCCGACCCGGAGGCCCGCGCCGAGGGGTGGCGTGCGGCCAGGGAGGTCGCCACCGCCGCGCGCGGCGCCGGCTTCGCCGGGGTCGTCCTCATGGGGCTGCGGTTCGACACCGTCGTGGGCGAGGCCTACGACGTGTGGCACGCCGACCGTCCGGCCGAGGCTGTCGGGCCGGCCAGTCACGGCGACGAGCCCGACCACTCGCACTAGCGCCGCACTAGCGGCGTTCGGCGCGCCATGCGCCGGTCCCGCTTTGACGAACAGAGCGACCGCACCTATCGTCGGGGCGTGATGGCACGCGTGACCCCCGATCGTCCGCGCGGCGCATCGGCGCCCGACCACGAGGGTGCCATCGCCGGCGCCTCCTACACCCGCCATCGGCGCATCCATCGGTCCCGTAGTCATCCGCGTCCTCGCGTGCTCCAGCTGCTGGCGACCGGCGGCAACGGTGGAGCGCAGGAGTCGTACACCGGGCTGCTCCTCCGCCTGGATCGTGCCCGCTACGACGTGCGCGCCCTCTCGCTGTCGGCCGGTTCGGCCGTGCAGCGGCTCCGGGCGCTCGGCGTCGCGGTCGACGTCATCGACGCGGCCGATGACGAGCTCGCCATCCGCGAGCTGGCCGCCTGGCTGCGGCGCG
>DASVEQ010000011.1:0-9701 GCA_036380455.1 Candidatus Limnocylindria bacterium | reverse complement strand
GCTCACGCCGAGGCCGAGGCCGATGCCCGGGCCGAGGGCGCCGAGGCCGATGGCCAGTCCGGCGGCGAGGGGGGTCAGATCCACTTGAAGCGTTCCTCCTGGTGCTCTGCGTGCGGGGAGAGCAGTCCCGTTGGGTCCGGTGTTCCGTTCAATGCGCGCCGGCCCTCAGCGCGACGTCGTCCGCGTCGTGCTCGCCGGTCTCGTGGGACTCGTCGTGGCCGCCGCCATGGCCGGCAGTGGCGAGAGTGATGTACGTCAGGGTCAGCAAGGCGAAGACCAGGGCCTGCACGGCGCCGAAGATGGCCTCGAGGCCGAGGAAGATGGCCGGCACGACCGCGAAGGTCAGCGCCAGCATCACCGCCAGCAGGATCTCGCCCGCGAAGATGTTGCCGAAGAGTCGCATCGACAGGCTGATGATGCGGCTCAGCTCGCTGACGATGTGGATCGGCGTCATGAGCGGCGTCATGTACGGCGGGTTGGCGACGAACGTCTCCTTCAGGTAGCCGCGCAGGCCGTTCGCGCGGATGCCCCAGCTCACGAACAGCACGAAGGCGATGAGCGCCAGGGCGAGCGTGAAGTTCAGGTCGGCGGAGGCGGGGCGGATCACCGGCGCGGTCGCCTCGTGGCCGTCCTCGACGACGTGGAGGCCGATCGTGCCGACGCCGGGCAGCAGCCCGACGTAGTTCGCGGCGAGCACGAGCAGGAAGATCGTGATGATGGGGGGCAGGATCGCCCGCCAGCGCGTCGGGTGCTGCGCCTTGATGACGCCGCCGAGGAACTCGAGCGGGAACTCGAGGAAGCCCTGGAGCCGCCCGGGCACGACGGTGCTGTTCCGTGAGGCCCAGAAGGCAAGGGACGCGAGGAACACGGTCGCGATCAACGTTCCGACCATGCTGTTCGTCACGGCGATCGGGCCGAGGTGAAACAGCTCCTCCCCCTTGATCGCGACGTGGATCAGGCTCTCGCCGTGTTCGCCGGCTTCCTCTGGCACCGAGTGTCCTCTTCGTGTCCTAGCGCGGTTTCATTCCGTCCCTGGCGACGTCCCAGATCGAGTACATCGCCGCGCCGACGCCGACGACCACCCCGATCAGGGTGAACAGCGGCGAGGTGTTCGCCCAGTTGTCGAGCAGGACACCCGCGACGACGCCGATGACGACCGACAGTCCCAGCCGCATCCCGAGGTCCAGCACCATCCCCCAGTTCTGGGGTGGTGGCGTCCGTGTGGGGCGTTTCTCAGGATCGTTCGGTTGTCGTGTGCTCATGTTCCTCCGCTCCCGGGACACCGGTGTCCTCGCGCTCGCGTCGCATGCGCGCGACGCTCGAACGGATGAACGCACGGAGCCACAGGATCGAGACGAGGGTCCCTCCCACCAGGCCGATCAGCGCATACAGCGGTGCCGTCTGGCCGATCCGATCGGCCATGAGCCCGGCGATCACTCCGGCGAGAAGCGGGAGGATGACCCGGAGGCTGAACTGGGCGAGCACCATTCAGGGAGCCCAGGCCGGCCGTTGTTCGGACATGCGGTGTACTGCTCGATCCACGGCGGGGTCGGACGCCGGGAGTATAGCCGAGGCTCCCGGATCGTGCCCATTCGGGGTCCCCGGGGTTCCGGGGTGCGCGGAACTCGGACGTTGCTCCGATGGCGACCCGACATCCGAGTCCGCGCGCCCCGACTCGGACGATGTGCCGCGAGGCGCGCAATGCGTGCCCGAACGGCCTGGTGCGGACCGAAACCACGCTCGCTGGGCTCACGTGAACCGCGATTCGTGCCTGAACCGCGCGCATGCGTGCCACTGATCCGAGTCGGGACGGTCGGCCGAAGGACGTAGGTGGGAGCCGGTCGCAGGACCGATGCGCCCCGAGCTGAGGCCCGCGATGGTTGCCCCATGAAGATCAGCGTCTCGGCCCAGCGGCACATCGACGCGCCGGCGGACCGCGTCTACCGCTACATCGCCGACTTCCGCGAGCACCACCCGAAGTTCCTGCCGCCGCAGTTCGGCCCGCTTGAGATCGAGACCGGCGGCATCGGCGCGGGGACCGTCCACCGCTTCAGCATGACCCTCGCTGGCCGGCGAACGGACTACCGCGTGCGGGTCGGAGAGCCGGAGCCGGGCCGCGTCCTGATCGAGTCGGATCCGAGCCGCCTGATGCTCACGACGTTCACCGTCGACCGCGAGCTGGACGGGACGAGCACGGTGACGATCCACACGCGCTGGTACACCACGGGCCTCGCCGGGCTGCTGGAGCGCCTCGTCGCTCCGCCCATGCTGCGACGGGTGTACCGCGCCGAGCTCGCTCTCCTGGACCGATACGCCCGCGACACGGTGCCGGACAACCGCCCGCGCGTGCGGACCGGCGCCGGCGTCGTCTCCCTCGCCTAGCCCGGAACCTCGGCCGTCGGCCGCGTGGCCGGCAGGCCCGGCACGGGGAAGCGGTCGGTGATGGCGCCGACCCGGCGACGAATCTCCTCCTGCGCCGACTCCTCACCGCGGGCGGCGATGCCGTCGACGATGAGCCGGGCGATCGAGCGCATCTCCTCCCCGCCCATCCCGCGCGAGGTCACGGCGGGGGTGCCAACCCGGATCCCGGAGCCGATCATCGGCTTTTCCGGGTCGTAGGGAATCGTGTTCTTGTTCACCGTGATGCGGACCTCGCCGAGGGCCGCATCGGCCTCCTTGCCGTTCACGCCCAGCGGGCGGACGTCCACGAGCATGAGGTGGTTGTCGGTACCGCCCGAGATGATCGAGGCGCCCGCATCGGCCAGCGCGGCGGCCAGCGCGCGCGCGTTCGCCACGGTCCGCTCCTGGTCGCGCCGGAACTCCTCGCTCATCGCCTCCCGGAACGCGACCGCCTTGGCCGCGATGATGTGCATGAGCGGCCCGCCCTGGATGCCGGGGAAGACGGACTTGTCGAGAGCCTTGCCGTAGGTCTCGCGCGCCAGGATCATCCCGCCGCGCGGGCCGCGGAGGGTCTTGTGGGTCGTGGTGGTGACGACGTCGGCGTGGGGCACCGGCGACGGGTGGACGCCCGCGGCCACCAGGCCGGCGAAGTGCGCCATGTCGCACATCAGCAGCGCCCCGACCTCGTCCGCGATCTCCCGGAAGGCGGGGAAGTCCCAGGTCCGGGAGTAGGCGGTGGCGCCGGTGAGGATCATCTTCGGCCGGCGCTCGCGGGCGAGGGACCGCACCTCGTCCATGTCGATCAGGTGCGTCTCGCGATCCACGTGGTAGGCCACGAAGTCGTAGTACTGGCCCGAGAAGTTGACCGGTGAGCCGTGGGTGAGATGGCCGCCCTGGTCCAGGCTCAGCCCGAGGACGGTGTCGCCGCGCTCGAGAAGCGCGTGGAAGACCGCCATGTTGGCCTGAGCGCCGGCATGCGGCTGGACGTTGACGTACTCGGCCCCGAAGAGCTCCTTCGCACGGTCCCGCGCCAGGTTCTCGGCCACGTCGACGACCTCGCAGCCGCCGTAATAGCGTCGGCCGGGGTATCCCTCGGCGTACTTGGCGGTGAGGATCGTTCCCATCGCCTGCAGCACGGCCAGCGACGGGTAGTTTTCCGACGCGATCAGCTCGAGGTGCGACTGGGTGCGCGCCTCCTCGTCACGGATGACCTGCCAGATCTCGGGATCCTCGGTCTCGAGCGGTGCCCAGAAGTCCATGCGGCGAGTGTACTCAACGTGGGCGGTTGCGCCGCTCATCGATCGGCGAATCCTTCACGTGGGTGGGTTCTGGCGGGCGGGTTCGGTCATGAATCGGCGAACGGTTCACGAGAGCGTGCGCTACGGGCCGCTCCGGTGAGCGGTTGGCCGATCCATGCTCGGAATCGCACGCAGGGTCCGCTCGTGTGAGATTTCCGCCGATTCCTGAGGCCTGCAGTCGGCCAGGGCACCCCCGCCGCACGCTGAGGATCGGTGACGAGCGGCGCGATACCGTTCCGTTCGACCATCGCCATGGCCGCATCGTCCGGCCGGGCGCCGACCGCCGAGCGCCGACCGCCGACCGCTGGGCCCCGTGCGCGGGCGAGGGTCCAATGGCCTAGCGCGGGGAGGCGAACGGCTCCGCGTCGAGGTCGATCGGCTGTCCGTCGACGATCGCAGCCAGCGCCGTGGGCGACAGGACGACGATCGGAACCGTCACCCCGTAGAGCTCCTCCGCGACCGTCGCACCGATGGAGAGGATGAGGTCGGACTCGCCGAGCACGATGGCCGCCGGAGCCGTGCCCACACGCACGGCCTCGGCAAGGACCGATGCGGACGAGGACGAGCCGCGCCCTGACGCCATGACGAGCACCCGCCCGCGAACCTTGGCCCCGAGCTGCGGGTGGTGGGCGTCGATCACCTCCCCGGTCGCCGGGTCCACACCGCCCCACAGGCTCAGCGGCTCGTCCAGGATGAGAGCGGTCGGCTCGCTCACGCGGTCCCCCACAGCGCATCGTCGCGGACGACCCGGCCGGCGACCGCGCTGCGGATGCACTCGGCCGTCGAGCCGAACACGACGCGCGCTCCGATGTTGCCCGGGGCGTAGTAGGCCCACTTGGCGGAGTCGGTCATCGTGGCGCCCTCCGACGGTCGCAGGATCGGGGCGATGTAGCTGCACGTGTCGACGAGGAGCTCGACACCGGCCGCCCTGAGCCGCTCCGTGATCCCCGTCCGCGCCGCCGCTGCCAGCGTGTCGCGGCCGGTCGAGACGAGGAGCTCGACGCCGGAGTGGACCCGGCGCCCACCGAGCATCGCGACATAGCGCCCGAGCTCCGCGAGCGACGCGTGCGGCGTGCCCAGCGAGACGGCGGTCAGCCGGTCACCGGCCGCCGTCGTGAGCTCGTCGCGTGCCGTGCGCAGGTCGCCGAGCCGGACGAGCTCCACGGCCGACGGGCGGTGCTGCTGGAGCGCGGCGTCGAGGGTCGGCGCCTCGGGCGTCGACCCCACCACGTGGAACATGGCAACCGATCCCGACGACGCGGCCGCGGCCCCGAGCGCCTTGAGACGGTCCTCGGATTGGCCGGGGGCGAGACCGTCGATGGCCGCCACCGCCGATCCCGCGCGGCGGCCGAGGACGAGGCCGAGCAGCGGGAACAGCAGGTCCGCGTCGCGGAGCGCGATCGGGACGTCGTCGGCAAGGCGGAGCACGAGAGTCGCGCGTCGCGCCTCCGTCCGGTGCAGTCCGGCATGCGGGACGCGGCCCGTGATCGCCGCGGCGACGTCGATGAAGTCGCCGTATCGGTTCGTGCGCGCCCCGAGTACCGAATTGCAGAACGCGATCGCGTTCGACTCGCCCCAGGCGACCTGCTGACCGAAAGCGGGACGCGCATCGGCCAGCTGATACGGAGCGCAGGTGAAGGTCGGTCGCGCACCGAGCGCGCGATATCGGTCCATGAGCAGCCGTCCGCGGTCAGCGATCCGACGGTCGCCGCGATAGAGCTCCGGGTGGAGGAGGTCGAGCACCCCGACGTTGAGGGTCGTCGGCACGCGGACCCGAGCCCGTCCATCGACGAGGCGCTGGACGAAATCGAGCGTCGCCTCGCCGTGGTACAGACACGAGTCGACGTGGGCTGCGGTCACGTCGATGAGCTCCGTGGCACCGGTCACCTCGGCGGCACGCACCACGAGCCGCATGGCGAAGGCGGCCCCCTCCCCCTGACCTCCATCGAGCAGGTCGCGGTCGGATGCCCCCAGCGCCAGGCTCAGCCCCGCGTCTCCTCGGCCTCGATGCGGCTGATCTTCTCGACCCGCGCCACGTGCCTCCCGCCGTTGAACTCCCCGTCGAGGAAGGCGCGCAGGCAGGCCCTGGCGACCTCGACGCCCACGATCCGGGCGCCTATCGACAGCACGTTCGCGTCGTTGTGCTCCCGACCCAGGCGGGCGGTCACGGGGTCCGCGGCCTCGACACAGCGGATGCCGCGGACCTTGTTTGCGACGATCGCCTCGCCCGAACCACTGCCGCCGAGCACGACGCCGCGCTCGAAGTCGCCGCGCGCGACGGCGCGCGCGACGGGCGCGATGAAGTCGGGGTAGTCCACCGGCTCCGGGCCGAACGTCCCGAAGTCGCGATACTCGACGCGCAGCTCGTCGAGCAGCGTGCACAGGTCGCCCTTCAGGGCGAAGCCGGCGTGATCCGAGCCGATGGCGACGCGCATGGTCGGGAGTGTAGCCCGCCGATGCGCCCTCCCAGCGCTCCTCGAGCCGTGCCTTCAGCCGCGGGATCGGGCGCGGGCGGGCGCCGGCGGGCGCCGGCACGCACGATCCGCGGCTCGTCAGGCGAGCTCGACGACCTCGGCGAGCTGCGCGCGGGTGATCGGCCCATCTCGCAGGATCCGGGCAGGGGTGGCCGTCAGGTCCACGACCGTCGACGCCACCCCACCGGGAACCGGGCCGCCGTCCAGCACCGCGGCGAGGCGGTCCTGGTCGGTTGCGAAGGCGATGAGCACTTCGTCGGCGCCGAGGGTGTCGGGCTGGTCCGAGATGTTCGCGCTGGTCGCGAAGATCGGCCCGGCGGCGCGGATGAGCGAGAGGGCCACCGGATGGTCCGGGGCGCGGAATGCCTGCGAGCCCGCGGCGCCGGGCAGCACGATCGTCAGCGCGCCCGGCCAGAACCGACGGGCAAGGGCGCGGGCACGATCCTCGATCTCCCACCCCCCCGACTGCGCCTGGGCGAGCCCGGCCACCAGCATCGGGATCCGGCGGTCGAGTGGCCGGCGCTTCAGCTCGAACAGCGCGGGCAGCAGCTCCGGCCGCGCGCCGTCGACGCCGACCCCGTAGACCGTGTCGGTCGGAAAGGCGACGACCGCCCCGGCCTGGAGCAGCTCGGCGGCGCGAGCGATTCCCTCCGGCGTCGGGGCCAGCAGGTCGGTCATGCTGTCGGCATCTGAATCCGAACGACCCGCTCGATCCCCGCAAGGTCGCGCTCCACCGTGACCGATGCGCTCGACGGAGCCAGCGCCCCCACGGCTTCGGCTTGGCCGATCCCGATCTCCAGCAGCAGAGTCCCGCCGTCCGCCAATCGGCCGGGGATGGTCTCGAACAGGCGGCGGAGGATCTCGAGGCCGTCGGGGCCGCCATCGATCGCGACCCGCGGTTCGTGCCCGAGGCCACGCTCGTGGGCGAGCGCCTCGGTGGTCGGGACGTAGGGCAGATTGGCGATCACGACGTCCGGCCGAGGCAGCGACTCACCGGCCGGCTCGAGCAGGTCGGCGCAGGCCAGGTCGACCAGTGCCTGGACGCCATGCGACTGGAGGTTCTCGGCGGCCAGCTCGAGCGCATCCGCCGAGATGTCGCTGGCGATGAGCCGCAGCCGGCCGAGGGCGACGGCCTCCCGGAACCGGAGCGCGAGCGCCAGCGCCACCGCGCCACTGCCGGTCGCCGGCTCCCAGGCGACGATCGGCTCGCCGTCGCGGGCCATCCGAACGCGGATCTCGTCGACCGCCTGCTCGTACAGGAGCTCCGTCTCCGGCCGCGGGATCAGCGCGCGCGCATCGGTGCGGATGCGCAGCGAGCGCCATTCCTTGTAGCCACGCAGGTACGCGATCGGCTCGCCCGCGAGCCGACGGGCGAGCAGATCCTCGAAGGCCTCGTCGCCCACCAGAGCCTCGGGATGGGCGAGCAACCAGCTCCGCTCGCAGCCGCTGGTGTGGGCGAGCAGGACCTCGGCATCGAGCCGGGGCGTCGGCGATCCGCCCTCGCGCAGCCGTTGCGTCGCCACGGCTAGGGCCGAGCTGACGGTGTCAGTTCTCGTCATCGGGCATCCACGAGATGCTCACGCGGCGTCGTCGCCCAGCTCCCGCAGCCGCCGGGCCTGATCGGCCTCGGCGAGCGGCTCGATCACCCGGTCGAGGTCCCCCTCGAGCAGCCCCGGCAGGTTGTGCACCGTGAGGCCGATGCGATGGTCGGTCACACGGTCGTCCGGGAAGTTGTAGGTGCGGATCTTCTCGCTCCGCTCGCCGGTGCCGACCTGGGAACGCCGCTCCTCGCCGCGCTCGGCGGCCTGCCGTCCCTGTTCGGCCTCCAGCAGCCGCGCACGGAGCACCGACATCGCCTTCGCCCGGTTCTTGTGCTGGCTCTTCTCGTCCTGGATGGCGACCACCAGGCCGGTGGGCAGGTGGGTGATGCGGACCGCCGAGTCGGTGGTGTTCACGGACTGGCCGCCGGGCCCGCTGGAGCGGTACACGTCGACGCGGAGGTCCTTCTCGTCGATCTGCACCTCCACCTCGTCCGCCTCCGGCAGGACGGACACGGTGGCGGTCGAGGTGTGGATGCGGCCCTGGGCCTCGGTGGTCGGCACCCGCTGAACGCGATGCACACCCGACTCGAACTTCAGGCGCGAGTAGGCCGCGTCACCGCGAAGCTCGGCGATGATCTCCTTGAAGCCGCCCGAGTCGGACTCCGAGGAGGTCATCACCTCGAGCTTCCAGCGACGCCGCTCCGCGTAACGGGCGTACATCCGGAAGAGGTCGGCGGCGAACAGCGCCGCCTCCTCGCCCCCTGTGCCGGCCCGAACCTCGAGGATCACGTTCCGATCGTCGTTCGGATCGCGGGGGACAAGCCGCAGCTTGAGGTCCGCCTCGAGGTCGGCGACCTGCGCCTCCAGCCGGTCCACCTCCTCGCGCGCCATCGTCCGCATCTCGTCGTCGGGATCGTCGGCCATCGTGCGAGCCTCGTCGAGCTGTGACTGGATCGATCGCCATGCGCGCAGGTCGGTGACGATCGGCTCGAGGCGCGAGAGCTCGCGGCCGAGCTCGGCGAGGCGGGCGGGGTTCGCGGCGGCCTCGGGCGTCGACAGCTCGGCGGCGACCTCCTCGTAGCGGGCCTCCAGCTCGGCGAGCCGGTCGATCATCCGTTCGCGGGCTGGGACGCTGCGGCCGCCTCGCGATCCGAGGCCAGGCACGACTCCAGGCTGGCGATGCTCACCTCGAGCATCGAGCGATCCGGCGGGCGGGTGGTGAGCGACTGAAGCCACAGGCCGGGCGCGTAGATGGCGCGCACGACCGGGTTGCCGTAGTTGCGGGCGCCGAAACGGACGAGCTCGTAGGCGAAGGCTGCGATGAGCGGCACGAGCACGATCCGAGACAGGAAGAGCGCCCAGAGCGGCACGCCGGCACGCGGGATGAGGCTGAAGAAGAAGATGCTGATCACGACGACGATGAGGATGAAGGTCGTCCCGCAGCGCGTGTGCGCCGTGCCGAAGGCGTCGACCTCGTCGGGCGTGAGCGGCCGATCGGCCTCGTAGGCGCTGATCGCCTTGTGCTCAGCGCCGTGGTAGGCGAAGACGCGGCGGATGTCCGGCATGAAGCCGATGGCCACGATGTACGCGATGAAGATGACCAGCCGGATCAGCCCCTCGATGACGTTGGCGAGGAGGTCGCTGTTCGCCGCCTCCTCCGCGAAGGTCGACAGGAAGAGCGGGAGGACGAAGAAGAGCGCGATGGCAAAGCCGAGGCTGAAGACCATGGTGAGCGCCATGGCGCCCTTGCTCAGCTCGACGTCCTCGTCCTCGGCCGCGATGGCGGCCGAGCGCATGAGCATGCGTGTGCCGATGACGAGGGTCTCGTACAGCAGGAACATGCCGCGCAGGAAGGGGATCCTGATGAGCTTCCGGTCGGCGGACAGGGCCGCCGGCAGCGGCTCGGACATCGTCCGGATCTCACCCGACGGCGGGCGCACGCTCATGGCGACCGTGGTGCGGCCGCGCATCATCACGCCCTCGATGAG
>DASVEQ010000010.1:0-2712 GCA_036380455.1 Candidatus Limnocylindria bacterium | reverse complement strand
CAGACGCACGCGATGCGCGATTGGGACACGCCGGAGGACGACGAGGCGTTCCGTGACCTTTAGGCGCTGGGACGTCGTCTCAGTGCCGTTCCCGTTCGTCGAAGGTCACGCGTCCAAGCGCCGCCCGGCCCTGGTCGTGTCGACCGACGTGTTCCACCGGGCACACCGCGCCTGCTTCGGCGCGATGATCACCACGGCGCGCGACATGCGCGACGTGCGCCCGGACGACATCGAGATCGCGGACCTCGTCGGCGCCGGCTTGCCACGCCCCTGCGTGATCCGCCCGGCGCGTCTTGCGACGTTCGAGTGGAGCGACCGAATGCGCCGCATCGGCACGCTGCACCGTCGCGAACGGCAGGCGGTCGAAGCGCTGCTCCGGCGCTGGTTCGGCCTCTAGCAGGCAGCGGCTATTCGCTCAGGATCTCCTTAATGCGGGCGATCGCCTCGTCGACCGCCTGCGCGGGGCTGACGCCGTCCGCGGCGACGCGGTGGATCGCCTTTGCCCAGACCAGCTCCTGCCAGAGCAGGTCGTAGCGCCAGTCACCCGAGACCACGATGTACTCGTATTGCGTGGGCCGCGTCGCGATCTGCATCACGGCGGCCATGCGGTGCGGATCGCTCGGGTCGAGCCAGAGCGGCCCCTCGCGCAGCTTCTGCATGGGCGGCATGAAGCGCTCGCCGGCGAATTCGAGATAGTGGGCTAGCCAGCCCTCGGCCACGAGGAACCGCACGAGCTCCTTGGCGGCATCCACGTGGCGGCCGTCCTTGAAGACCACCGCACCCCAGACGTCACCAAAGATCGGAAAAGCTTCGCCGTTCGGGCCGAGCGGCCATTCGATCGTCGCGGTATTCTTGTAATAGTCTTCGGACCGCTCGCGTTTCAGCGCGTTAGGGATCGAGAGCGTGTCGTTCAGCACGATGACCACCGCCCGAGCGTGGAATTGCTTGTTGTTGTCGAGATTGGAGTCCCAGTCGATCGAGCTGGGCGGGGTGCAGCCATTGCGGTAAACCGCGGTGTAGGCGCCGATCGCCTCGATGAGGCTGCGCCGGACCCTCGGATCGTCGATGCTGAGCCGGCCGTCCTGGGTCACATATTGAGCATCGTGGGCGGACAAGAACTGGAAGAACTGATTCTGCGTGTCGGGGGCTTCACCCGACATGTTGAGGCCGACGCCCCAGATGTCTTCGCGGCCGGTGGCCCGGCGCACCGCCGGCTGGACCTGGTCGCACCAGAACGACCAGAAGGCGTCCCACTCCTTCGGAATGTCGTCGAGGGTGAACCCCGCCTGCTCCAGTAGGCTCTTCCAGACGTGGATGTGGTTGGTCGTGCGGCCCATCGGCAGCGCGTACAGCGCCCTTTGTCCCGTCTTTTGATTGAGCAGCACCCACCATGCGACCGCGTCCGGATCGAACAGGTCCGAGAAATGGCCGACAGTGTCCGTAAGGTCCACGAGCCGATTGTCCAAGGCCCACTTCGAGACGTAGAAGGAAATTCGGGTGCCGAACGCGAAATCGGGGGGTTGGCCCGCCTCGAGCGCCGCCACGATTTTGCCAGGCAGCTCTGCCTGCGAATAGAAAGCGAGCTCGACCTCCCTGCCAGAACCCTGCTTGAAGGCGGCGATAATCTCCGCGACCGCCTCGTCCTCCTCCGCGTAGAAGCCCCTTCTCCCACCATACCACGAGGTCCGCAGCCTTTGCCGCGAGCGGCGCCATCACGAGCGCCGCGGCGAGAACGAGCATTCGGCTGAGCATCAACGTCTCTCCACGGAAGCAGCCTGCCGATAGATTGGGCGGCTATTCGCTCAGGATCTCCTTGATCCGAACGATCGCCTCGTCGACCGCCTGCTCGGGGGTGATGTCCTCGGTGACGACGCGGTGGATCGCCTTCGCCCAGACATACTCCTGCTCGGCCAGATCGTGCCGCCAGTTGCCCGAGGCCGCGGCGTGATTGTGAGCGAGCGGTCGCGATGCAAGCTGCATCACTGATACTGAGGCCATCCGGTGCCGATCGCTGGGGTCGAGCCAGAATGGTTGCTCGCTGATCGCCGAGATCGGCGGCAGCATGCGCTCACCGGAGAAGTCGAGATAGTGGGCAAGCCAGCCCTCGGCCACGAGGAAGCGGACAAACTCCTCGGCGGTGTCGGCGTGGCCGCCGTGCTTGAAGACGACCGCCGGGTAGATGTTGCCCATGATTGGAAAGGGCTCGCCATCCGGGCCGAGCGGCCACTCGATCGTGGCGCTGTTCTCATAGTAGTCCTCGGGCCGCTCGTGCTTGAGGGCGTTCGGAATCGAGAGCGTGTCGTTCGCTGTCATGACGACCGTCTGGGCAAGGAAGGCTTTGTTGTTGCCGGTATTGCCCCAGCTTACCGCATCGGGAGGAGTGCAGCCTTTCCTGTAGATGGCCGTGTAGCTGTCGAGGGTCTCGACGAGCTTCTGTCTGATTCCCGGGTCGTCGATGACCAGCCGGCCATCACGGGTCACGTAGTCCGCCTCGTTGGCGGCCACGAACTGAAAGAACTCGAACTCAGTATCGTACACCCGCGACATCGGGAGCGCGATGCCCCAGATGTCGTCGCGGCCGGTGGCGCTGCGCACCGCCGGCTGCACGTCATTGCACCAGAACGACCAGAACGCACGCCATTCGCGCGGGATGTCGGCGAGGTGGAAACCCGCCTGGTCGAGCAGGCTCATCCAAACGTGGACGTGGTTGTT
>DASVEQ010000009.1:0-18060 GCA_036380455.1 Candidatus Limnocylindria bacterium | reverse complement strand
CATCGTCGACATCGAGAAGATCCGGGCGGCGGAGAAGCGGGTGCTGGTCGAGAACCTCTACGGCTCGGGCGCCGGCTGGTACACCCGCCTGCTCGGCGACGGACGCCTCACGATCCGCGAGCTGCATGCCGAGCGGAACCCCTACTTCGGCGGTGTGAACCCGGAGCCCATCCGCCCCAACGTCGACGAGTGGCTCGGCGAGATTCCGCGCTGGGGTGCCGACATCGGCATCGCCTTCGACGGCGACGCGGACCGCGTCGGGATGGCCACCGAGGAGGGGGTCTTCGTCAACCAGCTCCAGGTGTACGGCCTGCTCTACTGGTACCTTCTCGACGTCCGCGGGCTGATCGGGCCGGCCGTCTACACCGTCACCACCACGAGCATGGCGAAGCGCCTGGCCGAGATCTATGGGACGCAGGCATACGAGACCGGCGTCGGGTTCAAGTTCGTGGGCCCGAAGATGACGGAGACCGATGCCGTCATCGGCGGCGAGGAGTCCGGCGGGTTCGGCTTCGGCATGCACATCCCGGAGCGGGACGGGCTCGCGTCGGGGCTCTTCCTCCTCGACCTGTGGCTGACGAAGGCGAAGAAGGCGTCCGAGGTGCTCGCCGAGCTCCAGGCGCTGGCCGGCCCCTCGCACTACCACCGGATCGACATCCGCTTCGCCCGCGAGGTTTACGACGCCGTGAAGGCCGATACCCTCGCGCGGCTTGCCGACGAGGCGCCGACCTCGCTCGCCGGGCAGGACGTCGCCGACCGGGTCGCCCTCGAGACCGGTGACGGCTTCAAGTTCTACCGCGCCGACGGCAGCTGGCTCCTCATTCGCTTCAGCGGCACCGAGGCGCTCCTGCGCGTCTACGTCGAGGCCCGATCGCCGGAGGACGTCGAGTCGCTCCTCGCGGAAGGCCGCCGGATCGCCGGCGCGGGACGGCCGAGCGCCGCCGCCGCCGGCTGATGGACGCCCGCGACTTCTTCGGCTACAAGAACCCCGACGAGGAGCCCGGTCGCCCGGACCCGGACGACGGGAGCGACGACCAGCGCCCGCCGCTCTTCGAGGACGCAGTCACGCTCGACGACCCCGCCACCCTCCGGCGCATCGACCCGGACGACATGCTCGGCAAGGTGGCCGAGCTGCCACGCCAGCTGAGCCAGGCTCGTCGCGTGGCCGCGTCGCTCGAGAGGGACCAACGACTCGCCGACGTCGACGCCGTCATCGTCCTGGCCATGGGCGGCTCCGCCATTGGGGCGGAGCTCGTGGCGGCCGCGGCCGGGGAGCGACTTCGCGTGCCGCTCATCGTGCACCGCGACTACGGGCTGCCCGCCGGAGCGGGGGAGCGGACCCTCATCGTCGCCGCCAGCCACTCGGGCGAGACGGCCGAGACGCTCTCGGGCTTCGCCGCGGCGCGGGAGCGCGGGCTGCCAACCGCCGTCATCACCACCGGTGGCCGGCTGGCCGCATCGGCGTCGGAAGCGGGCCTGTCAGTGCTCCGCTACCAGCCGGGCGGACAGCCACGGGCGGCCATCGGCTTCGGGGTCGGCCTGGTCCACGAGCTGCTCGCGCGCCTCGGCCTCATCGTCGAGCCTGATCCCCTGGCGACAGCCGCCTCCGCACTCGAGGGCCTGCTCGAGCGCATGGCGCCGTCGGTCGAGACCGACGCCAACCCCGCCAAGCAGCTCGCCTGGGCCATCTTCGGACGGATGCCGATCGTGTACGGCCACGGGGCGATGGCGGCGGTGGCGCACCGCTGGAAGACGCAGTTCAACGAGAACGCAAAGGCATGGGCCGCCTGGGAGCCGATGCCGGAGGCGAACCACAACGCCATCGAGGGATCGCTGAACCCGCGGGAACTGGGAGACGCGCCGTATATCGTGCAGCTTCGCGACCCGGACGAGCCGGCGGAGATCTCGGAGCGCTACCGGGTGGTCGAGGAGCTGCTCGGCGAGCGTGCCACCAACCGGTCCGAGGTCATGGCCGAGGGCCCGACTCCGCTGTCGCGAGTGCTGACCACGGTGGCGTACGGCGACCTGGTGAGCGTGTATCTCGCAATCCTCTACCAGACCGACCCGACGCCGGTTACACTGCTCGCGATGCTGAAGGAGCGGCTCGCCAGGGCAACCGGAAGCGACCCGACGGGCGCCACGACGTAGGGCGCCGGCGGGGCCGGCGCCATGGAGGTATCCGCGACGTGCAATCGAGCATGATCGGCAAGGTCGAGAAGGCGATGCGCTACGCGCACGAGCCGGACCGCGTGAAGCTCGCCTCGTTCCGCGCGAGCTTCGCCGGCGACAACGGCACCCACACCGTGTCCCTCGACGCCGATGCGTGGCATTGCGACTGCCACCTCTTCGAGTCCGCCGGCGGCTGTACGCATACGCTGGCGATCCAGAAGATGCTCGACCCGATGCTCACCGACGCGGCACGGGAGACCCCGCTGTATCGCCACGTTGACGCGCCGGAAGAGGAAGCCGTCCCCGCCTAGGTCCGCCTCACCTGTCGTGGCCCGCCGGCGGAGGTTCGCCGGCGGATGGGTCGTCTAGCCGGCGGCGATGCCGGCGGCCGCCACGCGCTCGGCCTCCCAGGCCTCGATCTGGTCGGCCCGGTGGCAGGCAACGAAATGCCGGTCGCCCCGCGGCTCGAGGGGCGGGTGGGGATTCGTCTCGCACACCTCGGCCGCGAACGGGCAGCGCTCGATGAACCGGCACTCCGGCGGCGGGTTGATGGCCTTGCTGATGCCGCCCTTGATCTCGACCGGCATCCGCTTGATCGAGGGATCGGGCACCGGTACCGCCGACAGGAGCGCCTTGGTGTACGGGTGCTGCGGGCGGGCGAGGATCTCCTCGGTGGGTCCGATCTCCACGATCTTGCCCAGGTACATCACCGCGATGCGGTCGCACATGTAGCGCGCCACGGCCAGGTCGTGGGTGATGTACAGGTACGACACCCCGAGCTCGCGGGCGAGCTTCGTCATCAGCTCCATGATCGAGATACGGATGCTGACATCGAGCATCGAGGTCGGCTCGTCGGCCACCACGAAGCTCGGGTTCATCACCAGCGCCCGTGCCACGGCCACACGCTGCCGCTGGCCGCCCGACAGCTCGTGCGGATAGCGGAACAGGAAGTTCTCCGGTGGCGTGAGCCCGACGAGGCGGAGAAGGTCCAGCACCCGCGTCTCCCGTTCCGGGACGGTTCCGACCTTCTGCACGGCGAGCGGCTCCGAGATCGTGTCGAAGATCGTGCGCCGCGGGTTCATCGACTCGTACGGGTCCTGGAAGATCATCTGGACGCGCCTGCGGAAGTCCTTGATCCCGGAGCCCTTCACCGTCGCCACGTCGCGCTCGTACTCGCGGTCGCGGAACATGATGCTGCCGCCGGTCGGTTCCATGAGCTTCACCAGCATCCGACCGGTCGTCGACTTGCCGCAGCCGGACTCGCCGACCAGGCCGAGGCTCTCGCCGGGCGCGATCTCGAAGTTGATGCCGTCGACCGCGTGCACGAATTCGGTCGGTGCCCGGAAGAGGCCCCGAGAGATCGGGAACTTCATCTCGAGATCCTTGATCTCGATCAGGGGCTGGCCGTTGCGGGCCGCGCCCGCGGCCATGTCGCTGCGAGATGCGGTCATCGCTGCAGAGCCCCCTCGAGCGCCGGGACCTCGTCATGGTGCCAGCAGGCGACGCGGTGCCCGCCTCCGATGTCCTCCAGCGGAGGCTCGTTCGTCACGCACTTCTCGGTGGCGAAGGGACAGCGCGGGTGGAAGCGGCAGCCGGTGGGCGGGTGCAGCAGGTCGGGTGGCTCGCCCTCCAGCGGCGCGAGCTGACGGCGCGGCCCGGTGATCGACGGCGTGGAGCGCAGCAGGAGGTACGCGTACGGGTGGCGCGGCCGCGAGAAGACGGTTGCGGTCGGTCCGTACTCCACCAGCTTGCCGGCGTACATGACGCCGAGCGAATCGGTGACCTCGGCGATCACGGCGATGTCGTGGGAGATGTAGATGATCGACATCCCCAGCTCGGCCTGGATCCGCTTGAGCTCCTTGAGGATCTGGTCCTGGACGATGACGTCGAGGGCGGTCGTCGGCTCATCGGCGATGATGAGCTCCGGGCTGCACGCGAGGGCCATGGCGATCACCGCGCGCTGTCGCATGCCGCCCGAGAACTCGTGCGGGTAGCGGTCGAGCATCGCCGGGGAGAGGCCGACCGCGGTGAACAGCTTCTCCATGTGGGTGCGCTGCTCGGCGTAGTCCATCACGCCACGGTAGTGGGTGTCGAGCGTCTCGCGGATCTGGTCGCCCACACGGTATACCGGGTTCCACGAGTTCATCGCGCCCTGGAAGACCATGGCGATGTCCTTCCAGCGTCGCTGCCGCATCTCCTCCGGGCTGAGCCAGAGGAGGTCCTCGCCGTTCAGCCGGATCTCGCCCGAGACGTACTCCGCGTTCGACGGCAGGAGGCGGAGAAGCGAGAGCGCGATCGAAGTCTTCCCGCACCCGGACTCACCGACGAGGCCGACGGCCTCGCCCTGGTGGACGGTGAACGAAACGTCCTCGACGGCCGACACGTCGCCGGCCTTGATGTGGTAGTGCATCACCAGTCGATCCACTTCGAGGAGTGGCTTCGTCGGGTCGATCTGGCGTGCTTCGAGATCCTCCAGGGAGATCGTCGTCATCGGGTCCTCTGCATGCTCACCGGGCACGGAGCCGGGGGTTGATCACCTCGTCCATGCCTCGGCCGACCAGGAAGAAGGCGAAGCACAGGAACGAAACCGCCAGGCCCGCGGGGAAGAGCAACCACCAGTAGGAGGTGCCACTCAACAGGTACCCGTTGGTCTGGGCGTTGTTGATCATGATTCCCCACGTCATCGGTACGTTGAGCAGACCGAAGAACGAGAGGGTCGCCTCGATGGCGATGGCCTCAGTGACGCCGAACATCATGAACAGGAAGCTCAACGGGAGCACGTTCGGCACGATGTGACGGAAGATCACGTGCCAGTCGCTCCCGCCGGCGACCCGGGCGGCGTCGATGTACGACTTGACCTTGACGGAGAGCGCCTGGGACTTCAGCACGATCGCCACGCCCCCGAACCCACTGAGGACGCCGATCATCACCCCCAGTGTCACCATCGTGATCTCGAGCATGGCGCTGAGCAGGATGAGGACCGGCAGCAGCGGCATGAGGAGCACGAGGTCGGCGAAGCGCATGAGCCCACCGTCGATCCAGCCGCCGAAGTAGGCGGCGATGGACCCGACCGTGGTGGCGATCAGCACCGTGGTGAGCGCTGCCACGGCCCCCAGGAAGAATGCGGAGCGGGTGCTGTACAGCAGCTGGGACAGGATGTCCCGCCCCCGCGAGTCGGTGCCGAGGAGGTGCCAGTGGTCGTCGCTGATCGTCGGCGGCGCCGGCTGGGTCGGGATCGACACCGCATCCCCGACCTTGATCGTCGGGTTCAGCTCGAGGCGAGCGGTGGTGAGGTCGATCTCGGTCGTCGGATCGGTGACCGTCTCGACGACGACGAATTCGGTGGTGACCGCGTCGTAGCCGTTGACCGGGTCGTACACCGCGGGATCCCAGACGGTGGCCATCAGGATCGGGTGAATGACCGCCATGATCGCGAACAGGCCGATCATCGCGAGGCCGAACATCCCCATCTTGTTCTCTTTGAAGAGGCCCCAGGTCGTGGCGAACGAGCGCTGGAACAGCCGCCAGCGGATGCGCCACATCGGCGTCTTCGCCAACTCGGCTCCATCGGTCAGCTGTCGAACGGACGCGCCGCCGACCGGCACTCCAAGCTCGGCCTCGGCGGCTGGGTGATCTTCCATCGTCATCGCATCACGCTCACGTAATTCGGATTCGTGGGTCGAGGACCGCGTACAGGACGTCAGCCAGCAGGTGGCCGAACAGCGCGAGCACGCCGGTGATGGACAGTGCACCGACGGCGAGGGGGATATCGGAGACGTTGATGGCCTGCAGGAAGATCAGGCCCATGCCCGGCCATGAGAAGATCGTCTCGGTCACGATGCCACCACCGATGACGAAGGCCAGCGCGAGCACCAGGGAGGTCGTCACCGGCAGCAGCGCGTTGCGAGCCGCATGCCGATCGCGGATGACGTTGTCGGGGATGCCCTTGGCCCGAGCGGTGAGGATGTAGTCCTCCCCGAGGGTTTCCAGCATCGCCGCGCGCGTCAGCAGCATGGTCGCGCCGAAGGCGACGAGGCCGAGCGTGATCACCGGCAGCATCGTGTGGTGCGCGATGTCGGCCACGTAGGCCTGTGCCGGGTTCAGCCACCAGAAGATGATCAGTGCGGCGATCGCCAGGATCCCGAGCACCTGGTTCAGGCGAGCGCGGGCGACGAGGTTGTCGGAGAATCGTGCAATCAGGTATCGGCCGAGCGCGTAGAGCAGCGTGACGACGACCACCGAGATGATCATCTGGCCGAAGACGTCGTTGGCGTTGTACGGCGAGCCCTGCCAGAGGCGGGCATCGATGAACCGTCCGATCGGGAACCAGCCGAGGAAGAAGCCGAACGTCCACAGCATCACGATCGCGAACCAGGGGTAGAAGACGGTCTGCAGGAAGATGCCGGAGGTGATCAGGCCCTGCTCCGTCCGCAGGCCACGGTTCCAGGCGATGAGCTTGCCGGTCTTGAAGCCGAGCCAGTACGCGAACAGCGTCGCCGTCAGGAAGAGGACGAGCGTGCGCGGCAGCGCCTGCCAGAGGATCGCCGAGACCTCCTGGGGATAGCGGCTGAAGCTGACGCCCATCTCGCCGCGGAAGAAGTTCGTGATGTAGGTGACGTACTGGTTCCAGAGGGGCTCGTTCAGGCCGAGCCGCTCGCGCAGGTCGAGCCGCGCTTGGAGCGGGATGTCCGGATTCCCCACGAGCGTGTCGGCGATATCGCCGGGCATGGCCTGCAGCAGCAGCCACACGATGCTGAGGAAGAGCACGAACAGGATGGCCATCTGGACGAGGCGTCCGGCCAGGAACTTGAACATGCGAGTGCGTGAGTCCTCTCGTGAGTCCGACGTGCGGAGTGGAGAGTGTACGCGACGGGATCAGTGGATGGAATGGATGAGGGCCGGTCCAGCGGACCGGCCCTCATCCGCGTGCCTGCGAGTTACCTCGCGGTGACCGAGGCCTGCAGTCCGCTCAGGAACTGGAGGCCGGACAGCGTCTCGGTGAACGGATACGCGACCCTGTTGTTGTAGAACTCCAGGATGCCCGTATCGAACAGCGGGACATGCGGCTTGTCGCGAGCGATCAGCCGCTCCATCTCCCACATCGCCTCGAAGGCCTCTTCGGTCGTCTGGGCCGCATCGAATGCGTCCGCAAACGCGTCGTAGTCCTCGTTGGTGTACTGGGTGTTGTTCGAGTCACCACCCGTGCAGAAGAATGAGCAGTGGAACGTCGGGAAGGCCGGGTTCCCCAGCGAGTAGCCGAGGATGAACATGTCGAACGGCGACGTGTAGTTGTTGTCCTCGTCGAGGGCAAACACGTCGTTCACGATCTTGTTGAAGTCCGTCGGGATCGCAACGAGATCGATGCCCATCGCCTGGGCAACGCCCGAGATGTAGTTGCCGAACGTCGCCCGCAGCGGGTCGTAGGACGCCGTTGGGACGATCAGCTCGAGCTGACCGACCAGCTCGCCGTCCGGACCGATGAGGCCGGTGCCCGCGGTGAAGGTGCCGTCCGCGATGGTCGGCGCCTCCTCCCAGGTGTAGCCCGCGTCGGTCAGGAGGTCGATCGCGATCTGCTGACGCTCGAGGTCCTCAAGGCCGGCGTAGCCCTGCTCTGCGAGCTCAGCCGCGACTTCCTCGTTGTACCACGACACGTTGCCCTCGGGCAGGATGACGTAGAGCGGGAAGGCGACGCCCTGGAGCAGGTTCTCCGTGACGAACTCCTTGTTGATCAACGCGGCCAGCGCATCGCGGAACGCGGGATCACTCATCGGAGCCCGGGAGTGGTTGAACGCCATGAAGCGGAAGCCGTTCGTCGGGTTGACGATGGCTGTCAGGTCCGGGTTCTCCGCGACCTGGTCCTGGAATCCGCGCTGCATGCCGAGCGGGTTCAGCAGGAAGTCCACCTCGCCATCGGCGAGGGCGAGGACCGCTGCCTCCTGTCCGCCATAGAGCGGGAACTGGAACTCGCCGGCATACGGGCCTTCGGTGTAGGTGACGCCACCGGAGGTGATCTCCGTGCCGGTGCCGTAGTAGCTCTCGTTCGCCGTGCTGGCAGCGAAGCTGCCCTCCTGGCGCTCGCCGAACACGGTCGGACCGGAGGCGGGAGCACCGGCGCCGGACGCGGCGAGAAGTGTGGTGCGCGGATCATCCGAGGCAGCGGCCTCTTCCACGATCGGCGCCCAGAAGTGCTCGGGCTGCACCGGCATGAACAGGATGCCCGTGCCGGGGCCCCAGATCGCCAGGCCCGGCTGCGCGTTGAAGCTCACCTGGACGGTGACGTCATCGACCGCCTCGACGGCGGTGATGGGACCGTTGTCCGGTGCGTAGTCCGAGTAGTCGATCCAGCCACCCTGGAGCTCGAGGTCCACCACGGTGTTCCAGGTGAAGGCGAAGTCCTCGGCGGTGAGGGGCTCACCATCGGACCAGGTCAGGCCTTCCTTCAGCGTGAAGGTGCCGACCCATCCGTCGCCCTCCTCGGTCGCAGGCGCGAGCTCGCCCTCGGCGAGGTCAGGCTGCATCTCGAGGCCCGGCAGCGCGATGGTGTAGGCGGCCGCGGAGTTCGGAGCCAGGAAGTACTGGTTCCAGACCGTGCCACCTTCGGTGTCGTTGTAGTTCCAGCTGTTGTCGGTGGTCACATCCTGGAAGATGCCCAGGGTGTAGGTGCCGAGCTCACCGCCACCAGCCGACGGGCCGGCGCTCTCGGCGGGAGCCGACGAATCCGGCTCGTCCGAGGCCCCGTCCGAGGCGGCCGGATCCTGGGTGCCGCACGCCGCCGCCACCAGGGCGAGGACGGCGGTCAGGACGAAGAGGCGCACTGCGTACGCATCCCTTCTCAATAGACCCATAGATTCAATCCCTCTTCTCCACGTGCATCCATAAACCGGGGGCAGCAGCCCACATGTGCGCGCGAGCATAGTCTCCGCTCAGCGCCAGCCGCAACTCTTTGCGGAATCAGTGTTGCGGACCGGTCGAGAGTCTCACCATCGGAGCTCCCTGCTCAACGCATCGGCTCGAATCGGCCGCCAGCGGGCAGCCACAATTCGCGCCCCTACACAACCATACCTCCCGAGCTCCGCAGAGGTTCAGTTCGTGCCTGCCGCGTGCTAGCATCGGCTGGTCAATCGAAGACGAAGCGATCGGTGCCGTCCCCGAAAGGCGGACGGGTAAATGGCGAAGCCGGTGAGATGCCGGCGCAGTCCCGCTACTGTATCCGCGCCCCCAGTCGAACGACCGGGGCACGGGAGCCAGGTCGACCAGCCAGGTCGCGATGTCACCACCCTCGTGTGAAAGGGAACGGCATCACGCATGGCTTTCCATCGCCCCGCATTCCTCCGCTTCATTACGCTCCTGCTCCTGTTCGGGCTGTCCGCCTGCGCGACGACGCCCGGCGCGGCGAGTCCATCCGCCTCGACGGCCGACAGCGCGCAACCCGCCAGCGCCGCAGCGTCCGGTGAACCTCCCGCCTTCCCGGTGACGGTGACCGATGACGCGGGGCGCGAGGTCGTCGTCTCCGCCGAACCGCAACGAATTGTCAGCCTGGCGCCATCGAACACGGAGATCGTCTGCGCGCTCGACGCCTGCGACCGCCTGGTGGGCGTCACCGACTTCGACGACTACCCGCCCGAGGTGGCCGATGTCGACGACGTCGTGATCGCGGCCACCGTGGACGTGGAGCTGGTGGTTGCCGCCGAGCCCGATCTCGTGCTGGCCGCCGGCAATGAGCTGACCCCGACCGCGGTGATCGATCAGCTCGACGGCCTGGGACTGCCGGTGCTGGTCCTGTATCCCGAGACGCTCGACGAGGTGTACGCCGATATCCAGCTGCTGGGCAGCGCGCTCGATCGCGGCGCGCAGGCCGATTCGCTGGTCGCCGGGATGGAGGAGCGGGTGGCCGACGTGGTCGCCGCCGTCGACGGCGCGGAGCGGCCGCTGACGCTGTACGAAGTGTTCCACGCCGAGGGCACCACCTACACTGCCGGCGAGGGATCGTTCCTCGCATCGCTCCTCGAGCTGGCCGGCGCCGAGCCGCTCACCGGCGATGCCCAGGGCGTGCTCGACGCCGAGACCCTGGTCGCAGCGGACCCCCAGCTCATCCTGCTCGGCACCGCCTCCTACGATCCATCCCTTGCCGACGCCGAGACGGCGCTCGCGACGGTGAGCGCCCGTCCCGGCTGGGGCGAGCTGGACGCCGTCCGCGATGGGGCGGTCGTCCCGTACCTGGACGACATCGTCACCACGCGACCGGGGCCGCGGATCGTCGACGGCCTCGAGGCGCTGGCGCGCGCGATCCACCCGGACCGGTTCGATCCCGACCGATGAGCGCAACCACTGCCGTTCCGTCGCTCGCCTTCGGCCCATCGGCGGGCCGATCGGCGCTCGCCATCGGCGGCGGCGCGCTCTTCGTGCTGCTGGCAGCGGTGGCCGCGGTGACGCTCGGGACGAGCGGGATCGGCGCGGGTGACGCGGTCGCCATCGTCGTCCACCGCCTGACCGGCCTCGGGCCGGTCACCTGGCCGGCCTCGGCCGAGACGATCGTCTGGGAGCTGCGGCTCCCGCGAGTCGTGACCGGGATGGTGGTCGGGGCCGGGCTGGCCTGTGCGGGCACCGTCTTCCAGGCCCTCCTCCGCAACCCGATGGCGGATCCGTACATCATCGGGCCGGCGGCGGGAGCCTCCCTCGGCGCGGTCGTCGCGCTGCTCCTCCCGGTCGCCACGGCCGGCTGGCTGGGCATCGGGCTCGTGCAGGCGCTGGCGTTCGCGGGCGGGCTGGCCACGGTCCTCGTGGTGCTGGCCGTCGCGCGCGGTCGAGCCGGCACGCCGGTCGTCACCCTCCTGCTGGCCGGGTATGCCATCTCATCCCTGCTGTCGGCCGGCGTGGCGCTGCTGATCTTCAACTCGGGGGAGCGCCTCGCGGCGGTCATCGGCTGGCTGCTCGGCTCACTGGCCGGCTCGTCCTGGCCGCGGGTCGCGGTGGCGGCGCCGCTGATCGTGATCAGCTTCACGCTCCTCCTGCTCCGCTGGCGGCGCCTCAACGCGCTGCTTCTCGGCGAGGGCCCCGCCGCGCACCTCGGGATCGAGGTCGAGCGCGAGAAGCGGATCCTCACCGTCCTGGCGGCCCTCGCCACCTCGGCGGCGGTCGCGGTGTCGGGCACCATCGGATTCGTCGGGCTCGTCGTCCCGCACCTCGTGCGACTCGTCGTCGGCCCCGACCATCGGCTGCTGCTGCCGGCCAGCCTCCTCTACGGTGCGGGACTCCTCGTCCTGGCCGACCTTGGCGCTCGCCTGGCGGGCGGGGTGCCGGTGGGCGTGGTGACCGCGCTGCTCGGCGCCCCGTTCTTCCTCTGGCTTCTCCGGAAGAGCGTCACCGGCGTGGGAGACCGGCGGTGACCGAGCCCATCGTTCGGCTCACCGCGGTCGAGGCGGGGTACCGCACCGCTCGCGGCGAGCGTCGCGTGCTGGCCGGGGTGGATCTCGAGGTCCGCCACGGCGAGATGCTGGCGTTGCTCGGCGCCAACGGCAGCGGCAAGACGACCCTGCTCGGAGTGATGGCGGGCACGATCCCCGCGAGCGGCGGGGCGGTCGAGCTCGCCGGCCGGCCGATCGGCCATCGTTCGCGGGCCGAGGTCGCCCGATCGGTGGCCGTCCTGCCCCAGTCCCTTGAGCTGCCGGCGGGGTTCCGGGTCGCCGAGATCGCGGCGATGGGACGGACGCCCCACGACGGACGATGGTTCGGCTGGGGACCGGACGACCACCGCGCGGTCGCCGATGCCCTCCGCGACGCGGACGCCGAGTCCCTCGCCGATCGACCGGTGGGCGAGCTGTCGGGCGGTGAGCGCCAGCGCGTGCTCGTCGCCCTGGCGCTCGCGCAGGAGCCGAGCCTCCTGCTCATGGATGAGCCGACGACGCACCTCGACGTGGCCCATGCAACCGCCCTGCTCGCCACCCTGTCGCGGCTGCAGCGGGTCCGCGGCGTGACCGTGATCGTCGTCCTCCACGACCTCGTGCTCGCCGGCTCGTGGGCGCCGCGGGTGGTGGTGCTCGACGAAGGCAGGATCGTGGCCGATGGCTCGCCGGAGATCGCGCTCGTGCCGGAGATCGCCCGACGGGCCTATGGGGTCATCGTGGACACGGCCGTGACCGAGGGCGGTCGCCGGCTCCTGGTTCCCCACGTGCCGCACGGCGGATGACGGGCATCCTGTCGGCCGCTTGACACCCTCGCTGTCCGTTCGCGTGTTGACCGGCGGCGGGTCGGAGCCGCACTGTTAGCGCCATCTACCGATCGGAGCGGAGGTTCCGCCGTCGGTCCCTGCAGGAGTACCGAAGATGGCTGACCAGAGCGCGAAGGACGATCGCCTCGCCGACACGACGGCGTCGCAGTCCGATGCCACCCCCGAGGACGACGACACCGAAGGGCACCTGATGATGCCGAACATCGCGGCAGCTCGCGGGCTCGCGAACGAGCGCATCGGCAACGCGGAGCGTAACGCCCGGATCCGGATCCGCCAGCGCGACGAGCGGCCCGGCGAGAAGCGCAACCGCTGACCGTCGGAGGGCTCCTGCCCCGCGGCCGGACGCCGATTTGATCAGGCGTCCGGCTCCCGGACCGGATCGGTCCGGATCTCGACCTGCTCGCTCCCGTCTGCCCGCCGCGTGCGGGTTACGTGGATGTGCGGGTGCGTTTCGTCGCCGACCTGCTCCTTGGCGACGCTGACCATCACATGCTCGTCGACGTCGGCGAGCCGCTCCGTCTCCGGCAGCGCAGCGTTCGGCAGCGTCCGGAACACGACGTAGCTGACGAACACCCAGGCGACCGCGATGATCGGGATGCCGAACAGCGCGCCCCACACCCCCGCGACCTGGGCGCCCAGCAGCAGGCCGACCAGCACGAGGATCGGGTGCAGCCCGAGCGCCCCGCGCATGAGCCGTGGCTGGAGCCAGTTCACGAGCACCGTCTGGACGACGAGCAGGATGATCGCCACCGGGATGGCCACCCCGCCGGCAAAGACGACGGCACCGACGATCGGCGGAACGAGCGCGAGCGGCGGGCCGAAGAACGGGATGAGCATGGCCAGGGCGCTCAACGTTCCCCACAGGAAGAGATACGGGACGCCGAAGGCCGTGCCGACGACGGCCACGAGCAGCGCCTGGATGACGGCAAGGATGAGCTGCGCGCGGAGGAACCCGCCGAAGGCGCGCACGACGCTGCGCTCGAGGAGCTGCGCCTCGTCGGTATAGCGCCGCGGAACCACGGCACGCAGGCGGGCCAGGATCCGTTGGGAGTCCATGAGCATGTAGAGCGACAGGACGATGATGAGGAACAGGCCGCCGAGCGCCGCCACCGTGACGCCGGCAACCTCCTGCGCCGACTCGACGACGTCCCGCCCGATCTGGCCAAGCTGGGATACCGCGCCGGCATACAGGTCGGTGAGATCCACCTGGAGCCGCCCGAACTGGAGGCCGCGCTCCCACTCGGCCAGCGTCGCGACGATATCGCGCTCCGCCTGCGGGTAGTTCCGCGCGAGCTCGCCCACCTGCTGGGTCATTGCGGCGCCCGTATAGAAGAGGACGAACCCGACCACCACCAGGGCAAGCAGGTAGGCGCCGACGACGATCGCCGGTCGTGCCAGGTCGAGCCGCCGCTGCAGCCCGGCAACCAGTGGGGACATCACGAACGCCAGGAGCCAGGCGAGGAACAGGATCAGCAGGATGCTGGCGAAGCCGCCGACAAAGCCGAGCAGGCGCTCGGCGAGCAGGAAGCCGAAGTAGGCGCTGCCGAGACCCAGGAAGATCACGAGCCAGCGGCGCTCGCGTGGACCGATGCCCGAGACAGGCCCGGTCATCCTCACACCTCCCGGTGGGGACCGATGCCGACCGCCTCGCGCACCTCGCGCATCGTGGCATCGATGATGGGCTGCACCCTGGCCGCCCCGGCGGCCAGGGTGTCCTCGACCACCGCCGGGTCGGCCGCCAGACGGGCGCGCACCTCGCGCATCGGGCGGAAGAACTCGATGATCCGCTCGGCCAGCAGCTGCTTGGTCTCGACGCAGCCGGTCCGGGCCGTGCGCTCCCCGTCCTGGATCTGGAGGTAGTCGCCGCCGAAGAACCGGTGGAGCTGGCAGACATTGCAGACCTCGGGCCGGCCCGGATCGGTGCGCCGGATGCGCTGCGGGTCGGTGACCATGCTCATCACCAGCCGCCGGATCTCGTCCGGCTCGGCGAAGATCGGGATCGTGTTGTTGGCGCTCTTGCTCATCTTCGACTGCCCGTCGATGCCGAGGACGGTGGGCGCGTCCGTGAAGATCGGCTCCGGCTCGGGGAAGATCCGGCCGTATCGGCGGTTGAAGGCGCGCACGACCTCGCGCGACAGCTCGAGGTGGGCCGCCTGGTCCTTGCCGACCGGGACGCGGCTCGCCTTGTAGAGCACGATGTCGGCCGCCTGCAGGATCGGGTACGTGAGCAACCCGAGGCTGTTGTCGATGCCCTGGTCCCGCTTCTCCTTGTAGGTTGGCGTGCGCTCCGCCCAGCTCACCGGGGTCACGGTGTCGAAGATCCAGGCGAGCTCGGCGTGCTCGGGCAGGTCCGACTGCCGGACGAGGGCGCAGCGGGCAGGGTCGAGGCCGACCGCCAGCATGTCGAGCACCATGTCGTGGGTGAGCTGCTTCAGGGTCGCGCCGTCATGGACGGTGGTGAGGGCGTGGAGGTCGACGATGCCGTAGATCGCGTCATAGCGGTCCTGGAGCGCCACGTAGTTCGCCTGCGCCCCGAGGTAGTTCCCGAGGTGCGAGGCGCCGGAGGGCTGGATCCCGCTGAACACCCGCTCGCGGACGGCGGCGGCGTCCGTGGGCGACGCGTCGAGGGTCTGGCTCATTCCGTGGCCGAGTGTAACGCACGGTCACTGGCGATCCGGCACAGGCCGGGCTATGGTTCGGCGGATGCTCCAGTCCAACGAGCTCTTCGCCGACGCTGCGCGACGCGGGCGCCGGATCGGCCACACGGTGGAGGTGCATGCCTCCATCGGCTCGACGAACGACCGCGCCCGGGAGCTGCTCGCCTCGCCGACGGGAGAGGGGACGGCGGTGGTCGCCGAGGAGCAGCGGCTCGGCCGTGGCCGCCGGGGACGCACGTGGATCTCCCCGCCCGGTCGCAACCTGACGATGAGCGTGGGAATCCGACCGCGGCTGGCGGCGACCGACGCGTGGCAGCTCGGGCTGGCGGCGGCGCTCGCCGCCCGGGGCGCGTGCGCCGAGGTGGCCCCGGTCTGGCTGAAGTGGCCAAACGACGTGATCGCGGACGACGGCCGCAAGCTCGGTGGGCTGCTCGTCGAGACCGCCATCAACGACGCGTCGCTCACCGAGGCGGTCGTCGGGATCGGCCTCAACGTGAACTGGGCGACCGCGGAGATGCCGGACGAGATTGCCGCCACGGCGACCTCGCTCGCGTCGCTCTCCGGGTCCGAGGTCGACCGCGCGGCATTGCTCGGGCGGCTCCTCGGCGAGCTCGACGAGGAGGTGCGGCGCATCGAGTCGGGGCAGTCGCCCCTCACGCGCTACCGGGAGGCCTGCCGCACCGTCGGCGCGCCGGTCGTCGTCGACCTTGGCACGCACCAGGTGCGCGGGCTGGCGACCGGAATCGACGACCACGGCGGGCTGCAGGTCGAGACCGCCGGCGGGCTGGTGACGGTGGCCACGGGCGAAGTCGTCCACGCACGGGCTGCGGCCGGCGCATGAGCGAACCCGTGCGTCGTGCGCGAGCGAACCGGCTGGCCGGTGGGGAGGACCCGGATCTCGCCGACGTTCGCGCATCCCAGGCGGACAGCGCCGCATTCGGCACCCTCTACCGGCGGTACCTCGACCGCGTCTACGGGTATGCCTTCTACCTCCTCGGCGACCACCACGACGCGGAGGATGCCACCGAGCGGACGTTCACGGCGGCCCTGGCGGGCATCGGGGCGTTCCGCGACGAGGGGGCCAGCTTCCGCTCCTGGCTCTTCCGGATCGCCCACAACCAGGTCGCGAATGCGCTGCGCGGTCGCGGGCGGCGGCGCGCGGCGTCGCTCGAGGTCGTCGGCGAACCGATCTCGGGCGCGGCCGATCCCGCCGCGGCCGTGACGGCTGCCGACGAGGCACGCGAGCTGCGGCGCGCCCTCCGCACGCTGTCCGACGACCGTCGCCAGGTCGTGGTGCTCCGCTTCGTCGACGGGCTCTCCGCGCGCGAGATCGGCCTCGTGCTCGGACGAAGCGAGGGAGCGGTCCGCGTCCTGCAGCATCGCGCCCTGCGCGAGCTCGCCGCCATCCTCCAGAAGGAGGGGCCGCCCTCCGCCGTGTAACGTATCGGGCTCCGCGGTGTTAGCAGGAGCGTGATGCAGACTCCAGGTTCGCTCGCCGAGCGCCTCGACCGTGCTGTCGACCAGCTCGTCGCCGGCGCTCGTCCGGGCCCCGCCGCAGCCACCGCCGGGCTCGACGCGGCTGGTCGCTCGCTCGTCGAGACGGCCGAGCGATTCCGCCTGGCCCTCGTCCCGGTGCCGGTTGCTCCCCGCTTCGAGGCGCGACTGGGCGCCCGGCTGTCCGGTGTCACGCCGTCGCGCGACGCGGTCGGCTGGGCGCTTCGTCATCCCGGGCGGCTCATCGTGACCGGCGCGGTCGGCTCGGCGGTCGGGATGGGGGTCACGGCCTATGCGGTGTGGCGCAGCTCGCGGCGCGCATCGGCCCATCGACTCCGGCATCGGTAGGGAGGAGCGGATTGCCGATCAAGTTCCCGTTCAGCCGCCGTGCCGCCCCGTCCGACGCGTGGACGAAGTGCCCCTCGTGCGACTCGCAGGTCTTCAGCAAGCAGCTGGAGCGCACCCTGCGGGTGTGCCCGTCGTGCGGCCATCATTTCCGGATGTCGATCGGCGAGCGGATCGACCTCCTCCTTGACGCGAACAGCTTCGAGGAGCGCGACGGCGGCCTGGAGGCCGTCGACCGCCTCGGCTTCCACGACGACCGTCCGTACGAGCATCGACTCGAGGCGTCGAGGATCAAGACCGGCCTTCGCGACGCGGTCGTATGGGGAACGGGCACGATCGACGGGCAGCGCGTCGCCATCGGCATCTTCGACTTCCGCTTCATGGGTGGAAGCATGGGCGGCGTGGTCGGGGAGAAGCTGGCGCGCTGCTTCGAGGCGGCTCTCGAGGAGCGCATCCCGGCCATCGTGGTGAGCGCCTCGGGCGGTGCCCGCATGCAGGAAGGGACGCTCTCCCTCATGCAGCTGGCAAAGACCACCGCCCCGCTCGTGCGCCTGGACGCCGCCGGCGTGCCGTTCATCACCGTCCTCACCGATCCGACGACCGGCGGCGTGTTCGCCAGCTTCGCCAGCCTCGGTGACGTGATCCTGGCCGAGCCGCGCGCGCTCATCGGCTTCGCCGGGGCCCGCGTGGCCTCCGACACGGTGGGCGAGGAGCTTCCCGAGGGGTTCCAAAGCGCCGAGTTCCTCCTGGCCCACGGCTTCCTCGACGCGGTCGTGCCGCGGAGCGAGCTGCGGGCGACCCTCTCCCGGCTCCTGCGCCTGCTCCCGGTGGCCGCCGCCGCCGACGAGGAGCGTCCGGACCTCGACCGCAGCTGGGGGCCGATCGGCGCCCTGTCGGGCCTGGCCGAACGGCTGGGCGGCGCGGTCAGCGAGACGATCGGCATCGACGTCGATGCGGAGGCCGAGGCGGCCGCCGCGGCCGGCTCGAACGGTGAGGGGCCGCCGTCGGCCGCGCCGATCCCCGCCGGTCGGGAGGACGGGCCGTGACCGACGTGACGACGCTCGACCCGGCCGCGCGACCGAGCGCCGATGCCGTCGAGGCCGCCTGGCGGCGCGTCCAGCTCGCGCGGCACCCGCAGCGGCCACGGACGCTCGACCTCGTGCCGCT
>DASVEQ010000008.1:0-15897 GCA_036380455.1 Candidatus Limnocylindria bacterium | reverse complement strand
TGACGATCGGCTCGATGAAGCCGTTCACGATCATGGCCGATGCCTCGGCCTCGGACAGGCCGCGGCTCATCAGGTAGAAGAGCTGCTCGGAGCCGACCTTGCTGACGGTGGCCTCGTGGCCGATGGTGACGTCGTCCTCGTCGATCTCCATGTAGGGATACGTGTCGGAACGCGCGTCGTCGTCGAGGATCAGGGCGTCGCAGCGGACGGTCGACTTCGACTTCTCGCAGCCGGGATAGACCTTGATCAGGCCGCGGTAGCTCGTCCGGCCGGTCCCCTTCGAGATGGACTTCGACGTGATGAGCGAGGTCGTGTTCGGCGCGGCGTGGATGATCTTGCCGCCGGCGTCCTGGTGCTGGCCGTCGCCGGCGAAGGCGATGCTGAGCACCTCGCCGTGCGCCCGCTCGCCGAGCAGGTAGATCGACGGGTACTTCATCGTCACCTTCGAGCCGAGGTTGCCGTCGACCCACTCCATGACCGCGTCCTCGTGCGCCACGGCGCGCTTGGTGACGAGGTTGTAGACGTTCGAGCTCCAGTTCTGGATCGTCGTGTAGCGGACGCGAGCGCCCTTCTTGACGATGATCTCGACGACCGCGCTGTGCAGGCTGGCGGTCGAGTACGTCGGCGCGGTGCAGCCCTCGACGTAGTGCACGCTCGATCCCTCGTCGGCGATGATCAGCGTCCGCTCGCACTGCCCCAGGTTCTGGGTGTTGATGCGGAAGTACGCTTGCAGCGGCAGCTCTACGTGCACGCCCTTCGGGACGTAGATGAACGAACCGCCCGACCAGACCGCGGTGTTGAGCGCGGCGAGCTTGTTGTCGTTGGCGGGGATCACGGTGCCGAAGTGCTCGCGGAAGATGTCGGGGTACTTCTTCAGCGCCTCATCGGTTCCCAGGAAGATGACGCCCTGCTTCTCCAGGTCCTCCCGGATGTTGTGGTAGATGACCTCGGAGTCGTACTGCCCGCCGACGCCGGCGAGGTACTTCTTCTCCGCCTCCGGGATCCCGAGCTTGTCGTACGTGCGCCGGATGTAGTCGGGCACGTCGTCCCAGGACTGGGCGGCCTTGTCGGTCCCGGTGACGTAGTAGTAGATGTCCTGGAAGTCGATCGGCGCGAGGTCGGCACCCCAGGTGGGCATCGGGCGCGCCTCGAAGTGCCGGTACGCCTTGAGGCGCAGCTTCGTCATCCAGTCGGGCTCGCCCTTGATGCGGCTGATCTCGGCCACGATCTCGGCGCTGATGCCCTTCTCGAATGTGGTGCGCGGCTGCTCGGGGTCGCTCCAGCCGTACCGATAGCTGTCGGGGATCTGGCCCAGAGCGGGATTGGGACTGGTGGGATTCGGAAGGGCCATGCGCTCCTCGCGTCAGATCGGGATCGAATCCCGACTCAAAATACCTGGGAACCTTGTGCGGCGGTTGCCCGCATCGCTGCGGGGTCTCGGTCCTCGCTGTCGTTCGCAAACGGATCGACGGTGAGGATGAAGCCGATGGACAAGATGAGCAGGAGAGCGAACACGACCGTCCAGCGCGATGCGATGCCCGGCCATGGGTACCTGGTCGGCCGCTGGTGGTGCGGAGAAATGTTCATGCGCCTCTCCCTGTCGGGATGCCGATGGGAATCCCGACTGAAATGGTCGGTGTTACGCCGTCATTGTCACGCAGGGACCGCCGATGGTCAACCGCCCCGGGCGTTAGGGCAGGCCGATGCGCCGCGGCCGGCGAGAACGATCAGCCGTCGGCGAAGGCGAAGAGCGCGTTGAAGACCGGCTGGCTCACCACCCGCGGGCCGCCGAGGACGATGATGCGCACCGGGTCGAGCCGCTCGAGCTCGGTCGCCGATGCCGACGGAACGCTGGACTTCACGAGGATGGTGGGCGCGCCGCGCACGGCGGCCGGCGCACCGGCGGCCAGGGCGTCGGGGAAGTTCACGCCAGTCGCCACGTACGCCATCGGCGCACCTGACGGATGGTGGTAGTGGGAGATTGCCGCAGCGGTCGCATATCGATCGGCACCCGCCAGGCGAATCACGCCGCCGCCGCTGTCATAGCTGTCCAGCTGCGAGGCGATGCCGGCCGAGACGGAGACGGGCCCGCCGAGCACGATGATCCGGTCCGGCTGCAGGCGGGTCAGCGCGTTGCGAGTGGCGGGTGGCAGGTCATTCTGCTTCGTGAGGAGGATCGGTGCGCCTGCGCGTGCGGCATGCGGCACGGCGGCCAGGGCATCGGGCCAGTTGGCCCCGCTGGCCACGTACACCGCCGGCACGCCGGGGGCGAACGCGTTCGAGATGCCCGCCGCGGTCGCGTAGCGATCGGCGCCGGCGATGCGGGTCACGCCTCCGCCGGTGTGGAAGCGGCCCACCAACGAGGCGATGTAGTCGCTGACGACCGCGCTGCCGCCGACGATCACGATCCGGTTCGGGTTGAGGCGCTCGAGCTCGGTGGTCGCCAGGGCGGGCATGACGTTCTTCGACACCAGGACCACCGGCCCGCGCTGGAAGCCAGCCGCGGCACCCGCCGCCAGCGCGTCGGGGAAGGTGCTGCCGGTCGCCACGTACACGACCGGCACGCCGGGCGCGAAGGCGTCCTCGGATGCTGCAGCGGCCGTTTCGAACCGGTCGTTGCCGTACTGCCGCTCGACGCGGGCGGTGGCGGCTGGCGGGGTCGCGCACGTCCGACCGGAGCCGAGAACCTGGACCGGGCCGTTGGTGGCGGTGATCCGCACGCGCGCGTAGGCGCAGTTGTTCGTCTCGTTCGACTCGAGGTACCAATTCTGCTCGTCGGCGCGCGCCTGGACGGTGTACTCGCCGGGGGCCAACGTCGAGATGTCGATCCACGGGTACGCGAAGTTGGCCGGGTAGTCGTCACCCCACCCGACCGAGAGGCCCATCCGGTTCGTGAGGTCCCCTCGATCCCCGCACACCCGCTCGGGGTAGACCTGCGACTGCGGGGCGCCGGGCAGGCTGAGGTTGTACCGATACGAATCCAGGAAGCAGAAGCCGACTTTCGTGCCGCGTCGAACGGCCCCGTTGGCCGACCACATCCGGTAGAGCATCACGCCCTGGATGTGCCAGTGGTCGTGGCCGTCGACGGCGTACTCCATGAGCGCCCGGCTGTCGACGAGGCGCACGTTGCCGGAGCCGTCGTGGATCGCCTGCTGGGTGGTGAGGTGCGGCTGGAAGAGGTTGTCACGGCGGCCGCGCACCTCGAGCGGGCCGGTTCCCTCGTTCGTCATGATCGTCCGGAAGCGGAGGCGGCGCTCACCACCGGAGCTCTCGGTGTAGAAGTTCGACAGCGGGGCCATTCGGAGGTCCGGCAGGCGATCCGCGCCGGCCGCCACCGGGGCCGTCGCGGGGGCCCAGAAGGTGACGAGCATGAGGGCCAGCCCGAGGCGGACAGCGCGGCTGATGGTGCGCGACATGGGCAGCCTCGGTGCAAGATCGGTCCGCGCCCGAGCCTATCAGACCGATGATGACCCCCGCGCGCGCCTGCGTCGCTCGTCCACCCGTCCTGGTCAGCCGGCCCGCACCGCGTCGGCCGCCGTCGCGAGCGACGCCCGAGCCGCTACCAGCTCACGCATCCTGCCGGCGCCCATCCGCGAGCCGATGGAGACGAGCTGCACCACTCGCCCGCCATCCGAGAACGCAAGAACCCGGTCGTCGAGCCAGCGCTCATCGTCCCATTCCGGGGCCATGCCGACGATGTCGAGCGGGGTTCCAGCGACCTCGGAGAAGAACCACGGCTCTGGAGCCGGATCGACCGGCAGGCCGAGCATCGAGCGTGCCGACCGCTCGCCATCCTCCCGTGCCGCATGCCAGTGCTCGATCCGCACCGCGCCCCGTCGCGCCACATCGCCGGCCGCCCACGCGGCGGGATGGGACGTGCGCTGCCGGCCGTCGACCACGATGCCGTCTCTCACCTCCAGGCCGGCCCGCTCGGCCAATTCGACGCGCGGTCGCACGCCGACCCCGGCGACGACGAAGGCCGCCGGGAGAAGCTCGCCGCCGAGCCACAGCCCGGCTTCGTCGGTCCGCGTGGCGGTGGCGCCGAGCCGCAGTGCGATGCCGGCGCCGCCGAGCCGATCGGCGGCCCACGTCGCCAGCTCGCTCCCCATACGCCCGGCCCACAGCCGCTCCCCGATCTCGACGATCGTGGGGCGCAGCCCGAGCGCCGCGAGCGAGGACGCCACCTCGATGCCGATGAAGCTTCCGCCCACGATCACCACCGGGGCACCCGGGCCTGCCGAGTTGGCGAGCTGCCGGAGCCGGCGCGCGTCGGCCAGCGTCCGCAACAGCAGCGCCCCTTCGCCGCCGGTGATCGGAAGCCGCCGGGGCTCGGCGCCAGTGGCCAGGAGGCATCGGTCGAAGAGGGTGCGGGCGCCGTCGTCGAGCGTTGCTTCGCTGGCCTGAAGGTCCAGGCCGACCACCCGGCGGCCGGTGAGGAGCTCGACGTTGCGCCGCTCGTACCACGACGCCGGCTCGGCGAGCACGAGGTCGTCGGGCAGGTCGTCGCGTAGCAGCTCCTTGCTCAGCGGTGGCCGGTTGACGGGCATGTCGCGCTCATCGCCGACGATCGCGATTCGTCCGTCGAAACCCTCCCGACGCAGGGTGCGCGCGCACCGCACCGAGGCGACGCCGCCACCGATGAGCAGAACATCGGTCCTGACGCTGGAGTCGGACACCGCCTCATGCTACCGGCCGGGACTCCTCGTCAAGGGCAGTCGGCCGATCCTCCCAGCCAATCCACGGCGGCCTCCAGGATGACGTCGCCGCCGATCGGGCGGGTATCCCCGAGGATCTCGTCGGGCAGGATGCTCGTTGTGTACCGAGTGCCATCCCGATCGACCGGGACCCCGGTCGGCATCCGCAGGACCGCCTCGTCCGCCATCCGAGTGTTCGGTGCAACCATCGGGGAGCCTCCCGTGGGCCCGCCGAAGACGCGCGTCGATGGGCGCCCCAGGAACGCGACCAGCGTCTGCTCACCGCCGGTCACGGTGCCGTTCCCCACCAGCACAGCCACCGGCGCACCAGGGACCCGCGGAAGGTGTGGCGGCTCCGCGGCGAACGCGTCGACGATCTCCTCGTCGCCGCCGATGCTGGTGACGATGTACGGCGAGTCGACGAGGACGTCCGACTCGTCGAATCCCGCGCTGGTGACCAATCCCTCGGATCCGACCTCCAGCCACCATTCGGCGGATCCGCTGACGAAGGTGAGCGCACGGCCCTCGCCGACCAGCCCACCAAGGACGGCCATTGGCGGACCCCACGCACCCCCGGCGTGGTCACGCAGGTCCACGATCCAGCCACACGCGGGGCTCGCCTCCTCGACCGACCCCATTCCCAGCCGCGCCGCACGCAGGTACTCGCGCAACGCGGACGCCCCGGACGAGGGAGGCGTCGGCACCACAATGTGTCCGACATCTCCGATCCGCACCGCGGTCGGGAGGGCAGTCGGGCCCGAGCCGGGGCCTCCGTCATCGGGTGGCACGTCCTGCGGTCGCACGAAGACGGTGCTGAAGTCGAAGGTCTGGATCGCGTTCTGGATGCGCTGGTGGGCCTGGGCGGGGTCGGGGTCCGCAGGCAGCCCGTCCAGCGCCGCGGAGCGTGCAGCCGCCCAGTCGATCTCCGCGCTGTTCCAGTGGTAGGCCTGCATGTAGGCGAGTGCGTCCTCCACGTAGCGGCGGTACTCGATCTCGGCTTCCGGAACGCCCGGTGCCAGCTCCAGATCGGGCATCCCGAACGCAGCCGGATCGGGTCGCGAGTCCGTGTCGGGCGCCGGGATCGGCTCGGGATGGTCGAGGATCGTCAGCTCGATGACGGCCGATGTGATCGGCCTCTCGTCCACCGTCGGCGCGACGCCCACGAGCTCGTGGACCATGGAGCGCAATGCCCCGTCCGGCCCGATGTCGAACTCCTGGACCAGCGATCCTTCTCGGACCGGCCGCACCAGCGTCCAGAGATCGCCACCGTCGCCGATGGGCCTGACCGACGCCTCGCCCTCCAGGGTCAGCGCGAACTCGCCCATCCAGGGATCGACCCGGCCGTCCAGCGCGGCAGGGAATGGAGTGCCCAGGACGTCGGGGGAGCCCTCCCGGAGCCCGCTGATCCACAGGTCATCGCCGCCGACGTCACCGCGGGTGAAGTAGTAGCTGCCTCCGACGAGGGCCTGGATCGTCGTCGAGATGTTCGTGCCGCGATTCGGTGGCCCCCCGTCGGGATCAAGCCACCAGCCCGACTCGGTCACATCGACGTCACGGAGATTGACGACGACCTGGTCCCCGTTCGGACGCCAGCTGAACCACGAAACGCTGCCGAGCTCGTCACGAACCTCGTAGGTCCCCGTCCCGTCGACGCCCGCCTGCGAGCGGAGGACGTCCACCGCCGCGGTGACCGCCGCCCGCAGCTCGTCCACCGTCGCCTCGGATGCGGCCGCGGATGGCCCGGCCGACGTCGTGGGCGCGGGACCGACGCGCGCCGGACCGAGGACGAGGGCGAGGACGGCGATGACGGCAGCGGCGCCCAGGGCCACGAACGCGGGAACGTACGCGCCGAAGCGGGAAGGCGCGACCGCCGGACGATCGATGGCGGCCATCACATCGGCGACGAGATCATGCGGCGGCAGCACGCGGCCACGCTGGCGAAGGTACTGGATGATGCGCTCGTCGCTCACGACACGACCTCCGTCTCGACGTCCCGCAGCGGACGATCGAGCTCGCGTCGCATGGCGGCCAGCCCTGCACTGAGCCGCGACTTCGCCGTGCCGACCCGGACGCCGAGGGCCTCGGCCGATTCCGCGATCGAGAAGCCCAGGCTGTAATGCAATGCCAGGACCGCACGCTGGTCGGGGGACAGGGCGTCGAAGGCCGGCTCGAGGACCGTGCGGGCCTCGACGGCACCGCGGAAGTCGCCGCGCGGGTCGGGAATCGCGGCCGCAGCATCCGCATCGCCGACGTCGAGAACCGCCTGGGGGCGTCGCTGCCGCGTCCGCAGCCAGTTGCGCGAGCGGTTGATGCAGATGCGGCGCAGCCACGGCCCGAACGCGCGGTCCTCTCGGAGCGAACGGAGCTGCTGCCACGCCGCCACGAACGTCTCCTGCGTGACGTCCGCGGCGTCGGCCGCCCCGACGATGGCCGACGCGAGGCGATAGGTATCGGTTGCGTGCTCCTGCACGAGCATCTGGAATGCCTCCCGATCGCGGGCCTTGGCGCGGGCGACGAGGTTCAGCGCTTCTCCCTCCTGGACTTCACCTACAGGACACCAGCCCGGGTCAAGGTGTTCGCGGGCACTTCCGGGACCCGCTCCGGATAGACTCCGGCCGATGAGGCTTCCGGCTGAGCTGTCGATCCGTGACGCCACCCCCGAGGACCTCCCGGCCATCGCCGCGCTCCGCGGGGAGGTCGGCTGGGGGGTGCACGCGTGGGCGCTGCGCGCCGTCATCGGTCAGCCCCACGCGCGATGCGCTCTCGCCGTGGACGGCACGGGCCGGCTGGCCGCCGTGGGATCCGGCATCGTCTACGGGCCGCTCGGGTTCGTGGGCAACATGATCGTCGCGGAGCCGTACCGGCGGCGCGGCGTCGGGTCGGCGATCCTGCAGACCGTCACGGACTTCCTGGATGCGGCCGGATGCAGGCGGCTCGAGCTGAACGCGACGTCGGACGGCCGCCCCCTCTACGAGCGGCATGGCTTCGAGACGATCGGCACGAGTGCCACGGCCCGCATCCCGCGTGGGGTGGGCCTGGCAGGGAACGGGGAGGTCATCCGCGACGCGTCGACCGAGGATCTCGAACTGCTGCTGGTCTACGACCGGCCGCGCTTCGGCGGCGATCGGCGCCCGCTCCTCGAGCTGCTGGTGGCGGATCCGGGCGCCCGCACGATGGTCGCGGAACGCGACGGGACGGTCGCGGGCTACGCGTGCCTGCGCACCGATCCCCCACGCATCGGTCCGTTCCTGGCCGATGAACCGCCATTCGCGGAAGGCCTGCTGGCGCATGCGTTCGCATCGGCTCCGGAGGTGTCGGAGCTTCGGCTCAACCTGCCGCCGAACAACGAGCCCGGGGCCGCCTGGCTCCGAACGCTGGGGGTCGAGGTGGAGCCCTGGGACGGCCGCATGGGTCGCGGGTCGCGGATCCCGAGGCGCGACGACACCGTGTACGGCATGGCGGTCGGCGCCCTCGGATGAGCATCACGCACGGCCTCGTCCTGCGCGCCCGTTCCGGCTTCTACACGATCGCCACCGACGAGGGGGACCTGATCGAGGCGCGCCTTCGCGGCCGCGTGAAGAAGGAACGGCAGGCCTCCGACCTCGCCGTCATCGGCGACCGGGTGGAGGTGGAGCGGCTGCCGGACGGGACGGGAGCCATCGCCTCGGTCGAGCCGAGGCGGACGCGGTTCAGCCGTCGTCAGCCCGGCCCGCGCGGCTCCTGGCGGGAAGACGTCATGGTCGCCAACCCCGACCTCGTGGTCATCGTGTTCGCGGTGGATCGCCCGCCGCCGAACCCGCGCCTCATCGACCGCTTCCTCGTCGTCACCGAGTACAACGAGGTGCCGGCGCTTCTCGTCGCCAACAAGGTCGACCTCGGTTCCGACGCGGCGCGCGAGATCTTCGGGCCCTACCGGCACATCGGCTACGACGTCCTCTACGCCGGCGCCAAGGCGGGCATCGGCGTCGAGGAGCTCCGCGGGCGTCTGGCCGGCCGCCTGTCGATCGTGACCGGCCCGTCCGGGGTCGGAAAGTCCACGCTGCTCAACGCGCTCCAGCCGGGCCTCCAGCTGGCCACCGGCGAGGTCTCATCGGCGGAGGAGGGCAAGGGCAAGCACACCACCACCCACGCGGAGCTGCTGCCCCTGGAGGGACCGGGCGGCGGCTACGTCGCCGATACCCCCGGCATCCGCGAGCTCGGACTGTGGGAGATTCCTTCGAGCGAGCTGGCGTGGTGCTTCCCGGAGTTCCGCGACCACCTCGGTGCCTGCGCGTTCAACGACTGCAGCCATCTCCACGAACCGCGCTGCGGCCTGCGGGCGGCCGTTGGCCGCGGTGACGTCACAGATGAACGCTACGACTCGTATCGCCGCCTGCTGACCGGGGATCTCGCCGGCTGAGGCGGCCGTACAATCGCGGCCACCATGGAGATCGCCCCGAGCGTCCACCAGGTCCGCATGCTGGGCGCCGATGCGTTCCTGATCACCGAGGACGGGCTCACCCTCATCGACGCGGGCATGGTGGGGTCGCGCCTCATGCTCGAGCGCTACCTGCGCCGCATCGGCCGGCGGCTCGACGAGCTGGAGCGAATCATCTGCACCCACGGGCACCCCGATCACATCGGCGGGGTGCAGGAGCTGGTGCGGGACCGCGACGACGTGGAGGTGCTCATCCATGCCGATGACCTCGCCGGCCTTCAGCGGCCGCTGCGCGAGGCGCTGGCCCGGACCGAGGGACGGAGCGAGCGCCGCGGCCGGATCATCCAGGCGTTGACGCGCACGCCGGCGGCGCCGACGACGGTGGAGGACGGCGCGCTGCTGCCGATCCTCGGCGGCATGCGGGTCGTCCATACGCCCGGCCATACGCCCGGCAGCATCTGCCTGTACGCCGAGCGGCTGCGGTTGCTCTTCACCGGGGACGTCCTGCAGGTCGTCCGACGACGGCTGACCTACGCCAGCGCCTTCTTCAGCCACGATCACGCCGGCGCGCGCACCTCGGTGGATCGCCTGGCAGCCCTCGACGTCGAAGCCATCGCGCTGTCCCACTATCCGCCGTGGCGCGACCGTCCCAACCACGCGCTGCAGGACCTCGCGGCCCGAGCGGCCGGCTGATGGCGACGCGCCCGCTGTCCAGCCGCAGGCCCCATGACGGAGGATGCGCACGATGGAAACCGTGAACGACCTGGTGCGCACGGCGGTCGAGCGCTTCGACCGTCATCCCGCGCTCCTCATCAAGCCCGCCTTCCGCACGCGGACGTGGCGCTACCGCGACCTCGGCGAGCAGGTGCCGCGCGTCGCTCGCGTGCTGGCCGACCTCGGCCTCTCCCCCGGCGACCGCGTCGTGCTGTGGGCCGTCAACCGCCCGGAGTGGGCGGTCGGCTTCCTGGCGGTCGCCCACGCCGGCCTGGTCGGCGTGCCCCTGGACGTCCGCAGCACCGACGAGTTCGCGTCGAAGGTGGCCGCCCAGACGGAGCCGAAGCTGGTGCTCGCGTCGCGTCACACGGAGGAGCCGGCGCGCCGTCTGGGCCTGCCCGTCGTCCTGGTCGAGACGCTGCCCGACCTGGCGCGCGGCGTCGCCGAGCCACTGCCCGCCGCTCCCGTCGCGCCCGACGATCTGCTGCTGGTGGTCTTCACGTCCGGCACGACCGGCGACCCGAAGGGCGTGATGCTCACCCACCGCAACGTGGCATCCAACGCCGGGACGCTGGTCGACGTCTTCCCGTTCGGCCCGGACGAGCGCCTCCTGTCGGTCATCCCGCTGTCGCACATGTTCGGCCTGACCTGCGACCTCCTGGCGCCACTGGCAGCCGGCAAGACGATCGTCTATCCGGTGAGTCGGCAGCCGGCCGTGCTGGTCCGGACATTCCGCGAGTTCAAGGTGACGATGTTCCTCATCGTCCCGCAGGGGCTGCGGCTGTTGAGCAACGCCGTGGAGCGCAAGGTCGACGCGGGCGGCAAGCGCGCCCAGTTCGAGCGCCTGCACGCCATCGCCGAGCGCATGCCCCGCGTCATCCGCCGGCTTCTGTTCCGCCCGGTGCTCTCACAGTTCGGCGGCCGGTTCCGGACCTTCGCCGTCGGGGCATCGGCGCTGGAGCCGGAGCTGGCGCGCCGCTGGGGCCACATGGGCATCGACTGCCTCCAGGGCTACGGCGCCACCGAGATGAGCCCGGTGATCAGCTTCACCCGCCCGGCGCGCAACCGGATCGGCAGCGTCGGCGAGCCGATCCCCGGGGTTGAGGTGCGGATCGCCGACGACGGGGAGGTGCTGGCCCGCGGACCGAATCGGTTCGTCGGCTACTGGCAGAACCCGGAGGCCAGCGCGGCGGCCATCGACGCCGACGGCTGGTACCACACCGGCGACATCGGCGAGCTGGACGCGGACGGCTTCCTCACGCTGCGCGGGCGAAAGAAGGACATGATCGCCCTGCCCGACGGCCAGAAGGTCTACCCCGATGACGTCGAGGCGGTGCTCGCCCGCGACCCGCGACTGCGTGATGCCTCGGTGGTGGGCCTGGACGGCGACGGAACGGGGGCACGCGTTCATGCGGTCCTCCTCCTCGATGACCCGGCGGTGGCTGAGGCCATCGTGCGCGACGCGAACGCGGGGCTTGCCGGGCATCAGCAGATCCGTGGCTGGACGGTGTGGCCGGACGAGGACTTTCCGCGCACCGCGTCGCTGAAGGTGAAGAAGCGGCTCGTGCTCGACCGGCTGGCCGCCGGGCACGGCTCGCCGCCGCCCGCAGCGGCGGACGGCGATGGGGCGGGGACGGCGGCCGCTCGGCCGCAGGTGGCGACGGTGGCCAGCCTGACGGCGCAGGTCGCGCAGGTACCGTTCGCTCTGGTGCTGCCGGATGCGCGGCTCGAGGCCGACCTCGGCCTCGATTCGCTGGGTCGCGTCGAGCTGCTCAGCGTGATCGAGGAGGAGCTCGGGGCATTCATCGACGACGGCCAGCTCGACCCGGACGCGACGGTCGCCGATCTCGAGCGCCTCGTGGATGGCGCGCGCGACGGCCGGCCGGAGACCGGCGTGTTCGGCTGGCCGCTGAACCCGGTGGTGCGCGCGGTCGGCATCGGCCTACAGGAATTGTTGATGGTGCCGTTCGTCGGCCTCTTCTACCGGGTGCGCATCCGTGGCGAGCACAACCTCAAGCGGCTCGAGGGACCGGTGATCTTCGCGCCGAACCACCACCTGCACAGCGACAATGCGATCATCCTCACCCACCTGCCGCTCGCCTGGCGCTGGCGCCTGTCGGTGGCCGCGGCCGCCGACGACATCTTCGGCAACCCGATCCGCGGCCTCGGCGCGGCCGTCCTGGGCAACGCCTTCCCGCTGGCGCGCGAGGGCGCGATCCGCCGCTCACTCGAGCTGCTCGGCGCACGGCTCGACCGCGACTTCAGCGTCCTGATCTTCCCGGAGGGCGAGCTCACGGTCGGCGGACCGATGAAGCCGTTCAAGTCGGGGGCCGGGCTGATCGCCGTCGAGAGCGCCATCCCGGTCGTGCCCATGAAGGTCAAGATCCATCGCCTTTCGTGGATCGACCAGCGCGGGAAGGGAACCTCGGCGCGCGGCGACGTGGAGGTGATCTTCGGCGAGCCGATGCTCTTCGACGCCGGGACCGATGCGGTCGCCGCGACGGCGCGGCTGGAAGCGGCCGTCGCCGCCCTCTGAGATCGTCGTCCATCGCGACTCCCGCCAACGTCGGCGGCGTTCAGGTCACGAGCGCGCGAGGGCACCCCGGTAGAGGTCGAGGAGCCGCGTGCCGAGGCCGGGACCGGAGCCCACCAGATCCGCGAAGTCGGTCGCATCGAGGGCGAACAGGTTGCCGTCGGTGACCGCGGTGACGGTCGCCGTTCGCGGCACGCCCCGAAGAAGGCCGATCTCGCCGAACACGTCGCCCCGGCCGATCCGGCGCAGCTCGCGCTCCTCCTCGTCTCCGACCTGGGTGACGCTGAGCGTCCCGTCGCCGACGAGGTAGAAGCGGTCGGCCGAATCGCCCTGGCGAATGACGACCTGCCCGGGGGCGACCGGCACCTCGACAAGCTGCCGGGCGGCCGACTCGAGCCGCGCGACGGGTAGCCCGGCGAAGATCGGATGCTCGAAGAGCGCCGCAGTTGCCGCCGGCAGGCTGGTCGCTTCGACTCCGCGACCGCTCAGGACCAGGGCGGTCAACGCCCCGATGAGCACGAGCACGGCCGAGCCGACGAGCACCGGCCCGTGGCCCAGGGTGCTGGCAAGGATCGGGACCGTCAGTGAGCCGAGCGAATAGAGGATCGCCGAGCTCGTCTGGATCACGCCGACCGCCCGCCCGCGAAGCTCGTCCGGCACGACCCGCTGGATCAGGGTCGTCGTCACGATCTCGAGGAGCAGCACGCCCGCGACGGCGACGGCGATCGCCAGCATCGCGAACGGCAGGGCGGTGCTCAGGCCCAGCCCGGCCAGCCCGACGCCGCCGATCAGCCCGCCGGCCAGCAGGGGGATCCGCAGCGGACGCGCCAGCAGCGATCCGCCGGCGATGCCCGCAGCGACGCCTCCGACGCCGACCGCCGCGTTCAGATAGCCGGTGCCGGCCTCGCCCGCGCCGAGGACGTCGACCGCCAGGATCACGGTCAGGACGCTCACCCCGCCGCTGACGAAGCTCGTCGACGCGTCGAGGACAAAGGGGCCGATGAGCGTCCGAGCCAGGCTGCGCCAGCGCAGCGGTGCCGAGGCAGCGGCCTCGTCCCGAGATGCTGCTGTGGCGCCGCGGCCGGGCACCGGCAGCCGCCACAGGACCACGGCCACCACCGCGAACGAGGCCGCGTTGAGCAGAAAGGCGACCTGAAGCCCGCCCGTCGCCAGCAGAATGCCCGCCAGGGCCGGTCCGATGATGAACGCGAGGTTGTCGAGCGTGGCCCACGCGCTGTTCGCCGGTCCCAGGTCGCTCTCGTCCACCAGGGTCGGAACGAGCGCCGCGATGGCCGGGTTGAAGAAGGTCGAGAAGCAGGCCGCCAGGATGGACAGGCCGATCACGACCCCGACGTGGGCGTCGACCGTCACGGCGGCGGCCAGCGCGAGCATGAGGACGCCGCGCGCCACGTCGGTGACCAGCAGCACCATCCGGCGGTCGAATCGGTCGGCCACGATGCCGGCCGGCACCGAGAGCAGGACGTACGGCAGGATCCGGGCGGCTCCCACCACCCCGAGCAGCACCGGCGAGCCGCTCTCGGCGTAGACCACGACCAGGATGGCGATCAGGTACAGCCAGTCGCCGATGCCGGAGACGAATTCGCCGGCCAGCAGGCGCGCCAGCGCCGGACTTCGGCGGAACAGGTCGAGATAGCCGCGGATGACGCTCACCGGCGTCTGCGCCACGGGTGCCGGCGGCCCGGGTTATCGGCGACGCTCGCGAGGATCGCCTTCAGCTCGAACGGGGTGAGGCCCGGATGCTTCGAGAGGATCAGGGCGACGAAGCCGGCGATGTGCGGCGCGGCGAAGCTGTTGCCGGTCGCAACCGTGGAGCCGCCGTCCTTCCAGGCGATCGGCACGTCCACGCCCCAGGCGCCGAACTCGACCGGAGGATCGGGGTTGTAGTAGAGGCGCCACGGGTCCGGCTCGCCGTGGGCGGCCACCGAGAAGACCGATGAGAAGAGGGACGGATAGCTCGGAGCCGGCACGTTGTTCGCCGCGCTGACCAGCGCCATCGACCCGAAGTAGGCGCGGTCGACGAGATCGTGGAAGATCGGGTAGAGCGACTCGCTCTTCGACGACAGGCTGAGGTTGCAGACCGGCAGCCCCTGCTCGATCGCCCACTCCAGGCCCGCGGCAAAGGCCGTCCCCTTGCCGCGCAGGTCACTCCCGAGCACGCGGATCGAGATGAGCTCCACCTCGGGCGCGAGTGACAGGATGATCGCGCCGCAGGCCGTACCGTGGCCGAACAGGTCGATCGGCTCGTCCGGCACGACCCTCGGCCCATCCTCGGTCATCTCGACCGCCACGTTCTCGACGACTCGCCCCATCAGCCGCGGGTGCGCGTTCTCGAGGCCCGAGTCGATGATCCCGACCCTCACCCCGGCACCGGTCGCCCCGCCCCACGCCCAGGCGCGGCTGACGCCTCGCACACGGAGCGACCGCCGAAGCGTCCGGCGGGGGTGGGCGAACGGCTCGGACCAGGCCGGAAGGGTCGGGTCCGTCATCGACCGCGGCGGTCGCGACGCGTGCCTTCAGCGTGATCGGCGACCACCGCCAGGATGTCGGCGACCATCGAGGCCTCCCGGTCCGTCAGGCCCCGGAGACGGTCGACCTGGTCGACCAGCCGCCAGAACGGCTGCTCCTCGCCCGCATCCAGACCGTCGGCGGCAGTGGAGACCAGGGTCTCGACGCCCTCCTCGTCGAGGTCGGGGGCCAGCTCGGACAGCACGCCGCGCAGGAGGCTGAGCGTGTCTCGCTGCACGCGGGCCGCCGCGATCGCCACGGTCGCCTGGCCGGCGAACACCGCCAGCAGCTCCATGTCCCGGAGCGAGAAGGTCGCCGAGCTGTGCTTGTCGAGCACCTGGAGCACGCCGACGGTCCCCTGCTCGTCCACGAGGGGCGCCGCGGCGATGGATCGCGGGACGTAGCCGGTCTGCTGCGCGGCGTCGCGGTTGAATCGTGGATCGCTCGCCACGTCCGACAGCGCCAACGCCTGGCCGGTCGAGTACACGTAGCCGACGATGCCCTGCGTCGGCGGGACCGTCAGGCCGACGGCGCCGGCCCCCTTCTCACCGGCCGCCACCCGAAACTCGAGCCGATCGGGATCCGGCTCGAAGAGCGCGATCGATGCGGCCTCCGCGTCGAACAGCTGCACGGTCGCGTCGACGATGCTCTGGAGGAGCCGCGTCTCGACGTCGCCGCTGATCCGTCGCGCAACGTCAGAACGCCGCGCTGCCGCGACGAGTGTCGTGAGCGCGGCGTCCAGTGGTTCGTTCGCCATCGGGCGCGGAACCTACTTCAGCTTGACGTGACCCTCGGTGTCGTCGTCGTCGTCGGAAGCCTTGAAGAGGCCGCCGTGACCCTCGGTGTCGTCGTCGGAAGCCTTCCACTTCCCGCCGTGACCCTCGGTGTCGTCGTCGTCGGAAGCCTTGAAGAGGCCGCCGTGACCCTCGGTGTCGTCGTCGTCGGAAGCCTTGAAGAGGCCGCCGTGACCCTCGGTGTCGTCGTCGTCGGAAGCCTTGAAGAGGCCGCCGTGA
>DASVEQ010000007.1:0-20354 GCA_036380455.1 Candidatus Limnocylindria bacterium | reverse complement strand
CCCGATCGCCGGGACCCGACCCCGGGCGGAGGATCCGGCCGAGGACGCCGCGCTCGAGGAGGACCTGCGCGGCGACCCGAAGGAGCTGGCGGAGCACGCGATGCTCGTCGACCTGGCCCGCAACGACATCGGCCGGGTGGCGACGCGCGCGAGCGTCGAGGTCACCACACTCCGCGCCGTCGAGCGCTACCGCCATGTCATGCACCTCGTCTCCGAGGTCCGTGGCACCCTGCGCGACGACCTCGACGCCTTCGACGCGGTGCGGGCCGTCTTCCCGGCCGGGACGCTGTCGGGCGCGCCGAAGATGCGGGCCATGGAGGCGATCGCCGAGCTCGAGGGCGAGCGGCGCGGGCCGTACGGCGGGGCGGTCGGCTACTTCAGCCCACACGACGTCGAGTGCGCGATCACGATCCGGTCCGCGGTCATCCGCGACGGCGTCGCCACCGTCCATGCGGGAGCGGGCGTCGTGGCCGACTCGGTCCCGACGAAGGAGGCGGCGGAGGTGGCGGCCAAGGCGGCCAGCATGCTGGCCGCCATCGGCGCGGAGGGTCGGCCGTGAACGAGCCGCGCGTCTTCCTGCTGGACAACTACGACTCCTTCACCTGGAACGTCGTCCAGCTGCTGGGCCGCGTCGGCGCCGATGTGACCGTCGCGCGCAACGACGAGATCACGGTGGCCGAGATCAACGGCATGTCGCCCGACGCGATCGTCATCTCGCCCGGGCCATCCCGCCCGGAGACGGCCGGGATCAGCGTCGAGCTCGTGCGCGAGCTCGGCCCATCCGTGCCCCTGTTGGGCATCTGCCTCGGCCACCAGGCCATCGGCGTGGCGTACGGTGCGTCGGTCATCCGGGTGCCACCGGTGCATGGCAAGACGGCCGCCGTGCACCATGACGGCAGCGGCCCGTTCGCGGATCTGCCGTCGCCGATCTCGGCGGCACGCTACCACTCGCTGGCCATCGAGCGCAGCTCCCTTCCGGAGGAGCTGGAGGTCACGGCGTGGTCGGACGACGGAGTCGTGATGGGCGTGCGGCATCGGTCGCACCCGATGGAAGGCTTCCAGTTCCATCCGGAGTCGATCCTGACCGAGGACGGCGAGGCGCTGATGCGCGCCTTCCTGGCGCGGATCGGGGTGCCGGCATGACCGAGCAGACGGCCGAGATCCGCCCGGCGGTCGAAGCGGCGGTCGAGCTCGTTGCGGGCGGCGGGACCCTCCCCGCGCCATTGGCCGAGGCCGCGATGGAGCAGCTCATGGACGGATCGGCTCCGCCGGTCCAGGTCGCGGCCCTGCTGGGCATGATGCGCGTTCGTGGCGAGACACCCGAGGAGGTGGCCGCCTTCGCCCGGGTCATGCGGGCGCGCGCCGTCCACGTCGAGGCGCCCGAGGGCGCGGTCGACCTGTGCGGGACGGGCGCGGACGGGCTGCACACGTTCAACATCTCGACGCTCGCGTCGTTTGCCGTCGCCGGTGCCGGGGTGCCGGTGGCGAAGCATGGCAACCGGGCGATCACGTCGCGCTCCGGCTCCGCCGACCTCGTGGAGGCGCTCGGCATCCCGCTCGATCCGGGCCCGGAGGCGGTGGCGCGCTCGATCCGCGACACGTGCTTCGGCTTCATGTTCGCCCCGGCGTACCACCCGGCCATGAAGTACGCCATGCCGATCCGCCGCGAGCTGCCGATGCGCACGATCTTCAACCTGCTCGGCCCGCTCTCGTCGCCCGCCCGCGTGCGTCGCCAGCTGCTGGGCGTCGCCGATCCGTCGCTGGTGCCGCTCATCGCCGGGGCGCTGAGCCGGCTCGAGACGATCCGGGCGATCGTCGTTCACGGCGCCGACGGCAGCGACGAGCTCTCGCTCTCCGGGCCGAACCGGGCGGTGCTCGTCGAGGACGGCCGGATGCAGGAGCTGGTGATCGATGCCGTCGACCACGGCCTGGCTCGGGCCCCGCTGGCCGCCCTCGCCGGCGGCGATGCCCAGCTGAACTCGGCGATCACCGTCTCGGTCCTCGGCGGCGAGCCCGGGCCGGCGCGCGACGTCGTGCTGCTGAACGCCGGGGCGGCGCTCTTCGTCGCCGGACGCGCAGCCGACGTCGGCGAGGGCGTGGCGCTGGCCGCGGAGTCGATCGACAGCGGGCGCGCTGCCGACGTGGTGACCGCCGCCGCCCGGATCGGCGCGGCATGAACGTCCTGGCCCCGCTGCTCGACGCCTCGCGCGCGCGGCTGCGGCACGACCGCCACGTGACGCCGCTCCGCGACCTCCAGCGCCAGGTTGCCGCCATGCCGGTGGCCCCACGCTTCGAGGCGGCCCTGCGGTACGCGCCGCGGCTGGCGCTCATCGCCGAGGTCAAGCGGGCCTCCCCGTCGGCCGGCACGTTCTCGAGCGTCGCCGATGGCCGATCCGCCGTCGGCGACCTGGCCCGCGCCTACGCCGCCGCGGGCGCCACCGCCCTCTCGATCCTCACCGAGCCGACCCGCTTCGGCGGCAGCGACGAGGACCTGGCTGCCGCGTCGCGCGCAGGCCTTCCCGTGCTGCGCAAGGACTTCACCGTCGACCCGTACCAGGTCTGGCAGGCGCGGGCACTCGGTGCCGGTGCCGTGCTGCTCATCGCTCGCACCCTGTCCGACGACGAGCTGGCCGACTGCCTCAGGGCGGCCGCCGCGGCGGGAGTCGACGCGCTCGTGGAGGTCCATGACGCGGCCGAGATGGACCGTGCGCTCGCCGCCGATGCGACGCTCATCGGCGTCAACGCTCGCGACCTCGACACGCTCGACGTCGACCGCGACCGCGCGCTGGAGCTCCTGGAGTCCGCCCGAAGCTCGGGCGCCACGCTCGTCGCGGAGAGCGGACTGGCCGATGCGTCCCACCTGGCCGCAGCGGCCGAGTCCGGGGCCCATGCCGCGCTCCTGGGCACGGCCCTCCTGTCGGCCCGCGATCCCGCCGCCCGCCTCGCCGAGCTGGCCGCCACGCCGGCGCGCGCCGTCCCGCGCCTCCCGCCCCATCCGGTCCGGACCATGGTGAAGACCTGCGGCCTGCGCGACGAGGCTGGCGTTCGGGCGGCGGTCGCCGCCGACGCGGACCTGGCCGGGTTCGTCGTCGCACCCGACAGCCGTCGGCGGATTGACGTCGCCGAGGCTGCCCGGCTGGCCCGCCGCCTGGGGACCATCCCACCGGTCCTCGTTTTTCGGGATCCCAGCCCTCCCGACCTCGGGGCCGCGCGCCACGAGTTCGGAACCACCCCGCCCGGCGTCCAGCTCGCGGGCTTCGACGGGCCGCCGGCGTGGCTCGGCGACGAGGCGGCGAGGCACGACGTCGTCATCGGTGTCATCCATCAGCCCGCGACGGCCCGCGGTGCGCTGTGCGCCGCCGAGGCCTGGTTCACCGCCGGCGCAACGCACGTCCTGCTCGAGGGCGGTGCCGCCTCTCGCGGCGGCGGCACCGGCGCGTCGGCCCCGACAGAGGTCGCACGCCGGCTCAATCGCATCGTGCCGGCCGGCGTGGCCGGTGGGCTGGACCCGACATCGGTGGCGAGCGTCGCGCGCACGGCGCGGCCCGCCTTCGTCGACGCCGCCTCCGGATTGGAGCGGAACGGCGCGTCTGACGCGCGGAAGATCGCGGCGTTCGTCCGCGCCGCCCGGCGCGACCCGACCGGCGCCGATCGCGTCGACGCCCGAGGTCGGTTCGGCCGCTTCGGCGGCCGCTACGTGCCCGAGACGCTCATCCCGCCGCTCGACGAGCTCGCCGTGGCCTGGAGCGCAGCCCGCGGCGACCCGGCGTACCGCGAGGAGCTCTCCAGGCTCCAGCGCGACTTCATCGGTCGCCCCACCCCGCTCTTCGAGGTCCCACTCGGGGCCATCGCCGACGCGGCGCCGCCCGGGGTGCGCGTCTTCCTGAAACGCGAGGACCTGGCGCACACCGGTGCGCACAAGATCAACAACGCCCTCGGCCAGGGCCTTCTGGCGAAGCGGATGGGCAAGACGCGGATCGTGGCCGAGACCGGCGCCGGGCAGCATGGCGTGGCGACCGCCGCCGCGTGCGCACTGCTGGGGATGACGTGCGTCGTGTACATGGGCACCACCGACGTCGAGCGCCAGGCGCCGAACGTCCGACGCATGCACCTGCTCGGCGCCGAGGTGCGCCCGGTGGCCACGGGGCACGGCACCCTGCGCGACGCCCTGAACGAGGCGCTCCGCGACTGGGTCGCGAACGTCACCGACACCGCCTACATCCTCGGATCGGCGGCGGGGCCGCACCCGTACCCGGACATGGTCGCCGAGCTCCAGTCGGTGATCGGTCGCGAGGCGCGCGCCCAGCTGTTCGAGCGGATCGGCCGCCTGCCGGACGTGGCGGTCGCATCGGTCGGCGGCGGGAGCAACGCGATCGGGCTGTTCCGGCCCTTCCTCGATGCACGGACCCGGCTGGTCGGAGTCGAGGCCGGCGGTCGTGGAGATGGGCTCGGGGACAACGCGGCCTCGCTCGGGCTGGGCTCGCCCGGCGTGCTGCACGGCGCATTCACGATGCTGACGCAGACCTCCCAGGGACAGGTCGTCGAGCCGCACTCGGTGTCCGCGGGGCTCGACTACCCCGGGGTCGGGCCGCAGCTGTCGGCGCTGGCGGCCGCCGGCCGCCTCGAGGTCGAGCGGACCTCCGACGCCGACGCGGTGGCAGCGCTCCATCGGCTCACTCGGAGGTCGGGGATCCTGCCCGCGCTGGAGCCGTCGCACGCCCTGGCCGCCGTGGCCAGGATGCTGCCGGCGCTCCCGCGGGGCTCGGTCGTCGTCGTCAACCTGTCGGGGCGGGGCGACAAGGACCTCGACATCGTCGAGCGCTTCGAGGCCACCTCGTGACCCTGCCCGCCGGGGCCGTGCGGGTGCGAGACGCGTTCGCCGCCGCTGCCGTGCGGGACCGACGCGCGCTCGTCGTCTACCTGATGGCCGGCTACCCGGACGAGGCGGGTGCGCTCGACGCCGCCGATGCGGCCCTGCGGGCCGGTGCCGACCTCCTCGAGATCGGCGTGCCGTTCAGCGACCCGGTGGCCGACGGCCCGGTCATCGCCGCCGCCGGCCATGCCGCGGTGGCCGCCGGGGCCGGAGTCGAGACGGTGCTTCGCACGGTTCGCGCGCTCCGCGAGCGCGGCCATCGGCAGCCGATCCTGGCGATGGGCTACCTGAACCCGCTGGTGGCACGCGGGCCGGAAATCACTCTGCGCCAGCTGCGCGACGCCGGCGTCGACGCCCTCATCGTTCCGGACCTGCCGGCCGGCGAGGACCGGCAGCTCGAGCGACTGACCGCCGACGCAGGGCTGGGAATCGCGTTCCTCGTCACGCCCAACAGCCCGCCGGCGCGCCTGGAGGGCGCGATCCGTCGGTCGACCGCGTTCCTCTACGTCGTCCCGCTGTACGGCGTCACCGGAGCGCGGGAGCGGGTGGCCGCCACGACGGCGCCGCTCCTCGAGCGCATCCGACGGACCGTCGGTGGTCGTCTTCCGGTGGCAGTGGGCTTCGGCGTCTCCCGCCCCGACCACGTGCGCGAGCTCGCCCCTGCGGTGGACGGCGTCATCGTGGGCTCGGCCGTCGTCGCGGCGCTCGACGAGGGCGGTCCGGACGCCGTCGGCCGGCTGGTGGGCGACCTGGCGGAGGCGACGGTCCTGCAGCCTGCCTGATCGCGCTCCCCGACCCTTGACGCGGTCCAACCGCGACCGGCATCCTGCCCGCCAGGATGGCGAAGGAGGGAGCCCGGCCGTGAGCACAGAACAGCTGCCGATGTGGGTCTTTGCGATCGGCACGGCGCTGGCCGTGATCGTGGGATTGGTCGCGACTCGAGTTCGCCGGGAGTGGCTCGCCAGGCTCCCGTTTGCGCACGTTGCCGCCGCCACCCTGATCGGCGCCGCCGGCTGGGAGGCGCTCGTCAACCTGCCCGGCACGATCCAGGCGTACCTCTCGACCGTCGCCGGAATCGCGAACCCCGATGGCGTGGGCCACGTCCAGGCCTTCGCCGTGGCATCCGCCGCCTTCGTCGTGGCGGCCGTCCTCGCGGTGCTCGGCATCCTGCGCCGCCGCCCGTGGGGCGTCGTCACCGGGGCCGGCCTGGCGGCAACCATGGTCGCGATGAGCATCGGCTCAACCGCGAGCATCTTCACGTTCGCTGACTCGTTCCCCCCGGACCAGCTCGGGCAGATCGTTGGGACCCTGTTCGCGCTCAACGCGGTGCCCCCGCTGGTGGCGATCGCGCTCCTCGCGTGGCCGCTGCTGGGTGGCAGGTCCGCCGCTCCGGCCGCACCTCGTGACGAGGGGGACTGGACTGTGGAGGCTCCGTCGCCGGAGCCCGGTCGCTAGGCGCGTGTGCGGACGATTCAGCCAGGGGGAGCCATCGCATCGGATCAGCGAGTATTTCGGCGCCTACCCCGACGACGACCTCCCCGACGGGCTGTACAACGTGCCGCCGACCGAGCGGATCCGGATCGTCGTCGAGCGTGACGGTGCGCGCCGGCTCGCCGCGGCGCGCTGGGGATTCCAGCCGTTCTGGGCGGATGGCGCTCCGGGCCGCTCCTGGATCAACGCCCGCGCCGAGACCGCCTGGGACTCGCCGGCCTTCGGGCCGGCCCTCCGTGTGACGCGCTGCGTCATCCCGGCCGACGCCTTCTACGAGTGGGACCGCACGGCATCGCCTCGGCAGCCGTACGCGATCGGCCCCGCCGATGCCGGCGCCCTCCTTCCGATGGCCGGCATCTGGAGCCACGGCCGGCACGCGCCGCCGACGGCCGCCATCCTGACCACCGCACCGAACGAGCTGGTGCGCCGCATCCACGACCGGATGCCGGTCATCCTCGAGCGTGACCTGCTCGACGCCTGGCTGGACCCCGCGACGCCCCCGGCCGAGCTCGCGCCGATGCTCCTCGCGGCCCCCGACGCGACGCTTCGGATGTGGCCGGTCAGCCTGGCGGTGAACCGCGTCGGGGCCGACGGGCCGGAGCTCCTGCGCCTGATCGAGCTGGCGCCGACGCTGGGGCTCGCCTAGGTCGAGCGCTGCCCGACGAGCCGCCAGGCCGCCGGCAGGAGGCCCGCCGCCAGCAGGATCTTCAGGGCGTCGCCGGCCAGGAATGGCGTCAGCCCCAGTCCGATCGCCGCGCCGAGCTCCACGTCGAGGGCCACGGCCAGGTACGGGACGCCGACCGCATAGATCACGGCATTGCCGAGCACCATGCCGCCGATCGTCCCGATCACGGTCCGGTCCGCGCCACGTCGGGCCAGCGCACCCACCAGCGTCGCTGCCACCACGAAGCCGATGACGTACCCGAACGACGGGAATCCGATGCCCGCGGTCTGGTCGCTGAACCACGGGACGCCGGCCGCCCCCACGGCGAGGTAGAGCAGCAGTGCGGCCGCGCCGCGGATCGGACCGAGGGCGGCGCCCGCGAGCAGCACCGTGAAGGTCTGCAGGGTGATCGGCACGGGGGTGAAGGGCAGCGGGATCGCGACCTGGGCGGCCACGCCGGTCAGCACCGCGGCTCCGGCAACGAGCGCGATGTCCCGGATGAGCCCACCCGGAACGAGATCGGCCAGGACGCGGCGGGGAGCCGCGGCGACGAAGGTCATCGGGGCAGCGTAGCGCGCTCAGGCAAGGCCGGAGGTCAGCATCGCCAGCGCGGCAACCGCGGAGCCACGGGCGCCGGCCATGTCGCGGTCCGGCACGAGGGCGAACTCCGCGACGGCGGCCTGCTCGTCCCGAAGGTCGGTGTTGGCCCGGACCCGATCGAGGAACCAGTCGCGGAACTCCGGCGCCGCCTCGACCACGCCGCCGCCGACGAAATAGCCGGTGGGATCGGTGAAGTTGGCGGCCACCGTGAAGAGCCGGCCGAGCACGACGGCCTGCTGCTCGAAGAGGTGGCGCGCCAGCTGGTCGCCCTGCTCGCCGTAGGCGCGGACGGCCTTGGCCGCCTCGACGATCGGCAGGGCGGCCAGCGGGTGCTCGGGATGCCTGGTGAGCCAGTAGGGGAGCAGGTTGCGGACGATGCCGGTGAGGGAGGCGACGCTCTCGACGTCGCCGGGATTGCCGCAGGCGCACGTCGGCATCGGCTGGTCATCGGCCAGGATGCCGTCCATCGCGACCCGGACGTGCCCGAGCTCGCCGGCCTGGCCTGATGCACCGCGCACGACCTGTCCGGCCTCGATGACGCCGCCGCCCAGGCCGGTCCCGACGATGGCCGAGACCGACGAAGCAGCGGCGCTGCGCGTGCCGAAGTGCACGTGGTGGGCGTACAGGGCCGCGGCATTGCCGTCGTTGTTGTAGACGATCGGCAGGCCGATGCGCCGCTCGAGCCCGCCCCGGATGTCGTATCCGCGCCAGGCCGGCTGCGCGAAGTTCGTCGCCCCACGGCTGCTGATGACGCCGTCGGCGCTCGCGGGGCCGGGCGTGTCGAGGCCGACCGCCGCGACCTGCTCGCGCGTCACGTCCGCGGCCGCGAGGGCGACCTCCATGGCCTCGACCATCGCCTCGATGGCGGCCTCGGGACCCTGCGCCACGCGGCTGGGCACCTCGTGCATGCGATCGACCAGGAAGGCGCCATCGAGCGAGAGCACCGTGGCATTCGTCTTCGTCCCGCCGTTGTCGATGCCGACGACCACGCGACTGTCGGGGTCCATGGCTGCGATCGTACCGCGCGCGCCTACGCGTTCTCGACGGGCTCCTGCCAGGCGGTGTCGCCGAACGACAACGCGAGGTGCCGAACGGCCTCCTCGTCCGACGCTCCGTGCCAGTGCTCCTCGTCGGGCGGCGCGTACACCAGGTCGCCAGTGGCCACGTGCGCGACCTCGCCGTCGCGCGTGCCGACGCGACCCCGTCCCTCCACGATGTAGAGGATCTGACCGTCGGGATGCGAGTGCCAGTCGGTGCGCGCGCCGGCCGGGAAGCTCACCACGAGCGCGGTGCCGCGCGGGTGGTCGATCGCGCCATAGTCGCGGCGCGACACCGTTGCGCTGAAGGTCGGCTGCTCGAAGGGTTCGTCGGGGGCATCGGCCGATGAGGTGACTTTCATCGGTGCAGCCTAGCGGTCCCGGGATCTCGGCCGCCTTCCTGTTCGGCTGCTTCCGCGCCGTCCTCCAATCCCAGGTCCGTCATCGGATCTCGCGCACCGGGGCGGGTGCCAGCGCCGCTCAGGCGGTCGCGGCGATCGGCTCGTCGCGCTGGGCGAGCGCCTCGCGGATCACGGCGGTCATCTGGTCCCACTCGACGAGGAACGCGTCATGGCCCTTGTCGGACCGGATCTCACGGTAGCCTGCACGTGCTCCCGCGGCCCGCGCCGCGTCGACGAGCGCGCGCACCTGGCGTGGCCCGTAGAGGATGTCGCCCTCGATGCCGACACCGTGGACCGACACGTCCGCATCCGCCAGGAGCCGGAAGGCCTCGACCACGCCGCCGCGGTCGCGCCCGACGTCGTGAGCGTTCATCGCCTCGACAAGGGCGACGTACGAGCCCGGATGGAACCGATGGCGAAGCTTGACCCCCTGGTGCTCGAGGTAGGAGCCGATGCCGTCGCGGGTCTCGAAATCGACCTCCGACCGGTAGGTCGTCATCGCCAGCTGGCGCGCCAGCTCCAGGCCCCGATCGCGGTCGAGCGCCAGCACCTGGAGCTGGATGTGGTTCCAGCCGGCGGCAAGGTTGCCGATGGCGGCCGGCGCGGCGATTGGCATCACCTCATCGACCGCCGACGGTCGCTGGAGCGCCACCTCGAGCGCCACCATCCCGCCGAGCGAGCCGCCGACCACGAGCTCGAGCCGCTCCACGCCGAGCGCGTCGAGCGCCGCCCACTGGACGCGTGCCATGTCGCGGGGAGTGATGGTGGGGAAGGGGTCGAGGTCGCGGGGCCCGGTCGTGCCATAGCACGAGCCGAGCAGGTTCAGGCAGATCACCTGGCGTTCGGACGCGTCGAGCGCGCGCGCGGGTCCGATGAGCGGCTCCCACCAGTCGCCGGCGGCATCGGCCGAGCCGGTGAGGGCGTGCACCACGAGGACCGCCGACGACGAGCGAGGCCCGTCCCGGCGGTACGCGACGCGGAGGTCCGGGATCGCCGCGCCTGCCTCGGTCTCGAAGCGACCGAGGCGCAGCGGCGGCTCTCCCGGACTCAGCGGGAGGAGGGTCATGCGGGCACTCCCTCCCGGACGGCGGCCGCGAGGGCCTGGTCGAGGTCCGCGACGATGTCGTCGAGCGCCTCGATGCCGACGCTCAGCCGGACGAGGTCGGGCGTCACGCCGGACGCTCGTTGCCCCTCTTCGTCGAGCTGCTGGTGGGTCGTCGAGGCCGGATGGATGATCAGGGACTTCGCGTCGCCCACGTTCGCGAGGAGGCTGAACAGCTGCACGGCATCGATGAGCCGGCGTCCCGCCTCCACGCCGCCGTGCAGGCCGAAGGTGATGATCCCGCCCGACCCACCGGCCAGATAGCGCTGGGCGTTCGCGTAGGTCGGGTGTGAGGGCAGGCCCGGGTAGCTCACCCACGCCACGCGGTCGTCGGCCTCCAGCCACTTCGCGACCGCCAGCGCGTTGGCGCTGTGCCGCTCGATCCGCAGGGGCAGGGTCTCGAGTCCCTGGATGAACAGCCACGAGTTGAACGGCGACAGCGCCGGGCCGATGTCGCGCAGCAGCTGGACGCGCAGCTTGATGATGAAGGCGAGGTTGCCGAAGGCGCCGGTGTAGCTGACGCCGTGATACGACGGATCCGGGTCGACGAAGTCACGGAAGCGTGGAGACGCCGCCCAATCGAACGTCCCGCCGTCGACCACCACGCCGCCGATACTCGTGCCGTGCCCGCCGATCCACTTCGTGGCCGAGTGGATGACGATGTCGGCGCCGTGCTCGATGGGCCTGGCGATGATCGGGGCGAAGGTGTTGTCGATGACGAGCGGCAGGCCCTTCGCGTGCGCCGCATCGGCGATGGCGGCGATGTCTGGAACGTCGAGGCGCGGGTTCCCGATCGTCTCGATGTAGAACGCCTTCGTGCGCTCGTCGGTCAGCGCAACGAAGTCGGCCGGGTCGTTGCCCTCGACCCAGCGGACCTCGATGCCGAAGCGCGGCAGGGTATAGGCGAACAGGTTGTATGTGCCGCCGTACAGGCTCGTGCTTGCCACGAAGTTGTCGCCGGCGCGACCCAGGTTGAGGATCGTGAGCGTCTCGGCCGCCTGCCCCGACGCCAACCCGAGCGCCGCCGCGCCGCCTTCGAGCGCAGCGATGCGCTGCTCGAAGACGTCGGTCGTCGGGTTCATGATCCGGGTGTAGATGTTGCCGAACTCCTGGAGCGCGAACAGCCGAGCGGCGTGATCCGCATCCTGGAAGTTGTAGGAGCTCGTCGCGTAGATCGGAACGGCGCGGGACCCGGTGGTCGGATCCGGCTGCTGTCCCGCGTGCAGCGCGAGGGTCTCGGTGAGGAGGGCGCGCTCGGGGGCGTGCCCGTTGCCGTTGCCGTTGGTGTCGGTCATGGGTGGTATCGGTCCTTCGCAGCTGACCACCGAGGAAGCGGGATCCAGCGCTGGTGGTCATGCGACGCGGGCCCCGTGGGGTCGGGATGCGGCTCACTCCGCGTCGCTGAAGGAAACGAAAAGGCCGCACCGGTCTCGTAAGAGATGGTGCGGCCCCGATCAGTCCTGAACGGGTGCGATCAGCAGCCGGCGCTCAGGCGCAGTCCTCCAGGCGGCGGGGCCGCCAGGGCATACACATCGTCGTGTGGTGCGGGACGTGGTGATCGGGGTGCACTTCACGGTCGACCGTACCAGCGCTGTCAACGATTGCCGTTCGGTTGCGATCCCGCCGCTCGCTTCAGCGCCGAAGGACGTACCGCACGACGGTGCTCACCACCTCGGCGCGATCCTCACCGCCAACGACGAGCGTGCTGCCGTCCTCGAGGACCGTCGCCGTGTGATCGGCGCGTGGCCTATCCAGTGGGGCATCCAGGGACCACGTGCCCGTCGCCGGATCGTAGCGCTCGGTGGTGCCGGTGGTGTCTTGGGTGGGTCCGCCAACAGCCCCGCCGACCACCAGGACGTCGCCGTCCGGGAGCAGGGACATCGACGGCGCGATTCGCCCGACGTGCATCGATCCGGTAGGGCTCCAGCGCCCAGTGGCAGGATTGAACAGCTCGGTAAGGGCCAGGCCGACGCCGGTGCCGCTGTGGCCCCCCGCAACCAGGACTTGTCCGTTCGGCAGAAGAATGGCGGCCGCGCCCACCCTGCGCATGCTCATGTCCGGATTGCGCGTCCATGCTTGCGCGCCGGGGTCGAATGTCTCCGCGGATGCGACGGAGCCGATGCGAGGCGACGAGTACCCGCCCGCAACCAGGACCGAGCCGTCCTCTAGGCGCACGGCGACGTGATCGACACGCGGCTGCGCCATGTCGGGTCCTGCCGACCACAGGCGTGCGGCCGGGTCGAACAATTCCACCGAGGCCGTCGGCAATCCTTCCGTCTCGCCGACCCAGCCGCCGATGACGAGCACCGACCCATCCTCAAGAAGAACGGCCGACGGATTGAAGCGGGCCACGGCGTGGTCGCCGGCAGGTTGCCAACTCTGCCTCGACGCGTCATAGGTGGCAGCCGTAGGGCCTCCGGCGACCAGCACGCTGCCGTCGTCGAGCAGCGTGGCAGTGTGGAGACAGTGCCGCTCGTCCGGGAGCTCGGTTTCGTCGGCCCACTGGTCGGAAGGCGGGTCGTACCGCTCCACGGTGGATGCGCATTCCATCTGCTCGGTATAGCCGCCTATCACGAGAAGCGTCCCGTCACCGAGCAGCGTGGCCGTGTGGCCCTGCCGCTCATCGATCATGCTCGCCGACGCGACCCATGTCCCGGGCGGAGTCGGCTGAGGCGTGTTTTCGGGACCCGGCCGAGGCGTTGGCATCTCGCTCGCCGAAGCGGCATCCGAGGGGGAGGGCGCGGCAGATGCTGTAGGCGTCGCGCTGGCCGAGCCGGAGGGGGTCGGGCCGAGCGATAGCGCCGCGGACGCTCTGGACGTCTCCGCCACGCCGAGGCTGGCCGTCGGCGAAGCCACGGTCCTCACCGCAGCGATACCGGTCGATGGCTCGCCCGTGAGGACGGCGAAGCCCAGGCCGGCGGCGATTGCCGCAAGCACCACGACGCTGCCGGCGGCGATCGCGGTCGACCGCGGATGGCGGCGCGCCTGGGTTTTCGCGCGCGCCCACCAGCCCGCGGGCGGGGGTGGTTCCTGCGGCGGATCTTCGACCCGCGCCCGGCTTGTGCCGGCGGCCCGCTCGCCCTCGGACATGGGGACGGTCCCGGTCGTTTCCGGCGCCGCGGCCCCTTCCACAAGGCCGGCGCGGATGGCAAAGGCCGCCGCTTCGGTGCGGCTGGCTACCCCCAGCTTGGCCATGATGTTCGACACGTGGACGCCGGCGGTGCTCTCGCTGATGAACAGCGCGACGCCGATCTCGCGGTTGGTATGCCCTTCGGCGACCATGGCGAGCACTTCCTGTTCGCGGGCGGTCAGCTCGCGTATCGGCGGCGTCTGCTCAGCCATAGGAAGTACCTCTGGGCTCGTGCCCTCCAGGTGGCTGATTCTGGCACTAAAGGGTCACCGGACCAATAGGGAAGGTCTTTAGGCCCGCACCGCGGAATTGCCTGACACGCCTTTATTTAAGGTCGCCGATGACGGTGAGCGTGCCACCCCCGCGGAGATGGGGCTCCCAACCGCTCCAGGGAGCGGGACCGAGGAGATCGGCCATCGGTTGTGGTCTGGTTGCGTCGGTCGTTGTCCGGGCGCCACCGATCCGTAACGCGTGCGGTACCGACATGCGCCGTCGCGCCTCGTAGCGTGGGACGCAAACGCGCAGAGGCGAGCTCGACCGATGACCGTCAGGGCCCTTCAGCCGATCGATGTCCCCCTGTACGACGCGCGCCACGAGCACGATGCCTGCGGGGTCGGGTTCGTCGCCGATCTCGACGGCCGCCACGCCGGTCGCACGGTGGCCATGGCCCTCGAGGCACTGGCCGCGCTGGCACACCGCGGCGCCCGCGGAGCCGACGACACCACCGGCGACGGGGCGGGCATCAGCATGCCGATCTCGCGGCGCTTTCGACGTCGGCTGCTCGAGGAGGCGGGCCTGCCGGCCGCCGTCCGCCGCCGTACCGCGGTCGCGATGTGCTTCCTGCCTGGCGGCCGGGTGGACGCCGGGATCGATCTCGTCGAGCGGACCGCCGTGGCGACCGGGCTGCGGGTCGTCGGGTGGCGAGAGGTGCCGGTCGACCGGCGGGCGGTGGCAGGCCGGCGCATCGGGAGCACGCCGGAGGTGCGCCAGGCGATCGTGGTCGCCGACGGGCGCCTGGCCGGCATCGGCTTCGACCGGGCGCTGGCGCTGGCGCGACGCTCGATCGAGGCAGCCGCATCGGCGACGCCGGGGCTCGAGGACCTCTCGATCTCGTCGCTCTCGGACGCGACCATCGTCTACAAGGGGTTGTTCGTCGGCGACGAGCTCGGCCGCTTCTACCTCGACCTGCGATCCGACGATCTCGACGCGCGCTACGCGCTCTTCCACCAGCGGTACAGCACGAACACGTTCCCGTCGTGGCGTCTCGCGCAGCCGTTCGCCCGGCTGGCGCACAACGGCGAGATCAACACGGTGCGCGCGAACCGGGAGCACATGCGCGGGCGTCGAGGCGATCTCGGTGGCGGTCGGTGGGCGCGGCGCCTGGCGGAGGTCGGCCCCCTGGTCGGCACGGATGGGTCGGACTCGCAGACGCTGGACGACGCGGTCGAGCTCCTCGTCCTCGGTGGCATGCTCGTCGCCGAGGCAGTCGCCACGCTCATCCCGGCCGCGGCCGGCCTCCACGGCGGCAGCGAGCCTCTTCCCGCCCGCGTCGAGGCCTGGGACGGCCCGGCGGCGATCGTCTTCGGGGACGGGGGCCGGGTGGGGGCCTGGCTCGATCGGAACGGGCTGCGACCGCTCGCCATGACGAGGACGCGGGACGGCCTGGTCGTGGTCTCGTCGGAGGCGGGCAGCGTTGACCTGGCGGCGGAGCACGTGGTCGAGCGTCACCGGCTCGGCCCCGGGGAGCAGGTCGTCGTCGACGTCGCCGCCGGGACGGTGACCGGGCCGCGGGTTCCGGCGATCGCACCGATGTCCCACGCGCCCGGCCCCATCCGGACCGGCCATCGCACCGCGCCGGCGGCAACCGGCGCACGAGCGCGGGTCGCGCTCGGGCTGGACGCCGAGATCCTCCGGCAGGTGGTCAGGCCGATGGCAACGGAGGCGCACGAGGCGATCTGGAGCATGGGCGACGACACGCCGATCGCCGCACTGGCGAGCCGCCCACGCCGCGTCACGGCTCACCTGCGACAGGCATTCGCCCAAGTCACGAACCCGGCCATCGATCCCGAGCGGGAGCGGGCCGTGATGTCGCTGCGGATGGCGGTCGGACGCCAGCCTCGGCTGCTCGACGGAGGCCGCGCGGAGGTGTCCGTGATCGATGGGCCGATCCTGGATGCGGACGGGTGGTCGACGATGCTCGGCCGCTTCGACGAGCGCAGGGTCGCTGAGCTCGATGCCACCTGGCCGGCGGAACGCGGCGCACGCGGCCTCGCCCTCGCGCTCGGCCGCCTGGCGAGACAGGCCGCATCGGCGGCGCGGCGCGAGGCGGTGGTCATCGTCCTCAGCGATCGCGCCATCGGCGCCCGACGGATCGCGGTGCCGTCGGTGCTGGCGGTGGGCCGCGTGCACGCCGAGCTGCTCGCCATCGGGCGACGCTCGCGGACCGACGTCGTGGTCGAGAGCGGCGATTGCCTCGACGTCCACGACTCGGCAATGCTCCTGGCGGCCGGCGCATCGGCGATTCATCCGTGGCTGCTCCTCGAGCTCGCGGCGGAGCACGCCGGCGCGCGCGGGTCGGAGGACCTCGAGGCCGGAGAGGCTCGCGCCAACGCGGTCGCGGCGCTCGAGGGCGGACTGCGCAAGGTGCTGGCACGGATGGGAATCTCGACCATGGCCTCCTACCGGGGCGGGCAGCTGTTCGACGCGATCGGCCTCGAGGCCTCGCTGGTGCAGCGGACGTTCCCGGCGGCCGGGAGCTGGGCGGGATCCACCGGCGTCGCCGAGATCGGGCGAGCGCTCGTGGAGCGCCACCGCCGAGCGTGGTCGGGGGAACCGCCGCCGCTCGAGGACCCCGGCCTCGTCCGCTTCCGCGGCAGCGGCGAGTCGCACGCCTTCGCGCCGCGCGTGGTGAAGGCCACCCAGGCACTGTCGGCCCCGGACGCGGAGACCGATGCGCTCCTCGCCGACTATCGCGCGACGGTCGCCGAGGGTGAGCCGCGCCAGCCGCGCGACCTCCTCTCGATCCGCCCGGTCGGGCCGCCCATCGCGCTCGCCGAGGTCGAACCGGCCGCGCAGATCGCGCGCCGCTTCGTGAGCTCGGCGATGAGCCTCGGGGCGCTGTCCCCGGAGGCGCACCAGGCGATCAGCATCGGCATGGCCAGGTTGGGCGGCAGCGCGAACTCGGGCGAGGGCGGGGAGGATCCGTCGTGGTATGTCCAGTCCGCGGATGGCGATCGCCGCGATGCCGCCATCAAGCAGGTCGCTTCCGCGCGCTTCGGCGTGACCGCCGAGTACCTCGCCCGCGCCGACCAGCTCGAGATCAAGATCGCCCAGGGGTCGAAGCCCGGCGAGGGCGGCCAGCTGCCCGGCAGGAAGGTGACCGCGTTCATCGCCGGCCTCCGCCGCGGGCAGCCCGGGATGACGATGATCAGCCCGCCGCCGCACCACGACATCTACTCGATCGAGGATCTCGCCCAGCTGATCGGTGATCTGCGGGCCGTGAACCCGCGGGCGCGGATCGGGGTGAAGCTCGTGGCAGGCGCCGGCATCGGCACCATTGCCGCGGGCGTCGCCAAGGCGCACGCGGACTACGTCATGGTCTCCGGCCACGCCGGCGGGACAGGCGCCTCCCCGCTGAGCTCGATCAAGCACGCCGGGCTGCCGTGGGAGCTCGGCCTGTCCGAGGTTCACCAGGTGCTGGTGCGCAACCACCTCCGGGACCGCGTTGTGCTCCGCACCGACGGCGGCCTCCAGACCGGGCGGGACGTCGTCATGGCCGCCGCCCTCGGCGCCGAGGAGTACGGATTCGGGACCGCGGCGCTCGTCGCCATCGGCTGCGACATGGCCCGCCAGTGCCATCTCGACACCTGTCCGACGGGGATCGCCACCCAGCGCGAGGATCTGCGCGCGAAGTTCACCGGCACCCCCGATCAGGTCGTGGCGTTCTTCATGGCCATCGCCGAGGACGTGCGGCGAGAGCTCGCCGCTCTCGGCGTCCGGTCACTCGGCCAGCTGGTGGGCCGCGTCGAGCTTCTCGAGCCGAGAATCCACGCCGGCCTGGAGCTGGAGGCGATCCTGCGCGGACCACGCTGGGTACCCGAGGACGACCTCGCGCCGAAGGACCGGCCGCTCTACCCGGACCGCCCATCGAACGGTGGCTTCGAGGCCGACGAGCTGGACCGGCTTCTGGCGCGCGTCGAGTCCGGGCAGCGCGCCGTGGTGCGCCGGGTGGTGACGCCCCGGGACCGGAGCGTCGGGGCGCGGCTGGCCGGCGCGCTCTCGCGGCGGCCGGAGCCCAGGCAGCTGCCGCATGTCCGCTACGAGCTGAGCGGATCGGCCGGCCAGTCGCTGGGCGCCTTCGCCGTCGCCGGGATGCGGATCACCGTCACCGGCGAGGCGAACGACTACGTGGGCAAGGGCCTGTCGGGTGGGACCGTCGTCGTCCGGCCCTCCGCGGCGGAGGGCTCGTCCCAGGCGCTCGCCGGCAACGTCTGCCTGTTCGGCGCCACCGGCGGCGTGCTCCACGTCGTCGGCCGCGCAGGGATGCGCTTCGCGGTCCGCAACAGCGGGGCGCGGGCGGTCGTGGAGGGCATCGGCGCCCACGGCTGCGAGTACATGACCGGCGGAACGGTCGTGGTGCTCGGCGAGGTCGGGCCGAACTTCGGCGCCGGGATGACGGGCGGGCGGGCACTCCTCCTCGAGACGCCGCACCTCTTGGAGCGGCTGAATGCGGAGAACGTCACCCACCGTCCGCTCGACGACGCCGAGGCGCGCATGCTCCGCGAGCTCGTCGCCGCGCATTCCGCCGAGGGAAGCCGGATCGCGGCAGAGCTGCTTCGCGACTGGCACCCCGAGCGGTTCCTCCTCGTGGAGTCGCGGCCGACGATGCCGGTCGCGATTCCCGAGCCGGTCATCGAGCGGGTTGCCCTGGCTCGGTGAGGCGATAGCCGATGGCGCGAACCGGGGTCGGCTCGGCGCCGCCGGCGCCTCGCAGCTTGGCGCGCAGGCGGGCGAGGTGCGGCTTCACCCACAGCGGGTCCGGGTCGGGCTCGCCGGGCCATCCGGCCGCCAGCAGCTCGGCATGCGGCACGAGGTCGCCGCGGGCAGCCACGAGCGTCTCGAGCAGGGCGAACTCGATCGGGGTGAGCTGGAGGAGACGCTCGCCGGCCCAGGCCTCGTGTCGGCGACGATCGATGCGGACCGAGCCCACCCCCGCGTCCTCCTGATCGTCGCGGCGTCGCCGGGTGACGGCGCGAATGCGGGCGAGCAGCTCGCTCTTGCCGAAGGGCTTCGTGACGTAATCGTCGGCGCCGGCGTCGAGCGCCTCGACCTTGGCCGCCTCCTGACCCTCGCCGGACAGCACGATGATCGGGGTGCTGCCCCGCTGGCGGAGCTCGGTGCACACGCGCAGCCCGTCCATGCCGGGCATGGCCAGGTCCAGGATCACGAGGTCTGGCCGCTCGGCGTCGAAGTGGCGGAGGCCCTCGACGCCGTCGTACGCGGCGCTGACCCGGTGCCCGACGCTGCCCACCAGGGCGGCCACCGCGCCCACCATGGCCGGCTCGTCGTCGATGACGAGGATTCTCAACGGGGCCTCCCTCACGGTGCCTCCACGGCGGGCAGCGCGGTGACGAACTGGCTGCCGCCGGCTGGCTTGTCCTCGATCCACAGGCGCCCGCCCATGGCCGCGGTCAGCCGTCGCGCGGCGAACAGGCCGACGCCGGCGCCAGGACGGCCGGTGTCATCGAGGCGCACGAACGGCTCGAACACCGACTCGCGCAGCTCGGTCGGAATGCCCGGCCCGTCGTCGCCGACCGCCACGTGGATCTCGCCGCGCTCCATCCAGTCGGCCACCACGATCGTCCCGCCCGCCGGCGCGTATTTCGCCGCGTTCTCCAGCAGCAGCTCGAGGACCTGCGAGAGGCGTGCGGGGTCGCCGAGCGCCGTCCGGCTGCCCTCCGCGTAGCGCTCGAGCCGATGGCGGCGCAGGAGCGGCGCCAGACGGGTGAGCGCCTCGTCGATCACCGCGCCGACCTCGAACGCCCGCACCTCGACGGTCAGCAGCCGGTCGGCGCGGACCGTGTCGAGGATGGCGTTGACCAGCTCGTCGAGCCGCTGGACCTGCCCGGTTGCCGCCTCGTGCCACGTGTCGACCTCATCGTGGTGCGGCGCCGCGGTCTCGGCCAGCAGGTCGAGGTACGCGCGCACCACCGCCAGCGGCGTACGGAGCTGGTGGGTGACCACCGCGATCAGCTCGGCGCGCGCGTGGTCGATGCTGCGCAGGCTGTCGAGCTGCGCCTCGGTCTCGAGGTGCAGGCGGCGTCGCTCGACCACGCCGGCGAGCAGGCTGGCGATGGTGACCAGCCTCCGGATCTCACCGGGCGAGAACTCGCGACGCTCCTCGGTCTTCACGTTGAGCACGCCGATCACCGCCTCCCGGACGGTCAGGGGCACGGCAAGGATCGAGGTGAAGCGCTCGTGGTCGACACCCCGGATCCATGCGCAGCGCGGGTCGTTTGCGAGGTCGGTGCTGACCACCGGCGCGCGCGTCTCGGCTGCCAGCCCGCTGATCCCCTGGCCGATGGCAAGCCGCGCCACGCCCACGTGCTGCCGATCGACCCCGTTCGTGGCGGCCAGGGTCATGCCGGCCCGATCGCGGTCGACGAGGTAGAGGGAGCAGACCTCGGCACCCATGGCCACCGTCGAGCGGTCGACGATGAGCTGCATCAGCTCGTCCCAGGTCGGCGCGGTCGTGCCGAGCTGCACGATCTCGCGCAGCGCGGCGAGCTCCTCGCGATCCTCCGCGGCCGCCACCACGGCGCCAGACGGATCGGCCCCCATGGAGTGCGCAGTCGTCATGCGTGCCTCGTCAGCAGCTCCACCAGCAGGGCCTGTTGGACATAAAGCCGGTTCTCCGCCTGGTCGAGCACTACCGACGTCGGGCCGTCGAGCACCTCGTCGGTGATCTCCTCGCCGCGATGCGCCGGCAGGCAGTGCATCACGAGCGCGCTCGGCGCGCCCGACAGGAGCGCCGCATCGACGCGGAAGCCGGCGAAG
>DASVEQ010000006.1:0-11735 GCA_036380455.1 Candidatus Limnocylindria bacterium | reverse complement strand
GAGCGGGGCGCCACTACAAGCCGCTGAGCGTCGCGTTCATCGACATCGACCGCTTCAAGCCGATCAACGACACCTACGGCCACAACTCCGGCGACGCGGTGCTGCGGCAGGTCGCCAGTCTCGTCGCCGACTCGATCCGCGCCAGCGACACGTTCGGCCGCTATGGCGGCGAGGAGTTCATGCTCATCCTGCCGGAGACCACGCCGGAGGACGCGGTGGCGCTGGCCGAGGAGCTGCGCGCGCTCGTCATGCAGGAGCCGCTGCGCATCGCCGGCGGCCAGGAGATCAAGGCCACCATCAGCGTCGGCATCGCCGGCGGTCGCGGCTCGCAGCTCCAGCTCGACATGCTCGTCGACCGCGCCGATGCCGCGATGTACGCGGCAAAGTCGCAGGGCCGCAACCGCACCTATCTCTTCCGCGAGCTCGACGAGGGTGCCCCCGTCCGTCGCGCACCGATCAGCGCGGAGCGCCGTGAGCAGGCGGCGGCCATCGGCAAGTGGGCATCCGACACGGCGACCCAGGCGCTGGCGTCGGTGCTCGCCCCCCAGCCGCACCATCGCGGACGGCCGTCGGACATGATCGCGTCGCTCGCCACCGGGATGGCCCTCGAGATGAGCCTCCCGGCCGAGGAGATCGAGCGGATCCGGGTCGCCTCCCTGCTCCACGATCTCGGCAAGATCGCCATCCCGGAGGAGATCCTCGACAAGCCGGCCATCCTGTCGGACGCCGAGTGGCAGGCGATCGGTGAGCATCCACGCATCGGCCAGGTGATCCTGGAGCAGGCGTCCGGCCTGCGCGAGGCGATCCCCGTGGTGCTCCACCACCACGAGCGCTTCAACGGCGGCGGCTACCCGCATGGCCTGAAGGGCAACGAGATTCCGCTCGGCGCTCGCATCGTCGCCGTCGCCGATGCGTACCACGCCATGGTCCACGACCGCCCGTACAAGACCGCGCTCACCCACGAGCAGGCGCTGGCCGAGCTGAACAACCATGCCGGCACTCAGTTCGATCCCGCGGTGGTCGACGTGTTCTGCACGATCTACGCGGAGGCGGTGCCGCCGGACGGGCTGGAGGAGGTGTATCGGCTCCACCAGCGAGCCCGTGGCGGGCTGCCGCACATCGAAGGCGACCTACACGACCGCGGCCACCCGCATCCGCACCCGCATCCTGTCGTCAGCGTCCCCGCGCCGCCGGTGGAGCCGGACGAATCCCCGCCCCGGGCTCGACGGCGAGCCGCCCGCCCGCAGGAGGCATCCGGCTGATGCGGATGCGCGGCGTCCTCGTCCTCGCGACCATCGCGGCGCTCCTGGGGGCGCCGTCGCTCGCGTCCGCGGCCGGGAACACCCTGGCCACACCGACCGCGTCACCCAGCGCCGGCACCGTCGAGACGGTCTTCACATTCCGGGTCACCTACGACGGACAGTTCTCCGCCACGGCCGTCACGATGTCCGTCGCCGGCCTCCACCTTCCCCTGGCGCTCGTCGCCGGCACGCCGCTGAGCGGGACGTGGGGCGTGAGCACCCCGCTGCCGGCCGGGACGTGGACGCCGACCTTTCTGGCGACCCCGCTGCGCGGCAATACGACGTCGATCACCGGCGGACCCATCACCGTGGCAGGGCTCCCCGGCGCGCCCCCGACCCCGACGGCCACCGTCTCGACCTCGTCGTCGCCTGGCTCGGGCGGGGAGGTCGACTCCGGCCAACCGTTCGATCCCGGCGACCCCGCGCCGGATCCTGCTCCGGCTGGCGACGTGAGCGCGACGGTCGCTCCCTCGACCGAGGGTGCCCCGGCTGCCACCGATGCCTCCTCGCCGGCGGGATCAGACGGCGGCACCGCGCCGGACGGCCCGTCGGGCACGACGAGCTCCCCGACGCCCGAGCAGGAGGGCGATCCGCCGGCTGCGCCGGCCGCGCGGGAGCCGGAGCCGGAGGGCGATGCGAGCGCGGAGCCCAGGATCGTGCCGGCGGCGGATCGACGTGAAGCAAGCAAGGAGTCCGGCACGGATGCGCGCGACGGGCTCCTCGGGCTCGTCCTCTTCGTCGGACTGTCCGGCGTCGCCGTGGTGGCGATCATCGGGACAGGACTGCTGCTGGCCGCCCGGCGACGGTCCGGAAAGGCGGAGCCGGCACCCGCCAGCCAGCTTGCCGACACCGAGTCGCTGCTCCAGCGGCGGATCGTTCGCCGGGCGAAGGTCCGACTGACCGACGACCCGATCGTCACGGCCATGGGCGTCGACGACCAGGTCGATGCGCGGCGCCGACGCCACGCCGCGAGGCGATCGGCCGGCGGTCCGGACGAACGGCCGGGTCGCGGCCGGGGCTAGTTCGGGAAGGGCGTCCGCCAGGTCGAGGCGAGATCTGCGACCGCCACGGCAACGGAGGAGCCGCCGCATCGGATCTCGAGCCGGTCACCGCCGGCGCGGCCGATCGGCACGCCCTGCACCCCCGATTCGGCGAGCCGGGACCGGACGCGTTCCACCTGGGCGGCGCGGACGCTGACGACGCATCGTCCCACGCGCTCGCCGAACAGGGCCGCGGTCGGCGGAACGTCGCCGGGCAGCGCAGCCGTCGCGCCGATGCGCGAGGCGATCGCCATCCGCGCCAGCGCAACGCCGAGGCCGCCGACGGATGCGTCGTGCGCCGCGGTGATCGTGCCGGCCAGGGCGGGAAGCAGCCGGACGAGGCGCGCCACCGGCTCCGGCTCGAGCACCGCGCGGCCGGCCCGATGGCCGCGGCTCCACGCCAGCTCGGAGGCGACCAGCGCCTCGACGTCGAGGGCCGGAGCGCCGAGCAGCCAGAGCTCATCGCCTTCGTCCCACCCGAGGCGCGGCGCGACCGAGCGGTCCTCGACCAGGCCAACCGTGCCGACCACCGGCGTCGGCAGGATCGGACCCTCCGGCGTCTCGTTGTAGAGGCTGACGTTGCCCGACACGACCGGCAGGTCCAGCGCCCGGCAGGCATCGGCGATGCCGTCGATCGCCCGCTCGAGCTGCCATGCGCCGAGCTCGGTCTCCGGCGACCCGAAGTTCAGGCAATCGGTGATGCCGATCGGCGTCGCGCCCGCGCAGGCGACGTTCACGGCTCCCTCGAGCACCGCCGACAGTCCGGCGAGATACGGGTCCAAGGCGCCGATGCGGGCCGGGGCCGGACCGTCGATCGCCAGCGCAAGTCCGCGACCCGATCCCTTCAGCCGCAGCACGGCGGCATCGCCGGCGCCGGGCCCCACGACGGTGTTCGTCCCGTTCATGTGGTCGTAGCGGCGCCAGACCGGCTTTCGGTCGCGGGCGTTGGCCGAACCCAGCAGCCCGAGCAGCACCGAAGCGCTCACCGGCTCCGCGGCGAGCGCCGTCAGGTCGTCGTCGGCAGGCGGACTGGGTGCACCATGAACCACGTAGCGCGGCGCATCGTCGGCCAGTGCCCGGCCGGGAACGCGGCACACGAGCTCGCCGCCGCCGCGGGCGCGGATGACCGGCTCGTCGGTCACGTGGCCGATCTCGGCTGCCGCCAGCTCGTAGCGGTCGAATACGGCGCGCACCTCGCGTACGCGATCGGGCGGGACCACGATGAGCATCCGTTCCTGTGATTCCGACAGCAGCACCTCGTACGGGGACATCCCGGCCTCCCGTCGCGGGACCGCGTCGAGGTCCACCTCCGCGCCCACGCCGCCTCGCGCGGTGAGCTCCGCGAGGGCACAGGTCAGGCCCGCCGCCCCGAGGTCCTGCATGGCAACCACGGCGTCGCCGCGAGCGAGCTCCAGGCAGGCCTCCATGAGGAGCTTCTCGAGGAACGGGTTGCCGACCTGGACGGCGGGCCGCCGCTCCTCCGCGTCCGCTCCCAGGGTGGCCGACGCGAACGACGCGCCCTGGATCCCGTCCCGCCCGGTGCTGGCGCCCACCAGGAGGAGGACGTTCCCGGCGCCGGCGGCGCGGGCCAGCGTGATCTCGTCGTGGCCGGCGATGCCGACGCACATGGCGTTGACCAGCGGGTTCCCCGAGTAGGTGGGGTCGAACGTGACCTCGCCGCCCACGTCCGGGATGCCGATGCAGTTGCCATAGCCGGCGATCCCCCCGATCACGCCGCCGAACAGGTAGCGGTTGCGGGTGGCGGTCGCCGCATCGGTCTCGGCATCGGCCTCGAGCGGCCCAAAGCGCAGGGAGTTCAGGAGGGCGATCGGCCGCGCGCCCATCGTGAAGATGTCGCGGATGATGCCGCCGACGCCGGTGGCGGCGCCCTGGTAGGGCTCGACCGCGGACGGGTGGTTGTGGGACTCCACCTTGAAGACCACCGCCAATCCATCGCCGATGTCGATGGCCCCGGCGTTCTCACCAGGGCCGACGAGCACGCGCTCTCCCTCCTTCGGCAGGCGGCCGAGCAGCGCGCGCGAATGCTTGTACGCGCAGTGCTCGGACCACATCGCTCCGAACATGCCGAGCTCCACGGGGTTCGGCTCGCGTCCGAGGGCCTCGACCACGAGGCGGTACTCGTCCTCCGTCAGCCCGTGACGCTGCTCGGCGGGCGGCGGGGCGATCGTCATCCGATCAGGACTGCGGACCACTCAGCGGCTGGTCGTGCCCGAGCTCGAGGAGGACCGCGCCGATCACCGCCGCGGCGGAGCCGAGGAAGAGGAGCAGGTCGCCCGCCCCCGCACGACCGAAGCCCAGCCGATCGAGGGCAACGCCGAACGCGACCAGCACGACGGCCAGCGTGATGAAGCGAAGGTGTGGAATCGCCGGCAGGGCGGCCGAGAAGAACACCGCGGCGGCCACGACCAGCAGGGCCAGCAGCGCCAGGAGGTCGATCGCGCTGCCGAAACCGTCGAACAGCCCGATGAGCGCTCCGACCGCCCCGAGCGCCGCGCCGATGCCGATCAGCCATGCGCTGAGCGTGACCGGCATCGTGATCGGGAGATCGACGGCGGGCCGACCGGCCTCGGGCCGGGACTCCGGTCCGGGGTCGACGCGTGGATCGGGCGGCCGCGGGAACTCCGGCCGGGGCTCGACCCGGGTCGGCTCGACGTGGCTCGGCTCGTCACCGGTGATGTCGCTCGGCACGTACCCCTCGCGCAGTGGCGTCTCTCCACGCTCCCAGCCCGCGGCCCGGTCATCCACCGGGGGTACGGCGGCGGCCGGCGGCGGCTCGGGCGCAGGCTCAACCGGCCGCGCGCGCTCGTCCGGCTCGGGCCAGGCCGGCGCGGCGGGCATCTGGGTCTCGGCGTCCTGGTCGATCGGCTGGCCACAGGTCGGGCAGAAGACCGCGGTCTCGTCGACCTCGGTGCCGCAGCTCGGGCAGAAGCGCGCCATCGGTCAGCTCCGACCGAACCGGGTCAGGGTCCCGATCACGACGATGAGGCCGGCGAGGAAGAAGATGATCCCGGCGGGCGTCAGGTCGCGGAGGAGCCCGACGATGTCGCCGCCCCAGTTCGCGGCGAGCTCGACGACCACGAACAGGAGGATCAGTCCGACGCTCCAGACGAGGGCGACCACGAGGCCGACGGCCTGGACCATGCCCGGCGTCGCCCGGGCGAATCCGGCGACCGCCAGAGCGATGAGCAGGAGGCCGAGGATCGGCGCTGCGGCCGCCAGCCCGAAGTAGGCCTGGTCCGCGAGCCCGGCTCCGTCGGGGTAGGCGGTCCAGAACGCGGCGCCGTAGCCGCCGGCGCCGAATGCGCGATCGAACAGCGAGCCGCTGCCGTACGCGAACGGCAACAGGTACGCGGTGACGAAGCCGATCAGGCCGATGAGCAGCACGACCGGCCCGAGCACCGCGCCGCGCCGCCCGATCTCGACCTCGACTTCTCCCTCCTCGGCCACTGCCGGGGGAACGTAGCCGGGCGCGGCGCCACGCAGGTTCGCGCCGCAGTTCTGGCAGAAGGCGACGCCGGCGCGGTTGTGCGTGCCGCAGCGCGGGCAGGCCATCGTGCCCTCGGGCGTCCCGGGCCGCTCGACGGTGGTGGAGACGCCGGCGGCGACCAGCCGCTGTCCGCAGTTGCGACAGAACGCGAGGCCGGGCCGGTTCTCCGTCCCGCAGCGCGGACATTGGGTGCTCTCGCCCGTCGCGCTCTCCGCGGCAGGCACCGCGTGAGCGCCGGTCTCCGCGGCCATGGCCGGCGCCTCAACGGACGCCGGGTAGGCCTCGACCTCGCTCGGGGGTGGCTCGAGCATGGGCTCATCGACGGGCGTCGCCCCTGGCTCGAGGATGGGCTCGGCGCCCATCGCGGGAGGCTCGGTCGGCCACGTTTCCTCCCCCGCGGAGCCCGCCGCCGGCGGCTCCGTCGGCCACGCGGCCGCCTCGGGCTCCGAGCGCCAGTCGGGGTCGCTCCCGGTCGAGGCGTCCACCGGCGCGGTGGCCTCCTGGCTGGGCCAGCTCTCGATCTCTGCCGGCGCCGCCTCCTCGGCCGCGGGCGGCTCGACGGTCGCGACCGGCTCGACCGGCTCGATCGGCTCGGTGGGCGCCTCGTCGGGCTCAGCGGAAGGAGGCTCGAATGCGGGCTCCGACGGCTCGGAGGAGGTCGCCTGCATGTCGTCGTCAGGCCGGTCGCGGCGCTCCCGCTCGTCGTGTTCCATGTGCTGTCTCGCCTCCTCCGAAAACCGGGGCTAGGCCGTCCGGCCGATCATAGCCGACGCTCCGCGGCCGCCGGCTGCTGCTGCAGCCAGCGTTCCAACGACGCGAACAGGCGGAGCCCGTCGGTTCCTCCGACCTCGGCCTCGGAGGCTCGTTCGGGGTGCGGCATCAGGCCGAGGACGTTCCCCCGCTCGTTGACGATGCCCGCGATGGCGCGCTCGGAGCCGTTCGGATTCGCCGCGGGCGTGAACGCCCCAGAGGCGTCGGCGTAGCGGAGCACGACACGCCCCTTTGCCTCGAGCTCGTCGAGCGTGGCCGGATCGGCCACGTATCGGCCCTCGCCGTGGCTGATCGGGAGCCGGATGAGGTCGCCATCAGCCATGTCGCCGAGCCAGGCGGGCGCGGACGCGGGGCGCTCGACTCGCAGCCACTGCCAGTCGCATCGGAACTCGAGGTGGTCGTTTCGCATCAGCGCACCGGGCAGCATCCCAGCCTCGGTGAGCACCTGGAACCCGTTGCACGAGCCGATCACCGGGCCACCCGCCGCCGCAAACGCCTCCACCGCCCGCATGACAGGGGAGAATCTGGCCACGGCCCCGGTGCGCAGGTGGTCGCCGTGGGCGAAGCCGCCGGGCAGGACGACCGCGTCGCAGGGGCCGAGATCGACCTCGAGGTGCCACACCAGGCGGTGCTCCCAGCCGAGCACCTCGCTCGCCACGTGCGCGAAGTCACGCTCGCTCCAGGTCCCGGGGAAGACGACTACGGCGATCCGCGGACGCGCGGCGGTGACCGTCACGCCGGCAGCACCGGGCTGTCGCCTGCCTGCTCGGCGGCGCGAAGCTCCCAGCTGGCCACCTCCATCACCGGGTTGGCGAGCAGGCGCCGGCACATCTCGTCGACCGACGCCTCGGCCGCCGCGTGGTCGTCGGCCTCGAAAGCGAAGCGAATGAGCTTGCCGCTGCGAACGTCCGACACCGACCCGTAGCCCAGCGACCGCAGGGCGGAGCCGATCGTCTGGCCCTCCGGATCGGCGATGCCACCGCGCAGGGTCACGTGGACCTCCGCCAGCCAGCGCACCGCTACGCCGATGCCTCCCAGCTCCGTCCGGTCAGCCGCTCGAAGGCGGCGACGTACCGGTCGCGGGTGCCGCGGATCACCTCGTCGGGGAGCTCGGGTGCCGGCGGCTCCTTGTCCCATCCGGACGCGGCCACGAAGTCGCGGACGAACTGCTTGTCGAAGCTCTGCGGGCTGGAGCCGGGCGCGTAGGCGGCCGCATCCCAGAATCGGCTCGAGTCGGGAGTGAGCACCTCGTCGATGACGGCCAGCTCACCGTCGATCCAGCCGAACTCGAACTTCGTGTCGGCCAGGATCAACCCGACCTCCGCGGCCCGGCGTGCGCCCTCGCCGTAGAGCGCGATCGAGCGCTCCTCGAGCTCGCGCGCCAGGTCGCCCCCGACGAGATCGGCGAGCTGTTCGCGGCTGATGTTCTCGTCGTGCCCGACCTCGGCCTTCGTGGAAGGCGTGAAGATCGGCTCCGGCAGCCGATCGGCCTCCCGCAGGCCTGCCGGCAGCGGGTGACCACAGACGGTGCCGTCCCGCCGGTACTCGGCCCAGCCGGATCCGGCGAGGTAGCCACGGACCACGCATTCCGCGTCAACGCGATCCGCCCGCCGAACGAGCATCGAGCGCGACGCGAGCTCCGGTGCTCGGGCCTCATCGGGCAGATCGGCCGGATCCGCGCCGACGAAGTGGGACCGGCCGAGATGGGCGAGCTGCTCGAACCACCACGCGGACAGCCGGGTGAGCACCGCGCCCTTGTCGGGGATTGGCTGGTCGAAGACGACGTCGAAGGCCGACAGCCGGTCGGTCGCGACGAGCAGCAGGTGGCGGTCATCGACCTCGTAGGTTTCGCGGACCTTGCCGCGGTGGACCAGGGGCAGGCGCTCGAAGTGGGTGGTCACCAGGGTCACGGCAGGTCCTCGCTCTTTCCATCATCGGGTTCGTTCGTCGGAAGGTCGTAGCCGTCGGGCGGCAGCCGCAGGCGACGTCGAGCGATCGCCTCCACGCGATCCAGGATCGCCAGGATCACCAGGATCAGGAGTGTGCCCACCACCGCCACGACGTACAGCCCCGCGCCGGCGGCCGTGCCGATCGCGGCGACCGACCACAGGCTGGCCGCGGTCGTCAGCCCGCGGATGTGCCCGCGGTACTGGAGGATCGTGCCGGCGCCGATGAAGCCGATGCCGGACACGATCTGGGCGGCGATGCGGGTCGGATCAACCATGGAGCCCGAGAAGCCGAACGCGCTCACCACGGTGAACAGCGCCGCGCCGAGGGAGACCAGGCTGTGCGTGCGGAAGCCCGCCGGCTGCCGGCTCAGCTCCCGCTCGAAGCCGATGATTGCGCCGAGGACCAGACCAACGGTCAGGCGCAGGGCGAGATCGAGCTGCGTTTCGAGCGGCAGGTCCGGGGTCATCGGTCGATCAGCGTCTCCAGCGGTGGTTCCGGCACGGGCCCAACCGCCCGGTCAGCGAGCAGGGCGGAGGCGGTCATCGACGCCCAGGCGTGGACGACGCCGCCGGCGAGCACGAGGCAGAGCCAGATCGCCACGAAGCCTACCAGCAGCAGCCCGGCCGCGAGGTCGATGCCGGCAGCCGCGCCCAGGCCAACCGCGATCGGCGCCCACAGAACAGTCAGCAGGAGGCCGGTGAGCGCCAGGTGGCCGAGTCCCACCACTGCCGCGGCGGCGACATGCACGAGCCCGGCGCGGCCCGCCTGGCGGACGAGCCCGGGCACCGCGGCCACGCCGGCCGCCGCGTCGCCGGCCCGGATCGCTCCCCGACCGGCGAGCCCCGCGACGGTCGAGGCCAGGAGCGCGAGGATCGCGGTGAACACGAGCAGCGGCGCCAGCCGGGCGGCGGTGCGCAGGACGGGGCTCGCCTCCGCCTGCGGGCGGTTGAACTCGGCCGGTCCCACGGCGATCACGCCGAGGGCGATGGCGAGCGCGCAGAACGCCACCGGCACCGCCCCGAGCAGGGCGAGCACGAGGAGGCTGCCGGCGTCGCGCCCCGACGCGTGACGTCGCTCGGCCGCGGCGATGAGGACCGCGTTCGCTGCCGACGCCAGCGCAAGCGCCACGACGGTGAGCGCGACGGCCCCCGCGGCCACGAGGACCGCGTTCCACGGCCACAGGCCCGACGTCCAGAAGCGCGAACCGAGGTACGTCAGCTCGGCGACGGTCGGCGGGCTGACGACGGCGATGACGAACGGCACCCAGCCGACGGTCGTCAGCCAGGCGAGGGCGCCCGGAAGCCAGAGCGCGGGCCGGTCTGCAACTTCGCGCAACGACGCGCCGGCCGCGGCGGCCCAGGCCCGCACCGGCGACTCAGCCGTCCGCGTCGAGCCCGAGCGCACGGTAGGTCACCGCGATCCCGGCGAGGTGGTGCTCGAGGTCCATGGCCCGCTCCACCTCCTCGGCGGAGAGCCATTCGGCAATGGAGGGATCCTCGCGCAGCACGTCCCGGAACGTGCGCTCCCCGGACCACGCGCGCTTCGCCGCCCCCTGGACGACCCGGTAGGCGGCCTGGCGGTCGGCGCCCTTCGCGACCAGCGCCAGCAGGAGGGCCTCCGAGTACACCATGCCACCGAGCTGCTCGAGATTGTCGCGCATCCGATCGGCGTCGACCTCGAGGCCGTCCAGGAGGTCGGCGAGGGTGCGCGTCGCGTACGCCGCGACGCCCAGGGCGCGCTCGAACACGAACCGCTCGGCGGAGCTGTGGCTGATGTCACGCTCGTGCCAGAGCGCCATGTTCTCCAGCCCGACCAGGGCATCGGCGCGGAGCAGCCGCGCCATGCCCGTGACTCGCTCGGCGAGGATCGGGTTCCGCTTGTGCGGCATGGCACTCGAGCCCTGCTGCCCGGAGCCAAACGGCTCGAACGCCTCACCAACCTCGGTTCGCTGGAGGTGCCGGATCTCGACAGCGATCCGCTCGAGCGTGCCCCCGAGGATCGCCAGGGCGGTGAGCAGCTCGGCATGGCGATCGCGGCTCACCACCTGGGTGGGCGCCGGGTCGGCCTCGAGCCCGAGGCCGGCGAGCACGAATGCCTCCACGTCGCCGCTGACGTTGGCGTGGGTGCCCACCGCGCCGGAGATCGAGCCGACGCCGACGACGTCGCGCGCGCGCGCCAGTCGGTCGACATCGCGGAGCAGCTCGGCGTACCAGCCCGCGGCCTTGAAGCCGAAGGTGATCGGCTCGGCGTGGATGCCATGGCTCCGCCCGACCATCGGCGTCTCGCGGTGCTGGAGCGCCAACCGTCGCACGACCTCGACGAGGCGAGCGAGCTCGGACTCCACGACGCGCGTCGCGTCCCGAAGCACCGCCGCGGTGGCCGTGTCGAGGATGTCGGAGCTGGTGAGGCCGTAGTGGAGCCAGCGTCCCTCCGGGCCGAGCCGTTCGGTGATCGATCGCAGGAAGGCGATGACGTCGTGCTGCGACTCCCGCTCGATCTCCCGGACGCGCCCCGCGTCGACGTCGCCCGCCGCGCCGCGGATGCGCTCGAAGTCCGCATCCGGGACGACGCCGGCGTTTCGCAGAGCCTCGACCGCGAGCAGCTCGATCCGCAGCCACAGCCCGAGCCGGTGTCGCTCGCCGAAGATCTCGCGCAGCTCCGGCAGCGCGTACCGATCGATCACGTCGCCGCGCGGGGATCGATCCGCAGCTCGGCCTTCGTGGCCTGGTCCTCGCGGAAGGCGGCGACGCGCTCGGCCAGCGCCTCGTCCGACAGCGCCAGAATGCGTGCCGCCAGGTGGCCGGCGTTCTTCGCGCCCGCGCCACCGATCGCCACCGTGGCCACCGGCACGCCCGGCGGCATCTGGACCACGGCGTACAGGGCATCGGCCCCGCCGAGCGCGCCACCGTCGAGCGGTACGCCGATGACCGGCCGGGCGGTCAGCGAGGCGAGCACGCCGGGCAGGTGAGCGGCGAGGCCGGCCGCGCCGATGAACAGCCGCACGCCCGATGCCTCGGCCTCGGCGACGTAGGCGTGGAGCGCATCGGCCTGGCGGTGGGCGCTGATCACCGATGCCTCCCACGCGATGCCGTACGAGTCGAGCACGTCGAAGCAGCCCTTCAGGGTCGGAAGGTCGGAGCGGGAGCCGCAGACGACGGCGACGGT
>DASVEQ010000005.1:0-2816 GCA_036380455.1 Candidatus Limnocylindria bacterium | reverse complement strand
GCTCAGCCACCACGGCCACCACGTCCGCCGCCACCAGCCCGGCCACGATCTGCGGGAGGCCAGTCGGGTTGTCGTCGGGATCGCTGGACCCGATCGGCGTCACCGGTCCGAACGCGTCGCCCATGAGCTGATCGCCCAGCGTCTCGCCGCAAGCCTGGCCTGACTCTGGCGGCAGGCGGACGACGAAGCACACGCCCTCCCTGTCGGGCTGCATCGCGACCTCGACCTCCTCGCCGGCGACCGTGCCGGTGAGCAGCTCGACGAGCGGCCCGGTCGGTCGATCGGCCAGTGCTCCTGGCAGCGGCCGCCCGGTCGTCCGCACATCCTCGATGGGCAGACCCGCGTCCGGCTCGGCGAAGGGCCCGCACCCACCTGCGACGAGCAGCAGGAGGAGGACACTCGGCCGCGATTGCCGCCGGGTGATCGGATGCGTCAAGCTCAGGGCAGCTCGTACGTCTGGAGGATCTCGCCGTTGAGCTTCACGGCCATGACGTGCGTGACGTTGGCATCCGCTGGAGCGATACCGACGAACGCGTGGCCCTCCAGCCCGGCATCGTCCAACGTCATCAGCGTGGCCGGCACGCGCCCGAGGCTGTCGATGATTAGGAACACCGTGGCCGTCTCCTCCGACGCGACCCCGTGCACGATCGGGCCGCGGTGGCTCAGGAGCCCGAACGCATCGCCCTCCTCGGGTGGCATCTGCCCGCAGCCCGCCTCCGTGACCGCCTGGGTCTCGAGCTGCAGGCACCACCCGTCGTCGCTCTGGAAGATCGCAGCCCGCCAGCCGACCCCCGCGCTCGACCCGCTCCCGAGCTCGACGATGGGGCCGATGGCTACGGGACCCTCCGCCTCAAGCGACCCCGAGGGAACCGCCGCTGGGTCCGGGGTCGCGACCTGCACGATCTGGCACCCGGCCAGCGCAAGAACCGCCGCGCCGAGCGCGGCCGGGAGCGCCCTCACTCCCACTCGATGGTGGCGGGCGGCTTGGAGCTGATGTCGTAGACGACGCGGTTGACGCCCGGCACCTCGTTCACGATGCGGCTGCTGATCTTCGCCAGCACCTCGTACGGCAGCCGCGCCCAGTCGGCGGTCATGCCGTCGTCGGACGTCACGGCCCGGATGGCGACGACGTTCGCGTAGGTCCGCCCGTCGCCCATGACCCCAACCGAGCGGACCGGTGTGAGGATCGCGAACGACTGCCACAAGGACCGATAGAGGCCCGCGGCCTTGATCTCGTCGATCACGATCCAGTCGGCCTCGCGCAGCGTGTCGAGCCGCTCGCCGGTGACCTCGCCGATGATCCGGATCGCCAGGCCAGGGCCGGGGAATGGCTGGCGCTGAACCATCGCCTCCGGCAGGCCGAGCTCCATCGCGACCCGCCGCACCTCGTCCTTGAACAGGTACCGCAGCGGCTCGATGAGTTGGAATCGCAGGTCGGCCGGCAGCCCGCCGACATTGTGGTGGGTCTTGATCTTCTGCGCCGTCTTCGTCTCGGCCGTCGTCGACTCGATCACGTCGGGGTAGAGCGTGCCCTGCACGAGGAAGTCGATCTGCCCGAGCGTCGCCGCCTCCTCCTCGAAGACGCGGATGAACTCGTCGCCGATGATGCGGCGCTTCTCCTCCGGGTCCTCGACGCCGGCGAGGCGCCGCAGGAACCGCTCGCGCGCATCCACCATGACCAGGTTCATGCCCAGGTCGCGCTCGAAGGTCACCCGCAGCAGCTCCGACTCTCGCTTGCGCATGAGCCCGTGGTCGACGTAGATGCAGGTCAGCTGGTCGCCGATGGCGCGATGGACGAGGGTCGCCGCCACCGCCGAGTCGACGCCACCGGACAGCGCGCAGATGACATGCCCGCTGCCGACGCGCTCGCGCACCTCCGCCACGGTCGTCTCGACGAGGTTCGAGGCGGTCCAGCTCGGCCGCACCCCCGCGATGCCGACCACGAAGTTGCGCAGCACATCGCGGCCGATCGGCGTGTGGACCACCTCGGGATGGAACTGGATGCCGTACAGGTTGCGGCCCGGATCGGCCAGGCCCGCGAAGGGAGTCGAGTCCGTCTCGGCGGTGGCTCGAAAGCCCTCCGGCGGCCGGAGGATCGAGTCGCCATGGCTCATCCAGACCGGCTGCTCGCCGCCCAGGCCGTCGAACAGGCCATCGGCGTCGGTGAGGCGCACGGTCGCCGGCCCGTACTCGCGCTTCACGGACGGGACGACCTCGCCGCCGAGGTCGAGGGCCATGAGCTGGAGCCCGTAGCAGATGCCGAGCACCGGGATGCGGCCGGACCAGAGGGCCGGATCGGCGCGCGGCGCATCGGTGTCGTAGACCGATGACGGCCCGCCCGACAGGATCACGGCCTTCACGCCGCGCCGCTCCAGCTCCGCCATGGTGGTGTCGTGCGGGAGGAGCTCCGAGTACACGTTCAGCTCTCGGACGCGCCGAGCGATCAGCTGGGCGAACTGGCTCCCGAAATCGAGCACGGCCACCGTCTCCGGATGCTCGGGCGCTTCGGTGGCCACTCGGATCGGGGGCGCCGCGTTGAGCGCCTGCTCCAGATAGGCCTCGACCTCGGCATCGTCGGGGGCGAGGACCCGGTGACCGGCGTTGGCGGCCTCGCCGTGCACGGTTCGGCCACGATCCGGTGGCGTATCGGTCGGGTCGCTCAATGCGGCTCCGTTCGGCGATGATGGTCCGGACACCAGTCTAGCGTCGCCCCAGGAGAGCAATACCGATGATCGACGCCGAGATCCGCGAGCTCACCCCGCAGCCGAGCGCCGCTGTGCGCGTGACGCAGCGGATGGGGGAGCTCGACCTCGCGG
>DASVEQ010000004.1:0-26770 GCA_036380455.1 Candidatus Limnocylindria bacterium | reverse complement strand
CGTGAACGTGCTGCACGTTGCCACGGCGACACTCTGAGCAAGTCCCGGCGGCGATGGCTGGAGTTGGTCGGCCGCGTCAGGTCTAGAATGCCGGGACCCATGAGCGCCCCCGAGTCACTCGTCCATGCCCGCGGCCTGACGAAGCGCTACGCGAACGGTTTCACCGCCGTCGATAGCGTGGACTTCGACGTGCGTCCCGGGAAGGCATTCGGCTTCCTCGGCCCCAACGGCGCAGGCAAGACGAGCACGATGCGGATGATCGCCTGCAGCTCGCCGGTGACCGAGGGTGCGCTCAGCGTGATCGGCATGGATCCTCGGACGCAGGCACGCGAGATCAAGGCCCGCCTTGGCGTGGTGCCGCAGATCGACAACCTCGACACCGAGCTCACCGTGCGCGAGAACCTCGAGATGTATGCGCGCTACTTCGACATCCCCGGCGACGTGTTCCGGAGACGGGCGGATGAGCTCCTCGAGTTCGTCCAGCTCGCCGAACGCGCGAAGGACCAGGTGGAGCCGCTGTCCGGCGGCATGAAGCGGCGCCTGACGATCGCGCGTGCCCTCATCAACGAGCCGGACCTCGTGATCCTGGACGAGCCCACCACCGGTCTCGACCCGCAGGCGCGGCACCTCCTCTGGGAGCGCCTCTATCAGCTGAAGCGCCGCGGGGCGACGCTCATCATCACGACCCACTACATGGACGAGGCCGAGCAGCTGTGCGACCACCTCGTCGTCATGGACAAGGCGAAGATCGTGGCCGAGGGGTCGCCTCGCCAGCTCATCGACGAGCACTCGACCCGGGAGGTGCTGGAGCTGCGGCTGGCCGATGCGGTACGCGGCAGCCTGAACGGCAGGCTCGACGGCCTGGCCGACCGGATCGAGGAGCTGCCTGACCGGCTTCTGCTCTACACCGCCGACGGCGAGCGCGCGCTGGAGCAGGTCCATCAGCGCGAGATCCCGGTGGAGTCGGCGCTCGTGCGTCGCTCGAGTCTCGAGGACGTCTTCCTGCGGCTGACCGGCCGCTCGCTGGTCGAGTAGCGGGCAGACCGATGACCGTCCTCGCCACCTCGGGGCGCGTCTGGCAGCGCAACTGGTTCGTCTACCGCCGCCTCTGGCACCGCAGCATTGCGTTCGGCTTCCTGCAGCCGATCCTGTTCCTGACCGCGATGGGCATCGGCATCGGTGCCCTCCTCTCCGGCGACGACCTCGACGCATTCGGCGGCGTGCCGTACATCCACTGGATCGGCCCGGGGCTGTTGGCCGCGACGGCCATGAACACCGCCACGTTCGAGTCGACGTTCCCGATCATGCGCAAGATCATGTGGGGCCGGAACTACGAGGCGATGCTCTCGACACCGCTCACGACCCGCACCCTCGTGATCGGTGAGCAGCTGTGGGTGGCGTTCAGGGTTGGCACGCTGGCCGCCGTCTTCCTCGTCGTGCTCGCCCTGTTCGGCGTGCCCCGCTCGGTAGGCGCGCTCCTGGCCATTCCCGTGACGATGCTGATCGGCACCGTCTTCAGCTCCTGGCTCGTCGCGTTCACGGCCACGCAGCGTAACGACGTCGGCTTCAGCGCGATCTTCCGGTTTGTCATCAACCCGCTGTTCCTCTTCAGCGGCACGTTCTTCCCCCTCAGCCGGCTGCCGGACCAGGTGGAGTGGATCGCGTGGCTGACTCCGCTCTTCCACGGCGTCGAGCTCGTCCGTGGCCTGGTCCTCGGCACCCTCGATCCGGTGGCCGCACCCCTCCACCTGGCATACCTGCTCGTCGCGGCCGCCATCGGCATCCTGGTGGCGGACCGCCTGCTGGCGCGGCGAATGGCAGGCTGAGCCGGTGACGACGATCGCACGCACGCCGGGCAGACTCGGGATGGCGTGGTCGCGCCTGTGGCGCTCCCGCCGCCTCGTCGAGCGCAATGTCCTCGTCTACCGGCACCAGTGGATCATCATCGTTTCGGGGGTCTTCGAGCCGCTCTTCTACCTCGTGGGCATCGGCCTGGGGCTCGGTGGCATCATCGAGACGGTCCAGCTCGGGGACGGCCGGACGATCCCGTATGCCGCGTTCGTCGGGCCAGCGCTCATGGCCACCGCCGCGATGAACGGCGCGGTCTTCGAAACGATCTTCAACGTCTTCTTCAAGCTGAACTACAATCGGACGTACGAAGGCGTGCTGGCCACCCCGATGGGGATCAGCGAGATCGCCCTGGGCGAGCTCGGCTGGTCGCTGATGCGGTCGACCCTCAACGCGATCGTGATGTTCATCGCGATGCTGGCGATGGGGCTGATCCTGTCACCGCTCGGGGTGCTGATGATCCCCGCGGCGCTGCTGGTGGCCGCGGCATTCGCCGCTGCGGGCCTCGCCGGAACCTCGTACCTGCGGACCGTGAACGATTTCGACATCCCACTCGGGCTGATCGTGATGCCGATGTTCCTGTTCAGCGGCACGTTCTTCCCGATCGAGAACGTGCTCCCAGGATGGCTGGTGACGGTCATCACGGTCACACCGCTCTATCACGGGATCGAGCTCATCCGCGCCCTGTCGACCGGCATCCTCGACCTCGGGCACCTGGTGAGCCTCGGGTACCTCGTGGTCTTCTTCGCGATCTGCCTATGGATCGCGATGCGCCAGATGGAGCGCAGGCTGATCAAGTGAGGGATGTGAGCGATGCAGGTGCCGTCGCGGTTCAGCCGAACCAGATCAGCAGCACCACGATGATGACGAAGGCGGCGCCCGCGATCAGCGCCTCTCCCAGGAACGAGGCCACCGACTGGTGCGGCCGCGTCTCCAGGCTCGAGCGCCATCCGGTCGGGTGACGCGCCCGATCGAGGATCTGGCGGTACGGGAATCCGACGCGATCAGGGCGGCCTCGCCGGCGGTCATCGGACATTCGCCAAGTCTAGTCAGACAACCCGACGCCAGCGCTCCTCGGCGGCCGCATCGGCGCGGCGGTAGGACTCGGCGAGGATCGTGACCGGATGGACGGTGCGCACGCCGGACGACTGCTCGATCTGCCAGCGGCACGTCTCTGAATCGCACGCGGCGCGCGAGGCACCGGCGGCGGCCGCCGCGCGCACGGTGGCGAACAGCGGCGCGCCGACGTCCTGGGCGATCTGCCAGCGCTCCTTCTTGAGGCCGTAGGTACCGGCGGCACCACAGCAGTCGTGATCGGAGTCGACGGCCCGCAGGCCGGGGACGAGCGCGAACAGGTCCATCGCCGGCGTCCCGATGCCGTGCGACTTCAGCTGGCAGGGCGGGTGGTACGGCAGCCGCTCCGCGATCGGCGCGAAGCCGATGTCGAGCTCGCCGCGGTCGTGGAGGTCGACGAGGAGCTCGCAGATGTCCCAGGTCGCATCGGCGACGGCGCGTGCGTCCTCGTCCGCCAGGTCGAGCATCTCGCGGTACTCGGCCTTCAGCGCGTGGGTGCAGGAGGTCGACGTCCCCACGATCCGGTAGCCGGCCCGAGCGAATGCGGCGAGCGACCCGAGGTTCCGGCGCGCCTTACGGCGCGCGTGGTCGTAGAGACCGTTGCTGATGAACGGCAGCCCGCAGCACACCTGGGGCGGCACGATGACGCTGAAGCCGTTGCGCTCCAGGACGGCGAGCGCGTCACGGCCGAGGTCCGGCTCGAAGCCGTTCACGGCGCAGCCGTGGAAGTACACGACAGTGCGCGAGGGATCCGGCGTGGCCGGAACGGTGGTCGCGCGACCCTGGCCGCGCCACCAGCGCCGGAACGTGGTCCGGCTGAACGGCGCCAGCGGTCCCCGGCGGTGGATGCCGAGCACCTTCTCCGCCAGCCAGCGCAGGACCCGATTGCGGAGCCCGAGATTCGCGAAGGGCGCCAATGCGTTGGAGCCGAGCCGGATGAGCAGGTCGGTGTCGCTGATGAGCCGATTTCGGAGCGAGGTCCCGCGCGAGTCGACGATCGCGGCGCGCGCCCGGTTGTTCGTCTCGGCGATCAAGACGCCCGCCGGGCAGGCCCGGGTGCAGATTCCGCAGCCGGAGCACAGGTCGACGGTGCGATCGGGCGACCGATCGTGCACCGATGGGCCGCGGAAGCGCTGGGCCTGCGGCCCGACATACTTCGGGCCGGGGAACGCGTCGGTCACGCGGGAGACCGGGCAGACCGTGGTGCACACGTTGCACTTGATGCAGGCATCGGTGCTGAAGGCCGGGAAGTCGCGCGTCGCGGCGTCGTGGAACGTCACGCCGCGATCCTCCCGGCCGCCAGGGCGGCGGCCACCCGGTGCGCGCTGGCGAGCGCCACGCCGTCGCCGCATCTCTCGGCGAGGTAGTGCATGCCGGCCAGTGCGGAGCCGATGACGTGGACGTTCTCGAGCGCGATCGCTCCCGATGGGTCGAGCGGCCGCAGGTCGCCGTCGGTCAGGATGCCGGCGGCCTCGAGCGGATGCGGCACGAGCGGGTCGTCGCTGAACCACGCGTCCCGATGCGGTGCGCTCACGGCGAGGCCGAAGACCCGCTCCTGGAGGTGGCCGTCGGCACCGGCCCGGATACCCTCCCCGCCGATGCCGCCGGTGGCGAGCACGAAGCGGTCGGCCGCCAACCGCAGCGTGCGCGAGGCCGCCTCGGTGTGGATCGCCATGATTCGGCGATCGTGGCGCTCCACGTCGACGACGTCGAAACCCATCTGGACCCGGCCGCCGCGCCCGAGGATCGCCTCCCGCAGGACGTCGAACAGCCGCATGCCGGGAACCGACGGCGGCAGGCTCGGGATCTCGAGGACGCCCGGACCCAGGGCGGCGCGGGCATCGGCAAGGACCTGTCGGTGCGTCGTGATCCCCAGCACCGCCGGAAGGCCGATGCGCCAGGTGCCGGGCGGGATGGCGGCGGCGATCGCGCGCAGCGCGCGGGAGCGCCAGGCGGGGTCGTCGAACAGGTGCGCCAGCGACCGCGCGTTCAGATTGCGCAGCCTGTCGAGCCCATCGAGGCGGACCGTCACCGCGCGAACCTCGCGCGGGCCACCCGGCCAATCGGCGGCGGCGAGGTTGCGCGCCGCGTAGTTCGCCCAGGCATCGCGGTAGCGCTCGATCCCGACGAGCAGCAATCCGTCGTGCCCCCACTCGTCGCGCGCGGCGGCCTGGGCATCCGGCAGGAGCCCCGCCGGTCGCAGCGCGCCGATGGCGGTCGGGATCGCCACCAGCGAGCCGTCGAGGGACCCGACGAGGCCGATGCCACCCGCTCGCAGCCGGCCGCCATGGGCTAGAACGGCCGCCTCCAGGTCGCCGTCGAGCGTCGCATAGGGGTGTCCCGCTCGAGCGGCCAACGCCCGCACGCCGGCACGTGGCGTCGCCGCGCCGTCCGGGGCGGCGACGTCCAGGCCGCCGTGGGTCCAATGCGTGCTGGCCATCCCCTTGGCGGCGAGGAAGACGCGCGCGCCACGCTCCGCCAGCTCGGCCGCGCAGCTGAGGCCGGCAAGGCCCGCGCCGATGACGACGACGTCAGCGGTCGGCATCGGCGGCTCCACTCCGCGCCGGCAGGCTCTCGGCGGCCAGCGTCCCGCGGAAGGTGCCGGCGGCGAGCCACAGCTCCGTGAGCTGATCGCCCCAGGCGATCGGCCGCGTGCCCCGGAAGCGCTCGGCGGCGAACGATCGGAGCGCCGCGTTCGCGTCCGGCGCGGTGGGGGCGAGCCGTCCATCCGCGCGTCGCTCGTCGAGCATCGCGGCCGCCCGGGGGATGCAGAACGCGCCCTGGCAGGGGCCCATCCCCAGGCGCGTCGTGCGGCGGAGGTCGTCCAGCGAGGAGTCGTCGCGCTCGTCGAGCGCGACGGCCAATCGGCGGCGCGTGACGAGCTCGCACTCGCAGATGAGATCGGCGTCTCCCCCACCCTCGGACTCCAGGGCCGCCAGGCGGTCCCCGAGCCAGTAGGGGCTGCGCTCGGCGGGCTCCGGCAGCACCTCGTCCGCGGTTCGGCACGGCGAGGTGACCTCGAGGGCCCGGGCTACGGCGTCGACCGCGTCACGCGCCATGAGGCGGTAGGTCGTGAGCTTGCCGCCCACGATGCTCCACAGCCCGTGGACGCCGTCCCGCGTGCCGTGGTCGATGACGTGATGGGCGCGGCTGATCTCACGGGACTCGTCATGATGCGCGAGGCCGTCCAGCTCCGCGGCGTCGTACAGGGGCCGCGACCCCGCGTAGGCGCGAAGCACGCGCGCGCCGGACAGCCCGGGGACGAGTCGCTCGCCGTCGGCGAGGAGCGCCTCGACCTCGTCGCGCGTGACCCGGGCGTCGTCGGGGTCCTCGATCGTGATGTCGGTAGTGCCGAGAATGCAGACGGTGTGCACCGGGACGAGGATGTCGCCGTCGCCCGGCGGCGCCAGCCGGTTCACGACCGCCGAGGTCATCCGCCGGTTGAGGATGAGCATCGATCCCTTTCCCGGGCTCATGTGGAGCGTGGCGCCGGCGAGCGCGGCGACCGTGCCCGCCCAGGCGCCCGCGGCGGAGATCACCGCCCGGCAGCCGATCGTTTCCGCCTCACCGCTTCGCGCGTCCCGGGTGTGAACGGCGGTGATCGCGCCGCCCGCATCGCGCTCGATTCCGACGACCGGCCGATAGCGATGGGCCGTCGCTCCGTGCTCGCGGGCGCTGGCGAGGTTCGCGTCCACCAGCTCCCACGGCTCGAGCGCCGCGTCCGGCACGCGATAGGCGGCACGGATCCTCCGGTTCAGGAGCGGCTCCGCGCGGAAGAGCGCGTCGAGCGACATCGGCTCGGCGTCGATGCCGGCCGCGGCGCAGGCGGCCGGGAAGCGCTCGAGATAGTCGTCGGGGTCGTCCGGCGTGGCGACGAAGTAGCCGCCGGTGGGCTCGATCGTGCCGGGCGCGATTCGACGCAGGACGGCGTTCTCTTCGATGCAGTGGCGGGCCGAGATCGGGTCGGACTCGACGTAGCGCGCCCCGGAGTGGAGCAGCCCGTGGTAGCGGCCGCTCGTGCCCGATGCGAAGTCCCCGCGCTCGACGAGGGTCGCGCGCAGCCCGCGCATGGCGAGGTCGCGGAGCACGCCGGCGCCGGTCGCACCGCCGCCGATGACGACGACGTCGACCTCCGCCCGGGCTCGCATCAGGTCACCGCTCGCCGCGGAGGAGCGGGAGTGCGCCGCGCAGGTAGTCCCACCCCGAGACGACGGTCAGCGCCGTGGCGACCACCATCGTCCAGCGACCGATGGCCTCGATCGTCGGGCCAAGACCGGTTCCCGCCATCGGCCCGCCGGTCGAGGCGTCGAATGCGAGCAGCAGGAGCGCCATGCCGGCCAGCGTCGTGAGCGTCTTCGCCTTGCCCAGCGGGCGCGCGGCGATGACGACGTTCTCGGCGGCCGCCATCTGGCGCACGCCGGCGATCACGAGCTCGCGGACGAGGATCGTGGCCACCATCCAGGTCGGCAGCAGTCCCACCTCGACCATCGCGACCAGGACGCCGCCGACGAGGACCTTGTCCGCCGTCAGGTCCATGAACACGCCGAGCGGCGACACCTCGCCCCGGCGCCGAGCCACCCAGCCGTCGAGGAAGTCGGTCCAGGCCGCGACGGCGAAGATCACGAACGCCACGATGCCGAGCCCGGGCGTGGCGACGAGCATGAGCGCGATCACCACCGGGGTCGCCGCGATGCGCGCGATCCCGAGCAGGTTCGCCGGCGAGCTGATCCGCGCCGGGCTCCGGTCGCTCATCGGATCGCCACCAGCTCGCGGACCTCGGCGGCCGAGCCGAGCTCCCGGGCGCGACGGGCCAGTTCCTCCAGCTCCGTGCGGGACCGATCGGCCAGCGCCCGCTTCACGCCACCAAAGGCGGTGGGGTCCATGCTCAGCTCCTCGACGCCCATTCCGACCAGGAGGGCGGCGCCGGCCGGGTCGCCGGCCATCTCGCCGCACACCGCGACCTCGCAACCGTGGGCCGCCGCGCCCTCCACGACCCTGGCCACCGCGCGGAGGACGGCGGGATGGAGGGGGTCCTGCCGCTCGGCGAGGCGCGGGTTCGTCCGGTCGGAGGCGAGGAGGTACTGGGTGAGGTCGTTCGTGCCGATGCTCATGAAGTCGACGGTGGCTCCCAGCTGGTCCGCCAGCAGGACCGCCGACGGGATCTCGACCATGATGCCCAGCCGGGGCGACGGCGCGTCGGGCACGGCCGATCTTGCCTCGTCGACCAGCCGCCGGACGGCGGCCACGTCGGCCGCGTCGGCGACCATCGGCGCCATGATGGATGCCGCGCGCCCGGCCTGCAGCGACGCGCGCAGGATCGCCCGCAGCTGGGTGGCGAACAGCTCCGGATGGGTATCGGCCAGTCGGATGGCCCGGATCCCGAGGAACGGGTTCGCCTCCTCCGGGATCGCGACGTACGGGAGCGGCTTGTCGCCGCCGATGTCCGCCAGGCGGATCACGACCGGCGCGTCGCCGGCGGCACGCAGGACGCGCGCGTACGCCTCTGCCTGCTCCTCCTCGGCAGGCCCGGTCGCGCGGCCGGCGAAGGCGAACTCGGTCCGGAACAGGCCGATCCCGTCGGCGCCGGCCGCGAAGGCGACCACCGCCTCGGCCGGGTCCCCGACGTTGGCCATGCACTGCACCCGGTGGCCGTCCGAGGTGGCCAGGGGCCGGCCACGGAACGCCTCGTCCGCCGCACGCCGCGAGGATGCCGCGGCGGCGGCATGGGCCAGCCGGTCCCGGTCGACGTCGTCGGGGTCGAGGACCGCCAGGCCCGAATCGCCGTCGATCGCGAGCTCGCCGACCGCGGCCGACGCGTCCACGATGCGCGGCACGCACACCACCGCCGGAATGCCGAGGGCGCGCGCCAGGATGGCGGCGTGCGAGGTCCGGGAGCCTCGCTCGAGCGCGATCCCCGCCAGCAGCGCGCGGTCGAGCTCGACGGTCACCGACGGCGCCAGGTCGGCGGCCACGACGATCGAGCGACGTTCGAGCTGCGGCGGCGGCGCCCCGGTCACGTGCCGGGCGATCCGTCCCGCCACGTCGCGGACGTCGACGGCACGGGCCGACAGGATGGGATCCTCGAGGGCCTCGAAGGTGGTCGCCACCGCCTCTCCGGCGGCGACGACGGCTGCCGCCGGGGCGAGCCCGCCCACCTCGCGCTCGCGCGCCGCGGCCAGCAGCTCCTCGTCGATCGCCATCAGCGCCTGCGCATCCAGGATCTCGGCCTCGTCCGGGCGTCCGTCGACCCGGAGGCGGCCGGCGAGCCGCTCGAGCTCGGCAGCGGCCGCATCGGCCGCGTCGGTGATCGACAGCCGCGCCGCCTCGTCGGGAGCAGGCGGACGGTAGATCCACGGCACGCCGGTCGCGACCCCCGGGGCCGCCGGCAGGCCACGCAGCTGCGTGCTCATACCCCGCCCACGTCCTCGCCGAGCCCCGAGGCGACGAGCTCGGCGAGCGTGGCCACCGCGGCCTCACCCTCGGGCCCGTCCGCGCCGAGCCGGATCCGGTGGCCGCGCGCCACGCCGAGGCCCATGACGCCGAGCACGCTCCTGGCGCTCACCGACTTGTCGGGGTCGCGGGACAGGTTCGTGACTCGCACGTCGATCGGCAGCGCGGCGGCGGCGCGCACGAACGTGGCCGCCGGCCTGGCGTGAAGCCCCGACGGGTTGCGGACCTCGACCTCGGCCTCAGCCATCGGTTCGCACCGTTTCCTTGTGCCCGATCTTCCGCTCGGTCCCGGCGCGCAGACGGGCGATGTTGTCCGCGTGCGCCGCGGTCACGAGGAAGCCGGATGCCGCGGCGTAGGCGATGGCCGGGACCGATGCGGCATCCACGGCCCACAGGACGGCGGTGAGGACGGGGGCCAGCAGCCCGCCGCTGATCGAGCCGAGCGAGACGTAGCGGGTGCGCCAGATGAGGCCGATGACGATCGGCGCCAGGACGAGGATCGTCCACGGGCTCATCGCGGCGAGCCCGCCGGCCGAGGTCGCCACGCCACGTCCGCCGGTGAAGCGAATGAAGACCGACCAGTTGTGCCCGACAATCGCGGCGAAGCCGGCGACAGCCGCGGCCCACTCCGTGAGCGGGTCGTCGGCGAACAGGAGCCGGGCCAGGAGGACCGCGGCCACGCCCTTTCCGACGTCGAGGACGAAGACGAGGGCCGCCGCCCGCAGGCCGAGCGTGCGGAGCGCGTTCGTCGCGCCGGTGCGGTGCGAGCCGTAGTCGCGCAGGTCGATACCGCGGGTCACCCGGCCGACGATGAGGCCGAACGGGATCGCTCCCAGCAGGTAGCCGAGCAGCGCGGCGAGCGGCAGGGTCATCCGCGATCTCCCAGCTTGTCCATGCTCGCCGCCTCGTCGGCAGCGGCACGTACGCCCTCGAGCGTATCCCCGGCCGAGGCCTGGACGGCGGCCACGAAGGTGCCCTCCACCAGCGGCCCGCGCGAGATGACGACGCGACCGGCCTGGTCGGGCGCGAGCAGCTCGTCGATGGCGGTGGCTGCCGACAGGACGGCGCTGCCCAGGTCCGCCAGCACCACGACGCCGGAACCCACGTCGGCCCGGGCCATCGCTTCGGCGATGCGCACCGCGTCGGTCCCGACGCTGCCGTCGGAGAGGCCGCCGGCGGCGATGAGACGCGGCCCATCGTCCGGGAGGTTGGCGAGCTGGGCGACGAGGCGGACCGTGGCATCGGCCACGTCGGCGGAGTGGGAGACGACCACGATGCCCACCGGTGGTGGAGTTGCCTCGGTCACGCGCGTGATCTCCGTGATGGCCGGATCAGGCCCGGAGCCGGAAGGGCTCCGGGCCATCGGTCCGGGGTGCGAAGAAGCCTAGTGCTCTTCCCAGTCGAGCGAGCGCTGCACGGCCTTCTTCCAGCCTCGATACAGCTTCTCGCGCCGATCGTCGTCCATCTGGGGCTCGAACCGCCGGTCGAGCGCCCAGTTGTTCGTCACGTCGCCGGTGTCCTTCCAGAACCCGACGGCCAGGCCGGCCAGGTAGGCGGCGCCCAGCGCCGTCGTCTCGGCGACCTGCGGCCGCTCCACGGCGACGCCGAGGATGTCGGCCTGGAACTGCATGAGATCGTTGTTCACGACGGCGCCGCCGTCGACCTTCAGCTCCTTGAGCTCGACGCCCGAATCGGCCTGCATCGCCTCCAGCACCTCGCGGGTCTGGTAGGCCATCGAATCGACCGTCGCCCGCGCGATATGCTCGATCGTCGAGCCACGGGTGAGGCCGATGATCAGGCCTCGCGCGTACTGGTCCCAGTACGGGGCGCCGAGGCCGACGAAGGCGGGCACCATGTACACGCCCTCGGTGTCGGCGACCTTGTCGGCGAGCTTCTCGACGTCGGCCGAGTTCGTGATGACCTTCAGGCCGTCGCGAATCCACTGCACCGCCGCGCCGGCGATGAAGACCGATCCCTCGAGCGCGTAGATCACCTTGCCGTTATAGCCCCACGCGATCGTGGTGAGCAGCCCGTTCTTCGAGGGCACGGCCTCCTCGCCGGTGTTGATGAGCATGAACGCGCCGGTGCCATACGTCTGCTTCGCCATTCCCGGCTCGAAGCAGGCCTGGCCGAACGTGGCCGCCTGTTGGTCGCCGGCGTCGCCGGCGATCTTGATCGAGCCACCCAGCAGCGTCGTCTCGCCGTACACCTCGGACGAAGGGCGCGCCTCGGGCATCATCGCCCGCGGCACGTTCATGATCCCCAGCAGCTCGTCGTCCCAGTCGAGGTCGTGGATGTTGAACAGGAGCGTGCGGCTCGCGTTCGAGTAATCCGCGACGTGGACGCGGCCCTCGGTGAGGCGCCAGATGAGGAAGCTGTCGACCGTCCCGAACAGGAGGTCCCCCGCCTCCGCCCTCTCCTGGGCGCCGGGATTGTTCTGGAGGATGTGCCGGATCTTCGTGCCGCTGAAGTAGGCGTCGACCGGGAGGCCGGTCTTGTCGCGGAACAGCGGCTCGTGCCCGGCTGCCTTGAGCTCGTCGCAATAGCCGGCGGTGATGCGGCTCTGCCAGACGATCGCGTTCTGGACCGGCTTGCCGGTGTTCTTGTCCCAGACGACGGTCGTCTCGCGCTGGTTCGTGATGCCGATGGCCGCGATGTCGTCGGGCGAGGCGCCCGCATCGGCCATGACCTTCTTCGCGACCGCCAGCTGGGAGTCCCAGATCGCTTCCGGGTCGTGCTCGACGTGTCCGGGGGATGGGTAGATCTGCGGAAACTCCTGGTTCGCGGAGTTGTGGATCGTGCCGTCCGCGTTGAAGAGGATGGCGCGGCTCGACGTGGTCCCCTGGTCCAGCGCCAGGACGTACTTGGCCATTCGATCGCTTCCTGCCTTTCCCTGCTCGGAGGTTGGCTCAAGCCGCCGCGACCGCGTCGCGAAGCGCCTCGAGCATCATGGTTGCGGAGGTCGCCCCCGGGTCCTGGTGGTGCGCCGATCGCTCGCCGAGGTAGCTCGCCCTCCCCTTGCGGGCGACGAGCGGCGTGACCCGATCGCGTCCGATGGCGGCCGCATCCGCGGCCGCGCCGAGCGCCGCCGCGAGCCCGCCGCCAACCGCCGCGTCGAAGGCGTCGACGGCCGGCGTGACGGCATCCACCATCGTCTTGTCGTCGAGCACGGCCTTCCCGCGCTGCACCAGGCCCTCGAGCCCGGCGTGGAGCGCCGCCCCGACGTCCGACGCGTCCACCTCGCCGCGCTCCCCGAGCGTGGTGGCGACGCGGAGGAAGAACGTGCCGTACAGCGGGCCGGATGCGCCGCCGACGGTCGAGATGAGCGTCATCCCGACAGTCTTGGCGACGGCCCCCAGGTCGGCGTCGGGGGCGAGCTCGGCGACCTTCGCACGGACCGCCGTAAAGCCGCGGTCCATGTTGATCCCGTGATCGGCATCCCCGATCGCCGAGTCGAGCTCCGTGAGCTCGTCCCGGCGGTCGCGAATGCGGTCCGCGAACAGCTCCACGAATCGCCGGAGCGTCGCGCTGTCGAACTCGGTCATCGGCGACCGATCACACGCCCCAGCGCAGGGCTGCGGTGTGCACCGGCGCGTCCCACAGGCGCACCAGCTCGTCGTCGAGCTTGAGCAGCGTGATGCTGCAGCCCGCCATCTCGAGGCTGGTGATATAGGACCCGACGAGGTTGCGCTCGATCGTGACGCCGCGATCGCGGCACATCGCCGCCACCTTGTTGTAGACGACGTACAGCTCGAGCAGCGGCGTGCCCCCCATGCCGTTCACGAAGGCCAGCACCCGGTCGCCCGAGCCAAAGCCACCGTCGTCCAGGATCGGCGTCATCAGCGCCTCGGTGATCTCGTCCGCGCTCGCCAGCTTGCGGCGCTCGCGCCCGGGCTCCCCGTGGATGCCGACGCCGACCTCCATCTCGTCGTCGCCGATCTCGAACGTCGGTTTGCCGGCGGCCGGGACGGTGCAGCTCGTGAGCGCCATGCCCATCGATCGCACGTTGTCCTGGACTCGCTGACAGAGCGCGGTCACCGCGGCGAGGCCCTGCCCCTCCTCGGCGGCCGCGCCCACGATCTTCTCGGCCAGGACGGTGCCTCCCACGCCGCGGCGACCCGCGGTATAGAGGGAGTCCTGGACGGCGACATCGTCAGCGATGACGACGCTCGTGACCTCGATCCCCTCTGCCTGGGCCAGCTCGGCCGCAAGCTCGAAGTTCATGACGTCGCCGGTGTAGTTCTTCACGATGTGGAGCACGCCGGCCCCACCGTCGACCGCCTTCGTGGCAGCCAGCATCTGGTCCGGGACCGGCGAGGTGAAGACCGCGCCGGGGCAGGCGGCATCGAGCATGCCCAGGCCGACGAACCCGCCGTGCATGGGCTCGTGGCCCGAGCCGCCCCCGGAGATGACCCCGACCTTGCCGGAACGCGGCGCATCGGCGCGGACGATGACGTTCGGCTCGATGACCCTGAGCAGGTCACCGTGTGCCGCCGTCATCCCCGCCAGCGCCTCGTCGACGACGGCGTCCGGCGCATTGATGAGCTTCTTCATGTCCTAGGCCGCCAGCAGGTAGTTCGTGAAGAGGACCTGGAAGGCCAGGGCGCCGAGGACGCCGCCGATGAGCGGACCGACCACCGGAACCCACGAGTACTCCCAATCCGAGCTTCCCTTGCCGGCGATCGGCAGCAACGCATGCGCGATGCGGGGGCCGAGGTCACGGGCGGGATTGATGGCGTACCCGGTCGGGCCGCCGAGGCTGAGGCCGATGCCGAAGACCAGGAGTCCGACGAGCAGCGCGCCCAGGGCCCCGACCTCGTTGTCGGGCTGGAGAATGGCCGACACGCCGAAGGCCAGCACGAAGGTGCCGATGATCTCGCTCAACGTGTTGCTCACCGGATTGCGGATGGCCGGGCCGGTGCTGAAGACTGCGAGCTTCAGGCCCGGGTCCTCGGTCTCGCGCCAGTGCGGCAGGTAGTGGAGGTAGACCACGACGGCGCCGAGGAAGGCGCCCACGAACTGGCCGGCCCAGTACAGCAGTGCGTCGCCGATCGAGATCCCGCCGGTGACGAGGACCCCGATGGTGATCGCCGGATTGATGTGAGCTCCGCTGATGGTGCCGACCGCGTAGACGGCGACCGCGACCGCGAAGCCCCAGCCGGCGGTGATGACGATCCAGCCCGAGTTCTGCGCCTTCGAGCGGGCGAGCAGGACGCCGGCGACGACGCCGTCGCCGAGGATGATCAGGATCGCCGTGCCGATCAGTTCGGCGGTGAAGGTCTCCATGGAACGTGCTCCTCGCTATGCGAGATTGATGCATCCCTCCGATGCCCGTGGCGACGCACCGGTGCCCCAGCCGTCGCCGATGGTGCGTCCGGTTCGCTCCGTCGTCCTCCTCTCTCCCCGAGTGCCCGGCTCAGGCCGTCAGGCGTGTGCCGTCACCGGGCGCATCGCCCGGTCGCTTGTCACGTTCGAGCGCCGAGGCTGCGGCATCGGCGACCTCGGTGAGTGGCGCCCCGTCGGCCGCCCGCACAGCGGCGGCCAGGGCACCCTCGACGAGCGGGCCGGTGCTGAGCACGACCCGGGATCGTTCCTCGGCCGACAGCTCATCGATGGCGAACTCGATCGTCAGCCACGCCGAGCCGGTGTCGTACAGCACGAGGCAGCCGTCATCACCCGCGGCGAGGCCGGCACGAAGCGCGCCGCGAATGCGGCCCAGCGACGTTCCCATGCGCCCATCCTCTGTCCCGCCCGCGGTGCTGCACGGCGGCGGCGTGGCGGTGGTCGCAACGATCATCTCGACGAGCGCGCCGAGCAGGCGGTCGCTATGGGCGACGAGCGTGAGGCTGACCATGCGGGCCGATGCTAGCCACGAATGATCAGGACTCCGTGAGGAAAGGATGAGGAGATGGTCGCGATCCGGGGTTGAGGCGGGCTCGACGGCGTGACTAGACTCGTCGGCGTGACCAGCCCTGTCGCCCAGACCGGGATCCGGATCGACGCCCGGGCCGCACTCGCCTATGTGCATCGCTGCGCCGCCGTCGTGCGTCGCCACGCGCCATCCCTCACCCGCCTGGACGCAATCCTCGGTGACGGAGACCACGGCGACAACCTGCTCATCGGCTTCGCGGCCGTCGAGGAGGCGCTCGGGTCGGATCCACCGACCTCGGTCGGCGGCGTCCTGTCGAGCGTGGGCAGCGCCCTGGTCGCCAGCGTCGGTGGAGCGTCGGGGCCGCTCTACGGTGCCGCCTTCCTCGAAGCTGGGTTCGCGGCCCGATCCATGAACGAGCTGCGCACCCAGGACTTGGCCACGATCCTCCGCGCCGCCGCCGACGGGCTCGCCCGACGAGGCCGCTGCCGCGTGGGCGACAAGACGATCTACGACGCACTGGCCCCCGCCGCCGATGCCATCGAGGCGGCGGCCGCGGAGGGAGCCCCGCCGGCCGTCGCCGTCCGCCGCGCCGTCCTCGCCGCGCACCGCGGCATGCGCAGCACCCGCCCCCTCGTCGCCCGGCGGGGCCTGGCGATGCGTCTCGGGGAACGATCGCGCGGCCATCTCGATCCGGGTGCCGCCTCGTGCTTCCTCCTCCTCCGCGCGCTGGCCGCGAGACACGCGGGTTCGGACCGGTGAGCGAGGGGAGCGCGCTTCCGGCGGACGACCATGCCCGGATCTTCCACGAGGCCCAGCGCTCGGCGGACACGATCTTCAGCCACTATCAGCTGAGCCAGCTGCTTGCGACACACGAGCTGCCGCCATCCATGGCACAGGCCGTGCTCGACGAGCTGGTCCACGTCTGCGACGCGATCGGTGGCGCGATCTGGATGAGCCGCACCGCCGACGGCCGCTTCGAGCTCGTGGCGCGGGCGGGCGCCTTCGAGCCGTCGGCCGAGCCGCCACCCGAGGACAACGGTCGCGTGCGCGTCGACCTCGAGGACATCGGGGTGGTGATCGTGGCGGCAGCGCCGGACCGGCCGATCGACGCTGCGGCGCGCCGGTTTCTTGCCCTGGTCCATCACGAGCTGGCGATCGCCCTGCGCGCCGCACTCCTGCGCGAGACGCTCGAGCGAGAGCGTGCCGAACTGGCGGCGGTGATCCAGGGCGCGTCCGACGCGGTCATCCTGGTCGATGCAGACCGCCGGGTCACCCGGGTGAATCCGGCCGCGGAGCGCATGCTCCGCCGGCCCGCGGCTTCCGTGGTCGGCGAGACGTGTGAGGATGCGCTTCGGTGCGACGCCGGAGAGACGAAGGCCCGTGCCTGCGGACGACGATGTCCGTTCGGTCGGGTGCTCGATGGCGGCGACCCGATCGACGGCGCCGAGCGGGCCGTGGGCTCCGTCGGCGGGGACACCACCTCGGTCGTCGGCAGCTACGCGGTCACCGCGCGCGACGCCCGCGGTCGGTCGCAGGCGGTCGGCATCCTGCGCGACACGAGCGAGCTCGCTCGTCTTGCCGAGCTGCGGCGCGGTTTCCTCGGAAGCGTCAGCCACGAGCTGCGAACGCCGCTCGCACTCATCAAGGGATACGTCGAGACGCTCCTCCACCTCGAGCCGGACGCGCCGACCGCCCGGACCTATCTCGAGCGGATCGAGGACGCCACGAACCGGCTTGGCGCCATCGTGAGCCAGATCCTGGACGCATCGCAGCTTGCCGCCGATCGGCTCGACCTCGACATCCAGGCGGTCGACCCCGGCGCCCTGCTGGACGCGGCCGCCGCCGATCTTGCCGTCCGCCAGCCGTCGCTGGTGATCCAGCTCGACGTCACCGGGCCGCTACCACAGCTCGCCGCCGACCCGGAGCGGCTGCGCCAGGTCCTCGACAATCTGCTGGGGAATGCGGCGAAGTACGGGAATGGGACGGTCGCGGTTCGCGCCGCGGCGGAGGATGGGATCGTGGCGATCCGGATCGAGGACGGCGGGATCGGCATCCCGGAGGACGAGCGGGAGCTCGTGTTCGAGCAGTTCCACCGCGCACGCAACGTGCGCGAGGGGGGAGTGCCCGGATCCGGCCTCGGCCTCGCCATCAGCCGCCGAGTCGTGGAAGCTCATGGCGGCACGATCGGTTTCGACGCGGATCGCCACTCGGGGACGGTGATCGAAGTGCGCCTGCCTGCAGGTAATGCTCGGGGCGCGGTTCGGGCATGAGCCGCCGTGTGCTGGTCGTCGAGGACGACCGGGAGTTCGCTGACCTGCTGGCGCTCTGGCTGCACCGCGCCGGGCTCGACGCTCGCACGGCCCTGGGCGGAGCCGATGCGCTGCGGGCGGTCTACGATTGGCGGCCGGAGCTCGTGAGCCTCGACATCGGCCTGCCACAGATGGACGGATGGGAGCTCTGTACGCGCATCCGGGAGCTGAGCAGCGTGCCGATCCTGTTCGTGTCCGCCCTCGGCTCCGAGGCCGATCGCGTCCGTGGCCTCCGCCTCGGCGGGGACGACTACATCACGAAGCCGTTCTCGTTCCGCGAGTACGTCGCGCGCGTCGAGGCGGCCCTCAGGCGGGCCGCGCTCGCGGCTGATCGGCCCGGCCACGAGGTGTTCCGGCATCGCGATCTCGTGGTCGACGTGGACGGCCATCGCGTGCTGCTGGGCGGCGCCGAGATCCACCTCACGCCCACGGAGTTCCGGTTGCTCGTGTCGCTGGCACGCCACGGCGGCGCGCTGGTGAGCCACGGCCAGCTCCTCCACGACGCATGGGGGCCTGACTACCGCGACGAGCTTCCGTTGCTCCGCTCCGCCATCCGCGGCCTCCGGGCGCGGCTGGCCGATGCCTCCGCCGGCGACGACTACATCGGCACCGAATACGGGTTCGGCTACCGCCTCGGCGGGATGGAGGTCAGGGCAGGGGGCTGACCGGACGCCACCGCGGTGGCGAGGGCCTCGATCAGCAGCCGCGACGACACGGCTCCGGGGTCGAGATGGCCGATGGCGCGCTCACCGAGGTAGCTGGCGCGCCCTCGCTGGGCGACCATGTCGCGCGTCGACTCGCAGCCGATGCGGGCCGCATGGATCGCTCGCTCGACGGCGGCTGACAGCTCCCCGCCGGCGGCCAGCGCCCTCGCGGCCGGGACGAGGGTATCGAGCATCGTCTTCTGGCCGACTGTGGATCGGCCACGTCGCCCGACTCCGCCGACTCCGTGCACGAGCGCGGGCCCAAGCACCGCGAGCCGGTCCGCGTCCCCCACGGCCTGCCCTGTCTCCAGGAAGAGGGTCCCGTACAGCGGCCCGGACGCACCGCCGACCGAGGAGATCAGGAGCCGCCCACTGCGGCGGAGGAGCTCGCCGGCCGGCTCGGCGGCCGGCGCGTCGACCAGCGCGCCGCGGACGAGTGACATTCCCCGCGCGAGGTTGATGCCGTGGTCTCCGTCACCGATGCGCGCGTCGAGCTCCGTGAGCTCGGAGGCCTGGGCGATGATCCGCTCGGCCGCCGCCTGGAGCCAGCGACGGACGAACGGCGTCAGTGCCCGGTCAGTGGTCGTCGTGATCCTGGCCGCGAGCGAAGTCGCCGTGGAGCTCCTCTGCGTGCTCGTGCGGAAGCTCCTCCTGGCCCTCGGCGAAATCACCGCGCAGCGCGTCGTGGACGCTGGAGTGGCCGGCCTGCTGCCCCTCGGCGAAATCGCCGCGATGCTCCTTTTCGGCGGTCTCCTCCTCGACCTCCTGCCCGGTGGCGAAACTGCCGTGCGCGTCCTCGTGGTCGTCGTGGTCGTCAGCGTGGTCGTGGTGGTGGTGGTCGTGCTCGTCGCCCATGTGGAGTCTCCTTCGTGGTGGTTCGTCAGGATGCGGCAGCGCGCCGCTGGAGGAGGCGGAAGCCGACGAGGAGCAGCAGCGCCACGGCGCCGACCGCGAGGCCCACGTACAGCGCGCCGGGCATGCCGTTCCCCCACTGGGTGCTGAAGCCGATGAACCCGACCGCAGCGGCGATGAGGACGGTTCGAACCCAGAACCGGGTGCTGAACTCTCCGGGCCGGGTGGCCTCCGCGCGACGAGCGCGGCGGACGGCGTTGCGTTCGGCGCGGGCGCGCGCCGCCGGTGGGAGCGCCGGGCCGCGCTCCATGTTCTTCATCTGGCGCTGGTAGGCGCGCCGCTCCTCGCGTGACATCGCCTGCAGTCTACCGAGCGTCAGGCACGCGGGTCCACCGAACGCGGGGCCGGCCGGCGCGTCCCGGATGGCCCCATCCCGCCGGTCCCCGGATAGTCGACCTTGAGCTGCACCGGGTCGGAGCCGAACAGGAAATTGAGGAACCAGTCGAGCGCCACCCGCGCCTTGCCGCCGATGCCCGGCACGCGGCTCCAGTAGTAGCCGCGCCACATGAACCAGGCGATCCAGCCGCGGACCTTGATCCCGAACACGACGCCGACGCCGGTGTGATGACCGATGCTGGCCAGCGTCCCGATCACGGTGTACCGGAACGGCCGGATGTCGCCCGGGCGGCGGTCGACGGCCGCCACGATGTTTCGCGCCAGCTGTTTCGCCTCGCGGACGGCATTCTGGGCGGTCGGCGCGTGAAACGCCCCCGCCTCCTCGACCTTCGGAATACGCGCGCAGTCGCCGATCGCCCACACGCTCTCGCGGCTCGTCTCCATCGTCGGGCGCACCGTCGCTCGTCCCGCCCCATCGGTCTCGATCCCCGACTCGCGCACCACCGGCGACGGCTGCACCCCGCCGGTCCAGATCACCGTCCGCGAAGAGATGAACGTGCCGTCGCCGATGCGGACGCCGTCCTCGCGCACCTCCTTCATCGGCGTCCCGAGGTGGATCTCGTAGCCGCGCTGGCGGAGCTTGTGCGCGGCGTAGTCGCCCATGTCGGCCGGCATCTCGGGCAGCACCCGGTCCTTCAGCTCGACGATGTGGAAGCGCAGCTCGTCCTGCGCGATCTTCGGGTAGTACCGGCGGCGCACGCGACGCACGAAGTCCTCGATCTCGCCTGCCGTCTCGACGCCGCTGAATCCCGCCCCGCCGACGACGAACGTGAGCTGCGACCGCCGTTCGTCGGCGTCCTGCTCGAGGTCGGCGCGCTCGAGCATCTCGATGATCCGGTTGCGGAGGGCGAACGCATCGGCCAGCGTCTTCATGCCGACCGCGTACTCGGTGATGCCCGTGATCCCGAACGTCGCCGTCTCGCCGCCGAGCGCCAGCACCAGCGTGTCGTAGTTCAGGCGATGGTGGTCGCCGTCGCCGCCCATGACCACGACATGGTGCGCGTCAAGGTCGATGCGCTCCACGTCGCCGGTGACCGCCCAGCTGGAGGGCCGTCGGAGCTGCGACCGCAGCGCGGTGACGCAGTGCCGCGCCTCGAGGTTGCCGGAGCACACCTCGGGGAGCAGCGGGGTGAAGAGGCTGAAGTTCTCGCGGCTCACCAGCCAGACCTCCACGTCCTCCCGGCGCCGGGTCAGCTTCTCGAGATGTCGAGCCGTCTCCACACCGGCGAAGCCGCCACCTAGCACCAGGACGCGATGCGGCCACGGCGGTTCGGAGCGGTAGATCGTGCGCATCGTTCAACGATCATGCCACGCCTCGCGCGCGGTAAGCGGCTCGTGGGATCGTGCCACGGCGGCACACGACGCCTCTGGCGGAGGGCGGCGGCCGCGGTCCGGTGCCGGGTGCCGGAGTGGCACGCATCGGCGAAGCAGACGCCCGGACGGGGCGATGTGCCCGGCTGCCGATCAACGGTGTGCCACCGGCGCACACGGTGGGCGGGCGCATCGCTCGACGGCCGCACGCGGCGCCCCTACCTCTCCGATGTGTGCCGCCGGGGCACGCCGCCGGGGCACGCCGCGCCCATCGCGCGTCAGTCGCCGGCTCGGATCGCGTCGGATCGCCCCCTCGCCACCCCGGCGCATCGGTCTGTACGATAGACGCGACATGGAGCAGCCGATTCGCGAGATCTTCGACCAGTTCAAGCAGCAGCTGCCGGACATCGATCCGGTCGAGACTCAGGAGTGGATGGAGTCGCTCGACTCGATCGTCGAGACGGCCGGACCGGATCGTGCCCGGTTCATCATCTACAAGTTGCTGAAGCGCGCTCGCCAGCTCCAGGTCGGCCTGCCCAGCCTCACGCAGACCCGCTACATCAACACGATCAGCCCCGAGCAGGAACCCTACTTCCCCGGCGACGAGGCGATGGAGCTGCGCATCCGGCGCATGATCCGATGGAACGCGCTGGCCATGGTGCTCCGCGCGAACACGAGCTACGAGGGCATCGGCGGGCACCTGTCGACGTACGCGAGCGCCGCGAGCCTGTACGAGGTGGGCTTCAACCACTTCTTCCGCGGCCCGGGCGAGGGCGTCGGCGGGGACCAGATCTACTTCCAGGGCCACGCCGCGCCGGGCATGTACGCCCGCGCGTTCCTGGAGGGCCGGCTGAGCGAGGGCCACCTCGACCACTTCCGCCGCGAGGCGCTGACTCCCGACCTTGGGCTGTCGTCGTACCCGCACCCGCGGCTGATGCCGGATTTCTGGCAGTTCCCGACGGTGAGCATGGGGCTCGGCCCGCTGGCCGCCGTGTACCAGGCTCGCTTCAACCGCTACCTCGCCGCCCGCGGGCTGGCGGACACGTCCGCCGCGCGCGTGTGGGCGTTCCTCGGCGACGGCGAGATGGACGAGCCCGAGTCGGTCGGCGCGCTGAGCCTCGCCGCGCGCGAGGGCCTCGACAACCTCACATTCGTCGTGAACTGCAACCTCCAGCGCCTCGACGGACCGGTGCGCGGCAACGGCAAGATCATCCAGGAGCTGGAGGCCGTCTTCCGCGGGGCCGGCTGGAACGTGATCAAGGTCATCTGGTCGCGGGAGTGGGACGACCTGCTGGCCCGCGACAAGGACGGCGTGCTCGTCAACAAGATGAACGAGACGCTCGACGGCGACTACCAGCGCATGGCGGTCAGCGACGGCGCGACGATCCGCGAGCAGTTCTTCGGGCCGGACCCGCGGCTGCGCGCGCTGGTCCAGCACCTGTCCGACGACGACCTCGCCAAGCTGCGACGCGGCGGCCACGACTACCGCAAGGTCTACGCGGCCTACGCCGCCGCGACCGCGCACACCGGCGCGCCGACCGTGATCCTGGTGAAGACGGTGAAGGGATGGACGCTGGGTCCGGGCATCGAGGGCCGCAACGTCACCCACCAGGCGAAGAAGCTGACCGCCGACGAGCTGAAGATCTTCCGCGACCGGCTCGAGCTGCCGATCCCGGACGACCGGCTCAAGGAGGCGCCGTACTACCACCCCGGTGCCGACGCCCCCGAGATCCAGTACATGCTCGATCGCCGTCGTCAGCTCGGCGGCTCGCTGCCCCGCCGCGTCGTGGTGCCGAAGGCCCTGCCCGCGCCGAAGGGCGAGTCGTTCACCGAGTTCTTCGCCGGGTCGGATCGCCCGGCCTCGACCACCATGGCCTTCAGCCGGCTGGTCCGGAACCTCGTGCGCGACCCGGAGATCGGAGCGCGCATCGTGCCGATCATCCCCGACGAGGCTCGCACCTTCGGCATGGATCCGCTGTTCAAGGAGGTTGGCATCTACAACCCCCTCGGACAGCGCTACACGCCGGTCGACAAGGAGCTGCTGCTGAGCTACATCGAGAAGAAGGACGGGCAGCTGCTCGAGGAGGGCATCACCGAGGCCGGCTCGATGGGCTCGTTCCAGGCAGCCGGGACGGCATACGCCACCTGGGGCGAGCCGGTCGTGCCGTTCTACACGTTCTACTCGATGTTCGGCATGCAGCGCACCGGCGACCAGGTGTGGGCCTTCGGCGACTCGCGCGGCCGCGGCTTCATGATGGGGGCCACGGCCGGACGGACCACGCTGACCGGCGAGGGGCTCCAGCATGACGACGGCCACTCCCATGTCCTGGCCAGCACCATCCCGAACATCCTCGCCTATGACCCGGCCTTCGCATACGAGCTGGCGATCATCGTCCGGGAGGGCATCGACCGCATGTACGGGCCGCGCGGAGAGGACGTCTTCTACTACGTCACGCTCTACAACGAGAACTGGCCGATGCCGGCGAAGCCCGACGGCGTCGAGGATGGCGTCCTGAGCGGCCTGTATCGGTTCCGAGCGGCCGCGGGTGGCTCACGGCCGGTCCAGCTGCTGGCCTCCGGGCCGATCCTGCTCCAGGCGCTCAAGGCCCAGGAGCTGCTGCGCGAGAAGTACGACGTCGCCGCCGACGTCTGGAGCGCCACGAGCTTCCAGCAGCTGCGAAACGAGGCCCTGGACGCCGAGCGCTGGAACCGCCTCCATCCCGACGCGGAGCAACGCATCCCGTACCTCAGGCAGTGCCTGGACCCGACGGCCGGGCCGATCATCAGCGCCACCGATTACATGAAGGCCGTGCCCGACATGATCGCCCGCTGGGTCGATCGTCCCTTCACCGTGCTCGGCACCGATGGCTTCGGCCGATCCGATACCCGCGACGCGCTGCGAGCCCACTTCGAGGTCAACACCGCCCACATCGCCTATGCCGCGCTCCATGGGCTGTGCCTGGACGGCAAGTCGACGCCGGACGAGCTGAAGCGCGCGATGGCCGATCTCGGCATCGACCCGGAGCGGGTCAACCCCCTCCACGCCTAGCGGCTGCCCTTGCGGCCGACGAGCTGCGTCCCATTCGAGTTGCGTGAACGGCGCTGCTGCCAAGCGAACACACCGTGGAGCCGCGCCGGAGGTGGTCTGTCAGCCGCCCGTCAGGCGCGGCGTCCCGCAGGCGGCGCAGTACGCGTCGTCCGGGCCGATGACGATCCGGCAGCTCCGGCAGCGCGGCGGCAGCAGCGCCCCGATGGCCACCCGGAAGCCGAACATCGCCGCCCGGGCGTAGCGGGTCATCGGCGAGGGGCGCGGTGGCGTGACATGGATCGGCTCCCAGGCGCGAGCCGCGGGCTCGACGGCGCGCGCCAGCTCGGCGTGGAACCGCCATCGCTCGCGGTCGTATCGGGCGCGCAAATCCGGATCCGTCAACGTGCGGCGGACCGCGTTGACGATCTGCATCTCCTGGTTCGCCCGGTCGGAGCGGTTGCGATCGGGGTGGAACGTGCGCGCCAGGCGCCGGCAGGCGGCCGTGATCTCGTCCGAATCGGCGGTTGCCGGGACCCCGAGCAGGCGATAGACGTCGCGGTCGGGGGTGTACGGCAGCAGGCGGAGTTCCATCGGTCCGCGGGCATGGTAGCGCCTTCGGCACATGCTGGTGACGTGGAGGCGAGAATCGCGATCTGGCAAGCCGTAATGTCAATTTGGCAAGGGCACTTGACAGATTCGGCATGATGGCATACAGTCGCGGCATCGGTTGCCAGAATGAGACGGCAGCCTCACCCTCTGGTAGGAGCCAGTCCGAATGTTTGACTCGCGCATCTTCTATCTGCAGCTCGGTGATGCACATCGCAATCGGCCCCAGGTCGTGACCGTCGCGCCACGGCGCGCACCGCGACCGTCCGAGCGCCGGCTCGAGCGCCACGGCGCGGGCCGCTGAGACGATGGTCCACGACGTCATCGCCACCTGCCCCGTCTGCACCGACGAGCTCATGATCACCCGCCTCCACTGCCGCAGCTGCGGGACCGCCCTCGAGGGCGAATTCGGAGTCGGGCGGTTCGGACGGCTCGATCGCGAGCAGCTCGGCCTGCTCGAGAGCTTCCTCCGCTCGCGCGGCAACCTCAAGGAGATGGAGCGCGAGCTCGGCATCAGCTACCCGACCGTCCGTGGTCGGGTCGACGCCCTCGTGCGCACGCTTGGCCTGGCCGACGGATCGGCCGTCACCGATGAGGATCTCGCCGACCAGGTCGACGCGGAGACGGACGCGGACGTCCAGGACACCGCCGATGCCGCCGCCGCGCGACGGGAGATCCTCGAGCGCCTCGCTCGCAAGGAGATCGACGCCGACGAGGCGGCAACCGCTCTCCGCGCGCTGAGCGCCGGCTGACCGGCATGGCCACCTTCGTCCGCACCCAGGAGGTCGAGCACCCGATCGGCCAGGACGGGCGCTTCCTGCTGCGGGTCACCAGTCCCGACGTCGAGCTGCGCAGCAGCGATGGCGACGTCGCGACGGTCCGGGTCGAGTTCGAGATCCGGGTGGCCAGCGACGCCCACGCCGATGAGGCCTTCGACGACCTCAAGTTCCACGTGCACCGCGGAGACGGCGTCCTCGAGCTGACCGAGCCACGGCGGAACTCGGGCGGACTCGGGATGATCGCCGGGATCCTCGGGATCGGCTCCTCGCGCGTGGACGTGCGCGTCGTGGCCGAGCTCCCCCGCCGCGCTGCGGTGGCCTTCAACGGCGTGAGCGCCGACCTGGTCGCCATCGGGCTGCGCGGCACACAGGAGTACCGGACGGTGTCGGGGGATCTCGTCCTCAACGAGCTCGGCGGATCGATCACCGTCAACGGCGTCTCGAGCGACGTCAGCCTGCGGGCCGACGAGCCGATCTCGCTGCGCGCGAACACGGTGAGCGGCGACCTCTCCGTGGTCGCCCCGCGCTTCGAGGAGGCACGCGTCGTCACCGTGAGCGGCGACGTCGAGCTGGAGGGCGACCTCGGGCGCGATCTCCCCCACCGACTCGAGACCGTGAGCGGAGACCTCTCGCTCGGCGTCGTCGGGGGACTGACGCTCGAGGTGCGCGGCCTCTCCTCCGACGTCCACGTCGGCGTCGCGCACCGCTCCGAGGGATCGCGCGACCGCCGTCGGTACGTGATCGGCGACGGCGCGTCGAAGGTCCAGTTCAGCTCGATGTCGGGCGACGTCCACGTGCGCGCCGCGCGCCGCATGGCGCCACCGTCTTCGCCACCGAGGCCGGCCGCATCGCCGCGCCCGCCGAAGCCGATCGGGGACGACGAGCAGCTCGAGGTCCTGCGGGCGCTGGAACGCGGCGAGATCGACGTCGAGGAGGCGCAGCGACGGCTGGCCGGGGAGGGCGACGATGGCTGAGGAGCTCGAGACCGTCCTGCGCCTCGTTGCCGAGGGACGGCTCACCCCGGAGGAGGCCACCCCGATCATCGAGGCCCTGACGCGCGTGGAGCGCACCGATGCCGCCGATCACGACGACGACTTCGGCGCCGGCTTCGGCCACGGATTCGAGCACGGCTTCGGCCAGCTTGAGCGCCTCGATCGCCTGGGCCGTCGGATCGATGAGAAGGTCGCCCGCCGAATCGAGCGGGCCCAGCGTCGGGCCGAAGCGGCCATGGGACGCGTGCAGGAGGAGCTCGCCGGGCGCGGCGGCCGCCACCTGCGGATCAGGGTCACCGAGCGTGGACGGCAGGTGGTGAACCTGCGGATCCCGATCCGCTTCGTCGAGACCGCCCTGGCCTTCGTGCCGGGGCTGGGCGGCGATCAGAGCCAGCGCATCCGGGACGCGGTGCGCGCGGGCGCCGTCGGCCCGATCCTCGATGTCGAGGATGCGGACGGCGAGGGGGGCGTCCTCATCAGCGTGGAATA
>DASVEQ010000003.1:0-16129 GCA_036380455.1 Candidatus Limnocylindria bacterium | reverse complement strand
ACCTACGCCGCCGCGGCGCGCGTCGACGCCAACGCCCCCGATCTGCCGTACTGGACGTCGAGCGCGAAGCTGGTGGCCGGCGACACCGCCATGAAGGTCACCACCGATGCCGTCCAGGTGCTGGGCGGATACGGCTATATCGCCGAGTACCCGGTCGAGCGCATGATGCGTGACGCGAAGATCACGCAGCTCTACGAGGGGACCCAGCAGATCCAGCGCCTCATCGTCGCCCGCCAGCTCCTCCAGCGCGCCGGCGTGGCGGCACGGGGCTGAACCACCGCACAGGAGCTGAGCTCAGAGACGTGAAGATCGTCGTCTGCATCAAGCAGGTCCCGGCCACCGGCGCCGACAAGCGCTACACCGATGACCTGCGCCTCGACCGCGCCGCGGCCGAGGCGATCATCAACCCGCTCGACGAGTACGCCATCGAGCAGGCGCTGCGCCTCGCCGATGCCGGCAGCGCCGACGCGGTCACGTACCTCTCCATGGGGCCCGAGCAGGCCGCCGAGGCCCTGCGCCGCGCGCTGGCCATGGGCGGCGACGACGCCGTGCTGATCACGGACCCGGGGCTCGCCGGCGCCGACGAGTGGGCGACCGCGAAGGTCCTGGCCGCGGCGCTCGACAGGCTCGCGCCGGACGTGGCGCTCATGGGCATGGCGTCCGACGACGCCCGCGGCTCGCTCGTGCCGGGAGCGGTGGCCGCCGTGCGCAACGTGCCGCTGCTGTCGTACGGCGCCGAGCTCACGGTGGGGGACGGGGAGGCGCGCGTGCGACGCCTGTCGGCAACCGGCTACGACTGGGTCGCCGCCCCGCTGCCCGTGGTCGCCAGCGTCACCGACCAGGTCGGCGAGCCCCGCTACGCCAGCCTGAAGGGCATCATGGCCGCGAAGCGCAAGCCGATGGAGACCTGGTCGCTGGCCGACATCGGGCTCTCCGCCGATGACCTGCGCGGCGCCGCGCTGACACGGGTCACCGACGCCCGCCCACCGGAGGCGAAGCCGCCGACCGAGCGGATCGAGAACCTCCCCGCCGCCGAGGCCGCCGCGAAGATCGCGGACTGGCTGGAGCTGAGAAAGCTGATCTGAGAGGCCGATGAGCAACGACATCCTGTTCCTCGCCGAGTTCAGCGGCGGCTCGCCCGCACGCTCGGCCCTCGAACTGGCCACCGGGGCCGCCGAGCTGGCCCGGCAGTCCGGTGGCAGCGCCATCGCGCTCGCGTACGGCGCGGGTGCGGCCTCCGGCGCCGCGGCGCTGGGTGCGCACGGCGCCGCTCGCGCCAGCGTCCTCGGCGACGAGGACCGCCCGGCGATCACGTATGCCCCGGCCGCCGTCGCGGCTGCTCGCGATGCGGGCCTCGCGCTCCTGGCGCAGGCCACGCCGAACGGCCGCGACCTGGCCGCGGCGCTGATGGGCCTGCTCGACGTGCCGGCCTTCGGTCCGGTGCGCGCCGCGCGGGTCACTGATGGCGTGATCGAGACCGAGCAGGCCACGCTCCAGGGTTCGGCGATCACCACGTCGCGACCCGCCGACGGGGCGCCCACGCCGGCCGTGGTGCTCGTGCTGGCCAACACGTTCACCCCCACCGAGGGAGGATCCGGCACTGCCGAGGTGGCCGAGGCGCCCGCGGCCGAGGAGTCGGCGCTCACCAGGGCGGTGGTGGCGGAGAGCCATGAGGCCGAGGCAAAGGTCGTGAACCTCGAGGAGGCAACGATCATCGTGGCCGGTGGCCGCGGTGTCGGGGGCGAGGACGGCTTCGGCCCCTTGCGGGAGCTGGCAGCCGCCCTGGGCGGCGCGGTCGGGGCGTCGCGAGCAGCCGCCGACGCAGGCTGGATCCCGTACCAGCTCCAGATCGGCCAGACCGGCAAGGTGGTGAAGCCCGCCCTCTACATCGGCGCGGGGATCAGCGGCGCGATCCAGCATCGGGTGGGGATGCAGACCGCGGAGCACGTCATCGCCATCAACAAGGACCCCGACGCGCCCATCGGCGAGTTCGCGGACCTCTTCGTGGTCGGCGACCTGTTCCAGATCGTGCCGGCGCTGACGGATGAGATCCGCCGGCGCAAGGGCGCGTAGGGAGTAGGCTACCGATGATGCGTTCACTCTTCGGTGGCCGTCGGCGGAGCGTCTTCGGGCCTGGCCGCGAGCTCGCGGTCTATCGCGACGAGCTGTTCGAGCGAACCGGGCGGATCGATGCGCGGCTGGGCGATGTCGCGGACGACATCGACGCGCTGCGACGGCGGGACCTCGAGCCGGACGAGACGGTCGAGCGGCTCAGCGTCCACGAGGACGCGCTCGACGCCGAGTCGGAGGGCCTGCAGGGGATGATGGCTCCGGAGGATCTGCACGGGCTGCACATGGAGTACGAGGCGAACCTCGAGCGGGCCCTGCGCGGGATCGTGACCGTGGAGCGCGGCTGCGGCATCACGCGGCTCCCGCATCGGCCGCCGGAGGACGAGGAGCCGTTCATCTACTACAAGCGCGGCTACCAGAACGTCACCCACGCCCGGATGCGGATGGCGGAGATCGTCGAGGTGCTGCTGCACTGGGAGCCCGGCAAGCCCGCCGAAGCGACCGTCACCAACCGGCTCGAGCAGCGCCGGGAGCGCGGCTGACGGCGGGCCTCAGCGGGTGAGGGTGACCTTTCCGAGGCCCGGGGGCGCATCCGGGTCCAGCCCTCGCCGGCGGGCGACGGCCTCGACCACGATCTGGCCGGCGACCGCGTAGGCCAGCGGCGAGAGGGGTTCCGCCAGCTCGACCGGGAGCGCCAGGGCGTCCGGCCACGCGCGGCACTCGGCGCCCCCGACGCGGATCGCCCGTCCGCCGCGCTGCTCGACGGCCCGCAGTGCGCGGTCGATTTCGAGGCCGAGCGGGCCGTCGGGGCGGATCGCCAGCGCCGGCACGCCCGGGCCGGCGAGGATGACCGGGCCATGCGCGAAGTCAGCCGTGGAGTACGGCTCGGCGAACAGCCCGCAGGTCTCCTTCAGCTTGAGAGCGAGCTCGAGGGCGGTCGCGAGGTTGTAGCCGCGGGAGACGACCAGGGCGGTCTCGGCAGCCGCCAGCGCCCCGATCTGCTTCGCACCGGCACGCTCGAGCCACCGCTCGGTGGCCGCCTCGACGGTGCGCAGCGCGTCGGGCATCGTGGCGAGGCCCAGGGCGAGCCCGCTCCGCGGGTTGCATGCTCCGACCAGGGCGGCGAGCACCGCGAGATCGGCGACGTACGTCTTCGTGGCGGGCACCGCCAGCTCCCGACCGGCGTGGCAGTGCAGCGCGCGGTCCGCGGCCGCGGCCAGTGGCGAGGCATCGTCGTTCGTGATCGCGATCGTGAGCGCGCCGCCCCCGCGAGCAGCCTCGGTCACCGCCACGATGTCCGGGCTGCGGCCCGACTGCGAGATCGCCAGCAGCAGGCCGCCGCGCCAGTCGAGGCGCGCGCCGTACAGCGTCGTGATCGAGGGCTTGGCAAGGCCCGTCGGGATCCCGAGCTGGATCTCGATCAGGTACTGGGCGTACATGGCCGCGTGGTCCGACGTGCCGCGCGCCGCGATCGTCACCCACCGCGGGTCGAGCCGCCCGATGGCCGCCGCGGCGTCCTCGATCTCGCCGACCCCCGCGAGGATGCGCTCGATCGTCGCCGGGATCTCGGCGATCTCCTGGCGCATGCGCGTCGTGGCGGCGGGCATCACTCGATCCGGCCGCTGACCGCCAGGTGCGGACGGTTGGCATCGATCAGCGCGTCGAGCAGCGGCACGACGTCACCGATGCGGCCGCCGACCAGGGGATGGGCCTCCAGGGCGCGCCGAATGTCGGCGCGATCGCCGCTGCGCGCGGCGCGAATCGCCAGCCGTTCGAAGGCCTTCACCGCCAGGACGAGGTCCCTCATCGGCCCCGCCATCGGCGGCTGGGGGAGCGGGTGTGCGCCGTCCCGATCGATGCGGGCCGGCACCTCCACCACGTCGTCGGCGCCGAGGTCCGGCATCGCGCCGCTGTTCCTGACGTCGACGACCTGGACGTCGCCGGTGCCATCCGTCAGCGACGCGAGCAGCTGCGCCGCCGCCTCGCTGTACCAGGACCCACCCCGGTCGTCGAGCAGCGCCGGCTTCGTGTCGAGGGTCGGATCGGCGTACATCTCGAGCAGCCGGCGCTCGAGGCCGATGACCTCATCGGCACGGGAGTAGCCGGCGCGCTGCTCCTCCATGACCTCGTCGAACGCGTAGTAGTAGCGCAGGTAGTACGACGGCACGGCGCCCAGCTCACGAAGCAGGGCCGCCGGAAGCTTGAGCTCGCGGCCGAGATCCTCGGCGTGCTCACCGAGGATGTCGGGGAGGATGTCACGCCCGTCCCGGATGACGCCCGTGATCCAGCTCAGATGGTTCAGGCCGACATGCCGCAGCTCGAGCTCCTCCGGAGCGACGCCGATCCGCCGCGCCAGCCCGCGCTGGAGCGTGATCGCCACGTTGCACAGGCCGATCGCCCGGTGGCCGGCGTCGATGAGCGCCTGGGTGACGATCCCCACCGGGTTCGTGAAGTCGACGATCCAGGCATCGGGCAGGGCCCGGCGTCGCGCCAGCTCCGCGATCTCCAGCGCCAGCGGGACGGTGCGCAGCGCCTTCGCCAGCCCGCCCGCGCCGGTCGTCTCCTGGCCGATGGTGCCGAAGCGGAGGGGGAGCGTCTCGTCGACGAGGCGTGCCTGCTGCCCGCCGACCCGCAGCTGGACGAGCACGAAGCTCGCGCCGTCGACAGCCGCCTCGGTGTCGGCGGTCAGCTCGAGTCGTCCCTTCCATTCCATCCGGTGCAGCATCCGGCGGGCGAGGCCCCCGACCACCTCGAGCCTCGTGCTGTTGACGTCGTGGAGCACCAGCTCGCTGATCGGCAGGCGATCACGCCGCGCGGCCAATCCCTCGATGAGCTCGGGCGTGTACGTGCTTCCGCCGCCGATGACCGCGACCTTCATGCCCGATATTCCCGCACAGCTATTGACAGATTGCTTATAACGTTATAAGCTGTTCCGGTCAAGACCGGACCCGAGCGCGAGGGCACGAATGGCGCGGTTCCAACTCGAGCGTGGACCGATCCCGCTGCATCACCAGGTCTTCCGGGATCTGAAGGCGGCACTCGACGCCCAGGAATGGGCGCCGGGCGAGCGGATGCCGACCGAGCGAGAGCTGGCGGAACGCTACGGCTGCAGCCTGATCACGATCCGGCATGCGCTCGGCGAGCTCGTCCGCGAAGGCCGGATCGAGCGCACCCGCGGTCGCGGCACGTACGCGCTGCAGCCGCGCATCGACCGCGACATCGGCGGCAAGATGAGCTTTGCCGAGGAGATGCGACGCCGCGGCCTGGACCCCGCCACGCGCGTGGTCACCGCCCGGATCGAGCCGGCCGGTGAGGCGATCGCCGAACGGCTCGGCATCTCGCGCGACGACCCGGTCGTGTACCTCGAGCGTGTCCGTCTCGGCGGCGGCGAGCCGTTGCTGCTCGAGCAGGCGCGATTGCCCGCCGAGCGCTTCCCGGGGTTGTTGGCGTTCGACTTCGAACGCCGCTCGCTGTACGACATCCTGGCCGACCGTTACGACACCCCGATCCTGCGCGCTCGCGAGTCGGTGGAGCCGGTCCAGCTGGGCCGGCGCGACGCGCAGCTGCTCGGCGTCCCGGCCCGGTCACTCGCGCTGCAGATCGACGGGATCGCATACGCAGCCAACGGGGACGCCGTCGAGACAGCGCGCAGCTTCGTGCGCGGTGACCGGACCCGCTACTACCTCGAGCGCGACGTCGTTCGTGCGCATTGGCTCTCGGACACCGAGCGCGTTCCGGCGGCCGTCGCCGGGGTCGGACGGAGGGAGCCGGGCAGCCCGCATCGGGCGGAGGAGGGGAGCGGCTGAACGATCGACCCATGCGACTGGAGGCCATCGGGTTTGGAGGTTTGATTCAATGCGAAGCACAGTCCCACGTATCGGCATTCTGCTCACCATCCTGGCGCTGATCCTCGTTGCCTGCGGTGGCGACGGCGGAGCGTCCCAGGAGCCTGGCGAGAGCACGGCCGCCACATCGGAGGAGCCCGCCGCCAGCGAGGACGCCACCGGCGAGGTCGTCGAGATCCGCTGGTTCTGCTGCCTCGGCGCCGGCGATGACCCGGCCCAGGTGGAAGTGGAGCAGGCCGTCGTCGACGCGTTCAACGAATCGCATCCGGACATCCAGGTGACGCTCGAGGTGGTCGAGTACGAGGAGGCGTACGACATCCTCGCCGTCCAGCTCAACTCCCCGGATCCGCCGGACGTCGTGGGCCCAGCCGGCATCTCTGGCGCGGCTGCGTTCCAGGGCCAGTGGCTCGACTTGCAGCCGCTCGTCGACTCGACCGGCTATGACCTCTCCCAGTTCGCGGAGGGTTCGGTCGACTTCTACCGGAGCGACGAGTTCGGGCTCGAGGGCCTGCCGTTCGCGATCTTCCCCTCGATGCTCTACTACCAGCGCGACATGTTCGACGAGGCCGATCTCGAATACCCGCCGCACGCGTATGGCGACCAGTACGTGCTCGACGGAGAGGAGGTCACCTGGAACTTCGAGACGCTGCGGGAGTTGGCGCTTCGGCTGACCGTCGACGAGAACGGCAACGATGCCACCTCGGCCGACTTCGACCCCGAGGCCATCGTTCAATGGGGCTACGAGCCGCAGTACCAGGACCTGCGGGCGCAGGGCTCGTACTGGGGCGCCGGCAGCCTCGTCGCCGAGGACGGCACCAGCGCCCAGATCCCCGACCACTGGCGCGACGCGTGGGAGTGGTCGTACAACGGGATCTGGACCGACCACTTCATCATGAACGAGGCCCAGGCGCAGGATCCGACGATCGGCGCCACCGGCAACCCGTTCCAGTCCGGCAACGTCGCCATGGCGCTGTCGCACCTGTGGTACACGTGCTGCGCGAGCGCGCAGGATGAGGACGGCAACTTCGTCGACGACCCGAACTGGGACATGGCCGCGGTTCCGGAGAACAACGGCACGGTCACGTCGAACTTCAACGCGGATACGTTCCGCATCCTCGAGGCGAGTGACCATCCGGAAGAGGCATTCGAGTTCCTGACCTACCTGCTGGGTGACGCCTCCGGCGAGCTGCTCCAGCTCTACGGTGGCCTGCCCGGTCGGGAAGAGGATCAGGCGGCCTTCTTCGAGGGTCTTGACGAGCGGTGGACACAGGGTGTCGACTGGCAGGTGGCGCTGGACGGGATCCCGTTCGCCGACAACCCCAGCTTCGAGGCCTGGGTCCCCAACTATCAGGAGGCGTTTGCGTCGATCCAGGCGTTCTGGACCGATATCCGCAGCACGCCCGATCTCGACGTCGGCGCTGAGATCGATGCCTTCGAGCAAGAGCTGCAGGGCATCTTCGACAGGGCCGAGTAAGCGATAGGTTCCTCCTCCACGGCCCGGCCGCCGTCCGCGGCGGCCGGGCCAGCACTTCATCCGGCGCGGAGGCTGACATGAGCATCGTCGAGCTCGAGGACCCTCCCATCTCGAGATGGGAGTCGCGGTTCACGCTCGCCAGGCGTGAGGCGCTGTGGGGCTACCTCTTCATCAGCCCCTGGATCATCGGCTTCCTGTTGCTGACCCTTGCGCCGGTGATCGCAACCTTCGTCTTCACCTTCCTCAACCTGCGGCTCAACCAGCAAGTGCCCGTCCGGTTCGTCGGGATCGAGAACTACCAGGCGTTGCTGGAAGATCCCCGCGCGTGGGAGGCCATGGGGGTGACGCTGCGCTTCGCACTGATCGCCCTGCCAATCGGCCTCGTCCTCCCGTTCGCGCTGGCGATGCTGCTGAACAGCAAGTCGCTGCGCGGCTCGCGCTTCTTCCAGGCCATGTTCTTCATGCCGTACATCATCCCGTTCGTTGCGGCGCTGTTTGCGTGGGGCAGCATGCTGAACCCCGAGCAGGGGTGGCTCAACGGCATGCTCGAATGGTTCGGGATCAGCGGCCCGGACTGGCTGAACGACCCGTCCTGGATCTACCCAGGACTTGTGGTCGTCGGGCTCTGGGGCATTGGCAGCGCGATCATCATCAACCTGGCCGGGTTGCAGAACGTGCCGACCGAGCTGTACGACGCCGCCGAGGTGGATGGCGCTGGCTTCTGGGGCCGGCTGCGGCATGTCACCGTCCCGATGATGTCGCCGGTCATCTTCTACAGCCTGGTTCTCGGTCTCGTCGGTGTGATGCAGTACTTCCTCGTGCCCCTGGTGCTCAACAGCGGCACGGGGCGCCCTGCCGGCACCACGTACTTCGCCAACATCTACATCTACAACACGTTCTTCAGCTTCGGGAACATGTCCTACGGCGCCACACTGGCCTGGCTCCTGTTCGTCGTTATCCTGGTGCTGACGCTCCTCCTGTTCTGGAGCGCCCGGTTCTGGGTCTACTACGCCGGCGAAGCGAAGTAGATGGCCACCGAGCAGCTTGCCGCCCCGCAGATTCCGGCTCTCGACATCGAGACGAAGGAATTACGGCATCGTCGGCGATCCCTCGACGGCCGATCGCTGTTGCTGACTACGTTCACGGTCATGCTGCTCGCGCTGTTCCTGTCGCCGATGCTGCGCACGCTCAGCCTGTCCTTGAAGTCGGCCGACCAGATCACCACCATCGGCGCACCGATCTGGCCGGCCGATCCGGGCACGTTCGAGTGGCAGGGCGAGGAGTACGACGTCTATCTGGTGCCGATGCCCGACGGCACGACACGCGAGCTTGCCCTCGTGGATCCCGGCCGCCAGGAGTCCGGCTTCCTCGACCCCGCCACCCCGGATGCCGGCCTGATCACCTGGCAGGGATCCTGGCGCGCGCTCGAGCAGCCATGGGAGTTCGCGCCCAAGTGGGGAAACTTCGCGGAGGTCTGGAACCGCATCAATTACCCGCGGCTGATGTTTAACACGATCGGGTTGGCCGTGATCGGCGGCATCGGCACGATCATCTCGTGCACGCTGGTGGCCTACGGCTTCGCGCGCTTCCGATTCCGCGGGCGTGGGTTCCTCTTCCTGCTGTTGCTCTCAACGATCTTCCTGCCGGCGGCCGTGACGCTCATCCCGACCTATACGATCTTCGTCAATCTCGGATGGGTCGGGACGTGGCTGCCGCTCCTCGTTCCCGCCTTCTTCGCGAACGCCTATGACGTGTTCCTGCTCCGCCAGTACATGCTCACCATCCCGCGCGAGCTCGACGACGCGGCCAAGATCGACGGTGCCGGCCCGCTGCGCATCCTCCTCTCGGTGATCGTGCCGAACTCGTGGCCGGTGATCGTGGCCGTGGCCGTATTCCACCTCGTGTATTCGTGGAACCTGTACTTCGAGCCGCTGCTCTACCTGTCGACCGCTCCGGACCTGCATCCCATCTCGCTCGGCCTGTCCAAGTTCAACGACATCTACGGATCCGAGCCGCAGTACATTCAGGCCGCGACGCTGATGACGCTCGTGATCCCGATGGTCGTCTTCCTCTTCGCCCAGCGCGCCTTCATGCGAGGCATCGTCATCACCGGGGTCGAGAAGTGACCGATGCGCCCCGCGTCGCCCTGACGTTCGACGTCGAGCATCCGGACCGCCCGCACCACGGCGCCCACGCGGCCTGGATGCTCGATGAGCTGCGACGCCTGGACGTGCCGGCCACGATGTTCCTCCAGGGCCGCTGGGTGGAGGCCTTCCCGGACGTCGCCCGTCGCGTGGCGGACGAGGGTCATCTCGTCGGAAACCACTCCCACTACCATGCGCGAATGCCGCTCCTCAGCCTCTCCGGCTTCGACGAAGACGTGCGGGAGGCGGAGCGCGTGATCGTCGAGACGACCGGCACCGATCCGCGCCCGTGGCTTCGCCTCCCGTTCGGCGCCGGTGGGGACGACGCGGGCCTCCATGAGCGGCTCCGCACGCTCGGCTATCGGCACGTGGGCTGGAACGTCGAGCTCTACGAGTGGGAGCCGGGGCGGACCGCCCACGAGATCGCCGACGCGGTCGTCACCGGCGTAACGGCCCATGGCGACGGCGCGATCGTCCTGCTCCACAGCTGGCCCGACCCGGTGGTGCCCGCGCTGGCCGAGGCCGTGCCGCGACTGCGCGCGGGCGGCGTCAGATTCGTCCGCGTCGACGAGCTCGAGAAGGCAGCGCTGGGGGAGCCCGCGGCGTGACGCGCCGTCATCCGGCGGTCCTCGCCGTGGACGGTGGCAACTCGAAGTCGGAGCTCGCGCTCGTCTCGCGGGCCGGGGAGCTGCTCGCCCTCGAGCGCGGCCCCACGATCTCGCATCAGCAGATTTCGATCGAGCTCGCCATCTCCCGACTCGCGCAGCTCGCGAAGCGCGCCGCGAACGAGGCAGGGGTGGGGTTGCCCGCGGCGCTCGGCAGCTTCGTGCTGGCCGGGGCCGACTTCGCGACCGACCTCGCGCTCCTGCGACGGGCGATCGCGGGTGGCGAGGTGGCGGCCGATGTGCGGGTGCGCAACGACGCCTTCGGCGCGCTTCGGGCCGGCGCACGGAGCGGCTGGGGGATCGCGGTCATCTGCGGGTCGGGCGTGAACGCGGCCGGCATCGGCCCGGATGGGCGGACCGAGCGATTCGCGGCCGTCGACGACCTGTCGGGTGATTTCGGCGGCGGCCACGGCATCGGCGTCGAGGCACTGCGCCTGGCGGTCCGCGCGCGCGATGGCCGCGGCGCTCGGACGGCGCTGGAGACGATCGTCCCGGCCCATTTCGATCTGTCCCGACCGATCGACGTCACCCGGGCCGTGTACGAGGGCCGCCTCCCGCGGCGCCGCCTCGAGGAGCTGGCCCCGGCCGTGTTCGACGCTGCCGGGGCCGGCGACCGGGTGTCGCGAGAGCTGCTGGACCGCGTCGCGGATGAGCTGGCGCTCATGGCGTCGGCCATCGGGCGGCGGCTGCGCGTCGCCCGTCGCGAGGTCGAGGTCGTGCTCGTCGGCGGCGTGTTCCGCACGAGCGATCGCGGATTCCACGAACGGCTTGCGGCCGGCATCCGTCGCGCCCTGCCGATGGCGAGGATCGAGCGCCTCGCGGCGCCGCCGGTGCTCGGCGCTGCGCTCCTCGGCCTCGACGATCTCGGTGTCGTGGCCGGAGGAGCCGCGGAGCGTCGATTGCGACGCGAGTTCGCCGCCAAGGCCTGAAGGTGGTCTAGGCTCTTCCGATGGCCACCGAGGAGACGCGCGACGGCGTCGCGCTCACGAACCTCGATCAACCGCTCTTCGACGGCGCGGATGCCACGAAGCGTGACCTCGTCGACTACCTGGACGCGGTGCGCGACCGCATCCTCCCCGTACTCGCCGATCGGCCGCTCTCGGTGATCCGGGTGCATCGAGGCCAGGAGGCCTTCATGCAGAAGAACGTGCCGCGCTACACGCCGGACTGGGTGCGCACCGTGCGCCTGTGGTCCGAGAGCTCGCGCCGCGACGTCGATTACGCGCTCTGCGACGACCGCCGGACCCTGATCTGGTTCGCGAATCAGCGGGCGATCGAGTATCACCCCACGCTCGTCCGCGCGGAGCGCCTCGACATCGCGACGCACCTCGTCATCGACATCGATCCGCCGGACCGTGGAGCCTTCGCGATGGCGGCACAGGCGGCCCACCTCGTGCGCGCGGCGCTCGCCGACCTGGGCCTGGTCGGAGCGCTGAAGACCAGTGGATCGAAGGGGGTGCACGTCTACGTTCCGGTGGCGGGTGAGCCATCGATGGCCGATGCCGCCGCCGCGACGCGCGCGATCGCCGAGCGGGCGGCGCGCCTCGATCCCGCGATTGCGACGACGGCCTTCATGAAGGAGGATCGCGGGGGCAAGGTGTTCATCGATGCGACGCGCGTCGGCTGGGCATCGGTCATCTCCGCGTACAGCCCGCGCGTGCGGCCCGGCACGCCCGTCTCGTTCCCGGTGGCCTGGGACGATCTCGACGGCGTCTCGCCCGGCGAGTTCACGATCCACACAGCGATCGGGCATCTCGGCGACCGTGACCCGTGGGCCGAGGCAATGCCGGCCCCTCAAGCGCTGGATCCCTCGCTGATCGAGGAGGGCGCATCGATTCCCGGGGGCCGCGTGCAGGCGATGCACGAGGGAAAGCGACGCGCGCGGACTCGCCGTGCATCCGGGACTCCATAACGATCGGGCACCTGCCGGAGAGGGCGTCCGCCTGTCAGCGATTATGGCGTTAGTGCTATATCCGGTGACACAGTGAGAGAGCGGGGAGTCGCGAGCGTATATCCGGTATATACCTTCGGCGCGGCAACAGCATATGTTGTGGTATGGTCCGCATCGGTACCACCACTGGTGTAGGTCGCACAGTACAGGAGCCCCATGCGCTGTCCACGATGCGAGGAGACCGGCACGCGAGTCATCGACTCGCGAGACCTCGAGGCGGGGAGCACGATTCGACGTCGACGCGAGTGCGAGGCGTGCTCGTACCGCTTCACCACCTACGAGCGTCCCGAGGGCGCCCGGCTCGTCGTCGTCAAGCGTGACGGGAGCCGCCAGGACTTCGATCGGGAGAAGCTGCGCGCCGGCCTGTTGAAGGCGCTTCAGAAGCGGCCGGTGACGCTCGACCGGGTCGAGGCCGCGGTCGACGACATCGAGGGCAGCCTGCGCGCGCGCGGCGATGCGGAGGTCGCGTCGACCGAGATCGGGCGCCAGGCGACGGACGCGCTGCGCGACCTCGACCAGCTGGCGTACATCCGGTTCGCATCGGTGTACCACGCCTACGACGACATCGAGACGCTCCAGCGGGAGGTCGATCGGCTCATTCGGCAGCGCGAGGAATAGCGGCTCACCTACACTCCGCGGCACATGATCCTGTCCGACCGCGACATCCGCGCCGAGATCGAAGCCGGCCGGATCGTCATCGAGCCGTACGTCGCGGACGCCGTCCAGCCGTCGAGCGTCGACCTTCATCTCGGAAACCGGTTCCGCGTGTTCCGCAACAACCGCACGGCGGTCATCGACCCGCGCGAGGAGCAGCCCGAGTTGACGGAGCTGGTGGAGATCAGCGGGGACGAGCCGTTCATCCTGCATCCCGGCGAGTTCGTGCTGGGCGCCACGTTCGAGCGCGTCGGCCTGCCGGACGACCTGGTGGCCCGCCTCGAAGGGAAGAGTTCTTTGGGGCGGCTCGGGCTGCTCATCCACTCGACCGCCGGCTACGTCGATCCCGGCTGGGAGGGCACGCTGACCCTCGAGCTCAGCAACGTCGCCAACCTGCCGATCAAGTTGTACGACGGCATGAAGATCGGCCAGATCAGCTTCCAGCGTCTCAGCTCCCCGGTCGAGGTCGGTTACGGCGACGCCCGCATCGGCAGCAAGTACCGCGGCCAGACCGATCCCACCGCCAGCCGCTACCACGCCGACTTCGAGCGCGGGCGCGTGTCCCGGTCGTGACCGGCGGACTGCACGAGATCGGCGAGCCGAAACGGTTTGCCGGTGGGGTCACCGTCCGCGTGATCCGGGCCGGCTGGTTCCGACCAGACGCCGGCGGCTTCTTTGGCGTCGTGCCGAAGCCGCTGTGGAGCCGGCTGGTCGACACCGATGAGCGCGGGCGGCTGCTGTGCCGCCTGAACCTGCTGCTCATCGAGGCCGGCGGCAAGCGCATCCTGGTCGAGACGGGCACCGGGTCGCGGATGAGCGACAAGGACCGCGACATCAAGGGCGTCGAAGGTGGCGAGCCGGCGGCGGCCCTGCGGGCAGTGGGGGAGGACCCGGCCGCCATCGACTTCGTGGTCGTCAGCCACCTGCACTACGACCACGCCGGCGGGATGCTCGGCGCCGACGGACGCCCGTCGTTCCCGAACGCCCGGTACGTCGTGCAGCGCGAGGAGGCGGAGGCGGCCCACGGGGACGAGCTGCGGCTCCAGGGCATCGTGGAGGTCGAGCAGCTCGACGCGGTCCGAGCCGCCGGGCAGCTCGCCGAGGTGAGCGGCGAGGTCGAGCTGGTCGATGGAGTCCGGGTGCTCCGCACCGGCGGCCACACGCGGGGCTCGCAGGCGGTGCTCATCGGCGCCGAGCGTGGCGGTGGCCGTACGGGCGATCCGACCGAGCGGGCCATCTTCTGGGGCGATCTCATCCCCACGCGCTGGCAGATCCCGGTGCGCTGGACGTCCGCCTACGACGACTACCCGATCGAGGCCATCGAGGTCCGCAACGAGCTCGTCGGCCGTGCCGCGGCCGAGGGTTGGTGGTGCTACTTCACCCATGATCCTGGCGAGATGCCGGTGCGCATCGAGGCGACCGAGAAGGGTGGGTTCCGCGCCGCGGACTGAACGGGCGTTCGACGGTTGGCCCGGCAGCGGCTACCATTGGGCCAGCCACTTCCGAAGCCAATGCGACTTCGTCGAAAGGACGTTCTCCCCCAGATGAACCGATCTTCCTTCGCGCTGCGGCGCGGCGCGATCCTCAGTTTCACCCTCGGCCTCTCGGTCCTCCTCGCCGCCTGCGGCGGTGACGACACCACCGGCTCGGCCGGGGCGAGCGACAACACCGGCGGTGGCGGCACGGTCGCCGTCGCCGATGGCAACGTCGACCTCTCGGCCAACAACCTCGAGTTCGATGCCAGCGTCATCGAGGCGCCGGCCGGCGAGGAGTTCACGATCACCTTCACGAACCTCGAGTCCCAGCCGCACAACGTGGCGGTCGACACCGAGGAAGGCGGCGACGAGATCGTCACCGGCGAGGTGATCACCGGCCCCGATGCGACCACGACCATCACCGTGCCCGCGCTCGAGCCGGGCGAGTACTACTTCGTGTGCGACGTGCACCCGGAGATGAACGGCACGATCGTCGTCGAGGGCTGACCTCTGCGCTCCGGAGCCCGGGTTCCCGCGTCGAGCGGGCCCGGGCTTCTTGGCGTCATCAGGCGGGACCATCGGCCACGTGTGTCAGCCCCCATGGAGCCGGGCACCGGCTGACGACTCCGGCTATCCCGGGCCGCCCGTGGCGAGGAGCTCCTCCAGGATTCCGACCATGCGCGCCGGATCCAGCGGCCCGACGATCTCGCGCAGGACGGTTCCCTCGACGCCGATGAAATAGTGCCGCGGCAGCCCATCGGTCCCGGCCCAGCGATAGTACGTCTCGAGGCTCGGGTCGAGCAGGATCGGGTAACTGACGCCATAGCGATCCACGAAGTCCTCTACGCCGCCCCGCTCCTCGCCCCAGTCGACGCCCAGGATGAGAACCTCGCCGGCGTACGCCTCGGCAAGGCGCTGCATGGCCGGCATCTCGGTGCGGCACGGCTCGCAGGAGGTCGCCCAGAAGTTCACCCACACCAGGCGGCCATCGGCGTCGTCCAGGCTCCATCGGCGACCGTCCAGGCCGTCCAGCGACAGCGCCGGCGCCGGTTCGCCCACCAGGGAGCCGCTGCGGTTGTCGGGCTCCCCGCGTAGCAGCGGGACCGATGCGAGCCACGCCAGCACGATCGCCAGCCCCACGATCAGGAGGAGCCACGCCAGGCTCCATCGGCGGCTGCGGAGGGCGCGGATCATCGCGTGGCCAGCGCGTCCTCGACGTCGGGGCGGGTGATCGTCAGCTCGGCGCGCTCCTCGCCATCGACGACGAGCACGGGAATGCGATGCGCGTAGCGCACGAGCAGGTCGTCATCGGTGGCGATGTCGACCGCGTCCCAGCCATCGGTGCCCAGCATGTCGTCCAGCAGGACGCCGGCATCCTCGCAGAGGTGGCAACCGTCACGGAGGTAGAGGGTCGGGCGGCCAGGCATGCCCGAAATCTTACGGTACCCTTGTGGTGGCGCCGCCCCCGTAGCTCAGTGGATAGAGCGCCGCCGTCCTAAGGCGGGCGTCGGGGGTTCGAATCCCTCCGGGGGCGCCAGATGATCCGTTGGCGGGCGGTTGGGCGCCATCCAGCGCCGGGAGCGAAACGAGGTAGCGTCGCGCCCGATGCGGGCGCCATCCACCCCTGGGATCGACGTTCGGCGGTCGCGGAGGCCGTCGTTCGTCAGCAGATTCGATGGCGAACTCGGGCCGCGACAGCTTTCGGCGCCGGTCAGCATCCTGACTCGGATAACTGCCGGCCACGGGCACAGTACGGGGCCGCGAGGGGCCAACGGGACCGCTGGCCAAGCGTGCGACGAGCCGCGGCACGCGTGCGCGGCCCCGCAATGCCCCCGTCGTGGCCGAATATCC
>DASVEQ010000002.1:0-3852 GCA_036380455.1 Candidatus Limnocylindria bacterium | reverse complement strand
CAGGAAGGGGATCCTGATGAGCTTCCGGTCGGCGGACAGGGCCGCCGGCAGCGGCTCGGACATCGTCCGGATCTCACCCGACGGCGGGCGCACGCTCATGGCGACCGTGGTGCGGCCGCGCATCATCACGCCCTCGATGAGTGCCTGCCCGCCGTAGAAGAAGTCGGGCATCCGGAACCGCCGGCGCCCGGACGCGTCGGTCACCGCGGCGATCACCAGTGGACCGGCCGCGATGAGCAGCTCCGGGATGAGGAAGAAGAGGTGGGGCGCCGCGAGCGCCGGCCACCGCTTCAGGCGCCGGCGCATCGGCAGGAGGTCAGCGCTGTGAGCGCTCGAGGCGCTTCTGGAACCGCTCGACCTGGCCGGCAGTGTCGACGATGTTCTGCGTGCCGGTGAAGAACGGATGGCACTTGTTGCAGACCTCGACGCGGATGAGCTCGGCGGTCGAACCGACCGTGAACTCGTTGCCACAGACACAGTGGACCTGCGCCTGATGGTACTGGGGATGGACTTCGGCCTTCATTCTGAGTGTGCTCCGATGCGTCAGGCGGTGGCGGCCTGGCCAAGACCAGACTGGTGCGGGCCGGCCTCGATGCTGACGCGTTTCTTGCTACGGGTCTCGTGGGTAAAGCGGACCTTGCCGTCGGCGGTGGCGAACAGCGTGTAGTCGCGCCCCATCCCGACGTTCTCGCCCGGATGGAAGGTGCTGCCACGCTGGCGGACGATGATCGTCCCGGACAGCACGTACTGTCCGTCGCCACGCTTGACGCCGAGCCGCTTGCCGGCGCTGTCGCGCCCGTTCTTGCTGGACGAACCAGCCTTCTTGTGTGCCATCGGTTACTCGTCGGCCTCCGCCTTCTTCGCGGCCGGCTTGCGGGTCCGCTTCGGCTTCGCCTCGTCGCCCGCCGCCGATGCGTCGCCGGCACCGGCCTTGGCCTTCGCTTTCGCCGTCGTCCGGCGAGCCGCGGGCTTCCTCTCGGCCTTCTCGGCCTTCGGCGCCTCCGCGGCGGCATCGGCCTTCGCCTCGACGTCGGCCTTCGCGGCCGGCTTCGTCTTCTTGCCGCCCGCGCTGATCTCGTCGATCCGGACGCGGGTCAGGTGCTGCCGATGACCGTTCTTCCGGCGGTACGTGGCCTTCTGCTTGTACTTGAAGACGATGAGCTTGGGGCCGAGTGCCTCGCCGAGGACGGTGCCGCTCACGGTGGCGCCCTCGACGGTCGGGGTCCCGACCGTCACCGCTTCGCCGTCGCCGACGAGCAGGACACGATCGAACGTGATCGTGCTCCCGGCGTCACCGCCCACGCGCTCGACGATGAGCTCGTTGCCGGCCTCGACGCGGTACTGCTTCCCGCCGGTGCTCACGACGGCGTACATGCTGCTCTCCTGGGTCTGTCTGCTGGTGGCGCCGCCATCGAGCCGAGGGCGTGTGTGACGCACACGAAAACGGGCCGAGTGCTCAGCCCGCGGGACACAGAAGTCTATCGAGCGATCGGGGGAGTGTCAACGAAGAGGAGCCGCGTGCGGACCGCGCGCCGCGTGCGCAGCGGCAGGTCGAGCGCGTGGACGATGTCCTCGGGACGCCCGGCGCCGTTCGCATCGAGCTGCAGGACCGCCCGCAGCCTGGCGGTATGGGCCTTCTCGTCCACCTCGAGAATCTCCACGTCCTCGATGAGCGGACGGAGGTCACGATCCCCCGCGTCGCTCCGTCGCTCGCTCTCGCCGCGCCGTCGCTTGCCCGCCAGCTCGTCCGCGGCCAGGAGGCGCACGACCGCGCCACGGAGCGCATCGGAGGTGAGCGACTCGTCGCCGCTGACCTCCACCTCGTACTCGGCCCCCCGAAGCTGGGATGCGGCCGAGGGGAAGCCGTGCCAGACCTCCTTGGCGTCGCGCAGCTGCACGCCATCAGGGAAGAGCTCGCCGACCGCCTGGATCCGCTCCAGGGGGACGAGGTCGTCGAAGTAGGCCTCGACCACCTCGCCGCGCAGCTCGATGCCGACCGGGAAGTTGGCCGCCAGCTTGATCCGCGGGCGGGGCTTGAGCGCGCGGGTGTAGGAGAGCGGAAGGTCGGCCTCGCGGAACACCTGCTCGAGGGCGTTCACGAGCTCCGCCTGCCGCATGCGGAGCGCGGGATCGGTGCGGCTGAAGAGGAGCTGCCACCGCTGGCGCGGCTGGCCATCCGTCGATCGCTCTGTCATGGGCCGTGAATCGTACCGCCCATGCCGCGCTTCGGCCAGAGGTGGCGGGTAGCATGCCCACGATGTCCGAGCTCATCGCATCGGTCCGCCACCACCGGCAGTCGATCTTCGCGCTGGCGATGATCGCGATCGTCGTCCTGCTGCTGTGGACGGCGCGCGGCGCTCTGCCGGCGTTCTTCGTCGGCCTGGCGCTTGCCTTCGTTCTCGACCCGGCTGTCACGTTCCTCGCGCGACGCGGGATGCCGCGCTGGGCCGCCGTGATCGTGATGTACGTGGCCGTCGTCGCGGTGATCTGGGGCCTGATCGCCTACGCCCTTCCGCCGATCAGCCGCCAGGGTCGCGAGTTCATCGAGCACCTCCCCGAGCTCGGTGCCGCGCTGGCCGACGTCGAGCGGGGCCTCGTCGAGTGGTACGAGGGCCTTCCGCTGCCGCGCGAGCTGCGATCGATGATCGACGGTCAGTTGGCGGCGAGCGGCCAGGCGATCGCAGACCTGCTGCGAGGGCTCCTGGCCCCGACGCTCAACGCGGTCCTCCGCGCCGCGACGTTCATCCTTGGCCTGATCGTCGTCCCGGTCTGGCTCTTCTTCGTCCTCAAGGACCGCGAGGGGTTCTCCCGATCGGTCGCCGGCGCCCTGCCGCCGTCATGGCGCGCCGACGCGGAGAACGTGCTGGCCCTGCTGGGTCGGGTGGGCGGCCGATGGGTCCGCGGACAGCTGCTCCTGGGACTCACGATCTTCATCGCCACCGTCATCGGCCTGACGCTGCTCACCCTGGTCGGCTTCGCCGAGTTCGGCCAGTTCACGCTCATCCTGGCGCTCATCGCCGGGGTCCTCGAGTGGCTGCCGATCCTCGGCCCGATCATCGCCGCCGTCCCGGCCATCCTCATCGGGTTGTCGATCGGCTTCCCGGCCGCGATCGCGGCGGCCGTGCTCTACATCGCCATCCAGCAGCTGGAGAACCACATCCTGGTGCCCAAGGTGATGGGCGACGCCATCGAGCTGCACCCCGCGGTCATGATCCTGGCGCTGGTGGTCGGTGGTGCCCTGTTCGGGCTCGGCGGCGCCATCCTCGCCGCCCCGACCGTCGCCGCGGGCCGCGACCTGTACCGGTACGGGTTCCACCGGTTCGGTGGCAATCGCCCGGCCGGCGCCCTCGATCTCGCCATTTACGGTTCCGCGCCGCCTGCCGAAGACCTGCCGGCCGCCCAGCCTGCGGAGGGTGGCGCCCCCGGCGAGGCGTGAACCCCTGCCCCACACGGGAGTGCGACACGTGGCCGAGACTGGCTGCGGCCATCAGAACGGTCCCCGCAGCCTCCCCGCAGCCTCCCCGCTGACCGGCCACCACATCGTCCCCGTGGCGGAGGCGGCCCGATCGCTTCCCGTGGCAGTGTTCGGCCTATTCTCCAAGTCAGCCGTCACGAAGTGCGATAGCCGGCCGATCTTGAGGCATTCCGCGCAGGATTCGTGCTGCCGCGACATCCCCTGAGCCCGGGTTCAGGCTCGGCAACGGAATTCGTGCGCGTCGTGCTCCTCACGTCGCACGTTGTCCGAGTCGGTGACGGGCAGTTGGACAACTGGGCGATATCGGCGCATTGCAGGCGTGATGTGGGTCCGTCCCGCGCTCGCTGAGCGTGGAATCGAGCCCCGCTTCCCGATTC
>DASVEQ010000001.1:0-8465 GCA_036380455.1 Candidatus Limnocylindria bacterium | reverse complement strand
CGGTGAAGAAATCGGGGGTGAACCAGGCGCAGGCAGGTTCATCGCCGAAGGCGGAATTCGTATACCAGTCGTCAGGGAAGATCACTTCGTACCCGGCCTCCGGGTTCTGGCAGGCGTCCGGAGTGTCGAAGAGGACATCGGTCTCCGCCGATTGGAGCACCCTGAAGGGCAGGCCGGGCCGCTCGACGTAGACCGGATCGCCAGGCTGGGGCGGCGGAGTCTCGCCCGCCACCGGTGAAGGGCTCTCGGCGGTACGCACGATGAAGCTGGCGGCGGGTACGCCTCGGTGAGGTGACGCTCGACAAGCATGTCGAATGCCTCCCGTTCGCCGGCCCGGGCGCGCCTGACGAGATCCAGCGGTGCTCCCTCCCTGGTGATTGCCTATCCAGACACCGATGCGGGGTCATGTGTTCGCTGCTCCGCGTTGCGTTGACCCGTGGTGCGGGTCTACGGACGCCGGAGGTCTCGGGAATGTGGCGTTCCGGTGGTAGATGACCCGCAGCTGCGGGTGATACGCGCTGGAAGTCCGCCTCCGGAGTCCGTTGACTCGTGGGGCGGGTCATGACGTCGTCACTACAGCATGATGATCCCGTTCCCGCCTGGGTCTCTGCCTGACCCCAACGCAGCCAGGACTGCCCTTGTGCGCAAGGGGAATTCGCGTGTGAGCCCGCTGGCGTGGCGAAGCGCCTCCGTGTTGTGCCTCGACTTCAGGAGGAGGAGATGCATTCGATCCAGGTTGGCATCGCGCTGCTTCAGATGCAGCTCACGAAGCAACGCCTGCTCGTCGAGGATGCGCGTCTCGGCTTCGAGTCCGGTCCGTTTCGTCAGGCCGACAAGCAGCAGATCCAGCGCCCGGTGGTCGCCGGGTACCGGGATCGGCCACTCACGACGCGCCGTCACCGAGGGCGGCAGGCGTCGCAGGAATCGCTCGATCAACGCGGTGTGCGCACGGTCGCGGATCGGCGAACTGAACGGGAAGGTCCTGAGCCACATGTCCAAGCCGACGGCGCGCAAAACGTGCACCGCCTCGGCGATCGTCAGCCACGGTGCCTCTCCCCGTTCGATGCGCCCGATCTCGGATCCGGAGAGCCCGATGGCTGCGCCGAGCCGATCCTGGCTGATCCCGGCGATCCGTCGGGCATCGCGGACTTCGCGGCCGATCAGCCGACGAAGCCGATCGGCACGCCGTGAGCTCTCGTCGGACGGTCGATCCCGAGTGGGCACGCTCCAGATCATCGTCACGGTCCCTTACCGCGCGATTAGCTGGCGATTCTCGGTCGGAATGACCCGTGGGGCGGGTCTACGGACGCTGGAGCGCGCCGGGGAGTGGCTTTCCGGCGTCAGATGACCCGCACTTACGGGTGAAACGCTCTGGAGCTCGGGTTTCGGCGTCCGTTGACTCGTGGTGCGGGTCAAGCGCGCACGACCCGGGTCACCGGACAGTCGCTCCCGTCGTGTTGACCCGTGGGCGGGTCTACGGACGCCGGAGCGCACCGGGGAGTGACTTCCAGCGTCAGATGACCCGCACCGACGAGCGACATGCGCCAGAGGTCGGTCTCCTGCGTCCGTTGACCCGTCGTGCGGGTCACGGCCGCGGAACGAGCCGCTCACCCCATGCCGCGGAGGCGGAGGAACTCCTCGTTCGACGGCTCCCGCCCGAGGAACGACCGGACGAGGTCGTCGGCGTCGTGGGTGCCGTTCGGCTCCAGGACCTCGCGCCGGTACGCCCGACCCACAACCGACGACGCCACGCCCTCGCGGGTGAATCGGCCGAACATGTCGTCGCCGATGACCTCCGCCCATAGGTAGCCGTAGTAGCCGGCGTCGTAGCCGCCGATGAGGTGGCCGAAGCCGCCGAGCATGAACGTGCCCTCCGGGTAGGCCATGCCGGTCACGACGTACGTGCGTCGGAGCGCCTCGTCCGGGTCGGGCACCGTCGGCTCGGCGTGCAGGCCGAGGTCAAGCTGGCCGTAGAACGCCTGCAGCGCGATCCGGATGCCCACGTTCACCCAGCGGGCGCGCTGCATCTGGGCGACCAGGTCGTCGGGCATCGGCTCGCCGGTCGAGTAATGCTTCGCGAAGCGGCCCAGCACGGATGGCTCCCACGTCCAGTGCTCCATGATCTGGGACGGGGCCTCCACGAAGTCCCACTCGGTTTCGGCACCCGAGAAGCGCGCGTGGGCGGCGCGGGTGAGGCTCATGTGCAGGATGTGGCCGAACTCGTGGAAGAGCGTCTCGACCTCCGAATGCTTGAGGAGCGCCGGCCGATCCGCCGATGGCGGCGTGACGTTCGCGAGGATGGCGCTGATCGGCGCCACGTAGCTGCCGTCCGTCGCGCGGTGGCCGATGACCAGCGCATAGGCCGCCGCATGGCTGAACTTGCCCTCGCGAGGGTGGAGATCGGCGTAGAAGTGAGCGATTGAGTCACCGCTGTCGCGGTCCAGGATCTCGTACAGCCGGACCGATGGATCCCATGCCCGCGTCTCTTCGACGACGCGGTAGCGAAGCCCGAAGACGTCGCCGGTGAGCTCGAACATGCCGTCCATCACCTGCTCGAGCGGGAGGTACTCGCTGACGCGATCCTGGTCGACCCCGTACTCGAGGCGCCGCATCGTCTCGTCGTAGTAGCGCCAGTCCCAGGCCGTGATCGGCCCCTCGTGGCCGTCGGAGGCAAGTCCTCGGCGGAGCCGCTCGAGCTCCCCGTCGACCGTGGCGGCGACCTTCGGCAGCAGGCTCTCGTAGAAGGCACGGACCCGCTCGGGGGTGCGGGCCATCTTCACCTCCATGGCGTGATGTGCCCACGTCGGCGACCCGAGCAGGTCCACGATCCGGCGGCGAAGCGCGAGCGCCTCCACCAGCAGCGGCCGGTTCTGCGTGGCCGCCTTATTCCAATCCTTGACGAACAGCTCATGCCGCAGCCCGCGGTCGTGGGCCTGCTCCATGAACGGACCGACCTCGGGATAGTCGAGGCTGACTCGGTACGTGCCGGGGCTGGCGCCCGGCTTCAGCCGCCCCACGTACGAGTCCGGCAGGCCGGCGAGCTGCTCGCGGGTGACGTCGATCCCGTCACGGTAGTCGTTGATGTTGCGCTGGAAGGCGACCTGTACCTCGACCAGCCGGGTCTGCAGGCGCTCGAGCTCGGCGCGCTCCGCATCGGGGAGCTCGTGGCCGGCGCGCCGGAAGTCACGCTGCCAATGCGCCAGGAGGCGTGCGTCCTCGCCGGCCAGGCTGGCCGCCGCGTCGGTTGCCGCAAATGCGCGCACCGCCTCGTACAGGTCGCGCCGGAAGACGAGGGAGACGCGCCACTTGTTGAGCTGCTCCTCGGCGGCGACGCCCGCGTCCCGCACCGCGGCATCCGGATGCGCCTGGCCCATGAAGGCGCCGCGCCCGTACGCCTTCACCAGCTCGGCCCCGGCGAGCTCGAGCGGAAGCAGCGTGGCGGCCAGGGAGGGAGAGCTCGCGCTGGCGACGGCATGGGCGACGTGCGCATCGGCAATCGCCATGGCGGCATCGGTCTGGTCGCGGACGGAGTCCGGGGTGACGGTCGTGTAGTCGTGGAGCATCGGCGCAGATGGTATCGGGTCGAGGACGGGGTCAGCCCCGGTACTCGCTGATCTCGAACAGGTGCCCATCCGGATCGCGGAAGAAGCAGCGCGTCTCGGATCCACGCTCGACCGGTTCGGTGAGGAAGGCGGCGCCGCGCTCGCGAAGGGTCTCGTAGGCGGACCGACAGTCGCGAACCCGGATGGTGAACAGGTGATCGGGCGTGGATCGGTCGTGGGGGGCGGCCAGCGTCACGCCCGGCTTGTCGTCGGTGGGCGGACCGCCGGTGACGAGCAGCAGCCAGGAGCCGTTGAAGGTGAGGACCGCGGAGTCGCCGCCGTACTCGCGGTACAGGGCGGCGCCGAGAACGTCGGTGTACCAGGCGCGGGACCGATCCACGTCGGCGACGACGAGGATGTGGGTCAGCGCCATGTCGTCGGTCGGGAAGGGCATGCCCGCCACGGTACCCGCCGGCGCGGATCTACGGAAGAGGCGCGAGCCCGATGCGAAGGGAGCCGCTTGCCGCGGCAACCACGGAGGAGATGGTGGCGACTGGCATCGAGTCCTGCGGGCCCCGCTCGGCATAGATGCCGCGCAGGAGCACGAGCGCGTCGAAGAATCGCCGATCGTCGTCGGTGGGTCGCCGGGTCGAACCGTTGCGATTCCGGGTCATGGAGGCATCGTCATCTGCGGCAACGCCCGGAGCATCCGACATCGGTCCCGACCGGCATCGGTCAAGCGTCGCGCCCAGCAGATGAGTTTCCCGCTTGGTCCGCGTCCTACTGGCGACGATCCTGCTGCCATGACGCCCGAAAGGAGTGACGCATGAACTTCAACTCCATCCTCATCGGCTCCGAGGACCCTCAGCGCCTGGTCGACTACTACTCGAAGCTGTTCGGCGAGCCCACATGGAACGAGGGCGGCTATGTGGGCTGGATGCTTGGCACCGGTGCGGTGACGGTCGGCCCGCACGACGAGGTGACGGGCAGGAACCCGCAGCCGGGGCGGATCATCTGGAACATCGAGAGCGCCGACGTCCAGGGTGACTTCGACAGATTCACGGCCGCCGGGGCCGAGGTCGTGCGGGAGCCGTACGGATTCGAGGGTGCCGAGGGCCTCATCGCCACGCTGGCCGATCCCGACGGCAACTACTTCCAGCTGATGAGCCCGATGGAGCCCGAGAGCGTCTCGAAGGACTAGAGGTCCAGTCGAACGAGCAGGCGCGGGAGGCCCCCGCTGGTCGCGGTCGTGACGAGACGCCGCTCGAAACCGGCAGCGTCGAACATCGAGGCGATCCCGACGTACCCGGCCCCGACCTCCACTCGTCGGCCACTCGGGTCGATCGGGTAAGCCTCCACGCCCGGCGCGCCGGCCCGGCGGGCTGCCTCGACGACGCCCGCGAGCAGCGCGGTCGCGATGCCTCGACGCCGGTAGCCGGGGCGAATTCGGAAGCAACCGATGGACCACACCGGCAGCTCGTCGATGGAGGGGATGGTGCGCGAGTTGACCAGCCTGGGGGTCTCGGTTCGAACGGCGACGCCGGCCCACCCGACAACCAGCCCGTCGAGGTAGGCCACGAACCCGGGCGGCGGCGGCCCTCCTGCCATCTGATCGCGAAGCAGCTCGGGCCGCGAGCGGCCCATCGAGAGGCGCTTCGCATCCAGCCCGCGCCACGCCTGGCACCAGCACCCTGCCTCGCCGCTGTCAGACAGCAGCGCGGCGACGTCGGACCATCGGTCGGCCGTCGCGGGCTCGATGACCACGCGGGCACCATCAGCCATGCGTCACGCTCCCTGCAGGGCGCCAAGGCATGCGCGGAGCGCGGCAGGGGGGACCCGGATGCGCGCGGACCCATTCTCCCAGGGCTGCACCCGCGCGCCCTCACGGCCGCCGTCACACCAGCCGACCACCGCACCGAGGCGCAGGAACCGATGGTAGAAGTCGCGCGTGCCCTCGAAGCCGCGCCGCTGAAAGAACGCCTCGTCCTTGGCGTCCGCCCGCGCACGAACCCGGCGGACCGCCGCGGCGATATCGAGCGCACCGGCGCGGTCGCCGTCCACGGCGATCAGGAGCACGTTCGCCACGCTCGGTGGAAGCTGGCGCAGCTTGGCGAGCAGCGGGCCGCCGTGCGCGGCCACCGCCGGATCGCCCCTCAGCCGCGTGACTTCGAGGTCGAACGCCCGGGCGCCGCGAACGGTGACGGTGAAGTCCGGCCCGCCTCGACCGGAGCCGTGCGCCTCGAAGGCCAGCTCGATCCGCCGGTCCGCGAGCAGCAGATGCGCCACTCGGAGCTCGGCACGTACGTCGCGCCGGGCGTCGGGATCGCCGGCCGTGCGGAGCTTCTTGCGAATCTTGTCTCGGTGCACATCGGCGAAGGCGCGGAAGCGCGTTGAGCTTCCTAACCAGCGTGCGACCTCGTCGGCAAGCCCGTTCGTCGGATCGCCCGCGACCAGGTGATCCGCCAGCCGCTGGACCGTCGTGCTCTCCGCGGACGCGCGCGCCATGCCCGCAAGCCTATCCTGAGTGGGCGATGAGTGATCGGGCCGATGCGGTCGACCCCGGCGCGCCGCCAGGCGGCTCCGGCTGCGCCGAGTGCCTGGCCACCGGCGGGTGGTGGTTCCATCTCCGCCGATGCGCGCGCTGCGGCCGCATCGGCTGCTGCGACTCGTCCCCGTCGCAGCACGCGAGCCATCACGCCGACGACGAGGGGCACCCAATCGTGCGGAGTTTCGAGCCGGACGAGGACTGGTTCTACGACTATGCCACCGACGAGTTCTTCGAGGGACCGGAGCTTCCCGATCCGCAGCATCATCCGATCGACCAGCCGGTGCCGGGCCCGGCTGGACGGGTTCCGCCCGACTGGGAGCGGATGCTGCACTGATGGCGCCGCGGGTGGAGCGACCGGCGATCCCGTGGTCACCTGGACCGACATCTCGAAGGACCCGACGCGATTCCGCTTCGGGGGATGACCGACCGCATCGGCCGAATGTCGGATGTCGACGGGACGGCGCGGGCGGATGATGGAGAGGATCCGGTAAAGCGCTCGCCGGGCCCGAGCACGAGGTACCCATGATGCCGCTCACCGTCACCGGTCTCGAAGGCCGACCCGTTTCCGTGGCCGATTCCACCCTGGCGCACTTCGCCGCCGATCTCGAGGGCTCATTGCTGCGGCCCGCAGATGCGGGCTATGCCGATTCAGTGGCCCTGTGGAACGGCATGATCACGAAGCGACCCGCTGTGGTCGTGCGCGCCGGCTCCACCGCGGACGCGGTGCGAACCGTGGACTTCGCGCGCAGCGAGGGCCTGGAGCTCTCGATCCGTGGCGGCGGCCACAATATCGCGGGGCTGGCCCTCACCGACGGCGGGGTGACGCTCGATATGTCGCCACTGCGAGACGTCGAGGTCGATGCCGATGCGGGGCTTGTCCGGGTCGCCGGGGGCGCCACGCTCGGAGACGTCGACCGCGCGACCCAGGAGCATGGCCTGGCGACCACGCTCGGATTCGTGTCTGCCACCGGCGTGGCCGGGCTCACGCTGGGCGGCGGCTTCGGTTACCTGACCCGCCGGTTCGGATGGACCGTCGACGATCTCGATGAGGTCGAGATCATTACCGCCGACGGCACGCTGCGCCGGGCGTCGCGGACCGTGGAGCCTGAGCTCTTCTGGGCGATCCGAGGCGGGGGAGGCAATTTCGGGGTTGCCACGGAGTTCACCTTCCGCCTGCATCCGGTCGGCCCGCAGGTGACCGCCGGTCTCATCGCCTGGCCGGCGGCCGACGCCGATCGCGTCCTGGACGCCTTCCGGCGAGTCACCGATGCTGCGCCACGCGAGCTCACGCTCGCCACTCTCCGCCGCAATGCGCCGCCGGCGCCATGGCTTCCCGAATCGGCGCACGGCACCCCGATCATCCTGGTGGTCGTCTGCCACTCGGGCACTCCGGATGAGGCGCGGGTCGATCTCGAGCCGCTCACGGCGCTCGGCGAGCCGCTCGCCAATCTCGTGCAGCTGAAGGACTACACCGCACAGCAGTCGATGCTCGACGCCACTCAGCCGAAGGGCATGCATTACTACTGGAAGTCGGAATTCGTCCCAGGTCTCTCGGATGGACTGCTCGCCGCCTACCAGGAGCAATTCGTCGACCTGAAGGCGCCCGCAAACCAGATCGTGCTGTTCCACATCGCCGGGGCGCTGAGTGAGCATCCAGAGGACGAGGGCGCTGTCGGCAATCGCGAGGCGGCATTCGCGTGCGTCACGCAGGCGATGTGGGCGCCGGAATCGCCTGCCGCCGATGCGAACCGCGAATGGGTTCGCGGAGCCTGGCAGGCCATGAAGCCGTTTTCGACCGGCGGAAACTACGTGAACTTCCAGACTGATGACGAGCCCGACGAGCGCACCGTCGAGTCCTACCGCGGCAACTACCAGCGGCTCCAGGCGGCCAAGGCCACGTACGACCCCGAGAACCTGTTCCGGGTGAACCGCAACATCCGCTGAGCCCCGGCCGACGTTCGGCGGATACCTGATGGCGATCCCGCCCCTCGCGGACGCGCGGTGTGGCCGGTCGATCAGCCTCGGTCCCGATGCGCATCGAGGTGATAGGGGACATCGGCCACGACGGTGTTGCGTCGGAAGAAGAGGCGGAGCTTCAGGCGCAGCGACGTCTGGTTGTGAAGGAGGTTGTCCCACCAATGGCGTGGGACGACCTCGGTCAGCACGACGAGCATCCTGCGGCTCGGGTCCTGTCGCTGGAGCGCGTCGAGGTAGCGCACCAGCGGGCCGATCAGGGCGCGATACGGTGACTCGACGATCACGAGCTCGGCGCCGCCGCCGACCTCCGCCCACTGGGCGCGCAGCGCATCGGCCGTCTCCGGCTCGTTCGTGACGTGCACCGCCAGCGGCGCCGGCGCGATCGAGCGGGCGAAGGC